>NZ_WIAQ01000032.1 GCF_009466385.1 Peribacillus tepidiphilus | reverse complement strand
TTGTCGTCGTCGCACAGGTCTAATTGTCAATAAATTTCCAAATGGATGGAGTCACCTATAATTGGGTATTTACCTTTTTGGCTCTAAACAGAAAAAATAATAAAACTGAAAATTGCGACAATATTTATGCAACACTAGTGTATTAAAATGAATAATAAAAATGCGTTTCGTATGTGGGGGGATTTCCTATTCATATACTAGATACTGTCATTGTTACTGGTTATGCAAAAGCTCCACAGGGAACTTCTATGTATGAACTATACAAACACGTTGGTATAGTCCTTGAAATCAATCATAAGACTCATACGATTGAAAGAGCGGATTTCACTTTTGTCACTGGATTAACAAAGGATTTTTTTGAACGGATTCTGATTGGTTACAGTCTAAATGAAGGCTTGGATCCTTTAATCCAAACCATTAAGGAACACTATTTGGCCCCTTCACAGCAGGCAATGATTGTCGCACTTCAATCAGCGGTTCAAAGATATTGGGATTTTACCTCGAAAAAAAAATAAAGGATTGGTTTTAATAAAGTGAGAGATTTTCCCTCTCTCATGGTCTTATTAAAGCTGAGTGGATTTGAAAGGCTGCAAAAAAATCTTAAGGATTTTTGTAGCTTATTACAATTCTGCTCAGCTTATTTGTTTTTTTACAAAAAGTGATAAATGGAGGAACACAAATGAAAAAGCTCATTTCAGCCAATGAAGCAGCTTCATTGATAAAAGACGGTAGCCGAATCATGGTGGGCGGCTTTGGGTTAGTAGGTAGCCCGTTAACCTTAATTCACTCCTTATTTCTTTCGGGAGTAAAAGATTTAGAGATTATTAGTAATAACCTCGGGGAGCCAGGAAGGGGTTTAGGTGTGCTTGTTAGGAACAAAAGGGTACGCAAGGGAATTGGTTCTTATTTCACGTCTAATCCTGACGTTGTAAAGGCTTATCAAATGGGAGAATTAGAAATCGAACTGATTCCACAGGGGACTTTATCAGAAGCCATTCGAGCAGGGGGAGCTGGCATTGCGGGTTTTTATACGCCTGTTGGAGTGGGAACCTTACTAGCTGCTGGAAAAGAAGAAAGAGTAATCGAAGAAAAAAAATACATTTTCCAACCTTCATTAAAGGCTGATTTTGCCTTAATCAAAGCACATAAAGCGGATGAGCTAGGAAACCTAGTATATACAAAATCAGCCCGGAACTTCAACCCGAATATGGCAACTGCAGCGAATATGGTGATTGCGGAAGTGGATGAAATAGTTAAAGTGGGTGAGCTATCACCTGAGAAGATCGTAACTCCTCATCTATATGTTGATTATCTCGTATTGAAGGAGGTGGAAATACCATGAGCCATAAGGAATATATAGCAAGAAGGGCAGCACAGGCTTTAGAGGATGGGAATATTGTGAACCTTGGAATTGGTATTCCAACGTTGGTGGCAGATTATGTTCCAGAGGGGATTGAAGTGTTTCTTCATTCTGAAAACGGAATATTAGGCGTTGGTCCTTCACCCAATCCAGATCAAGTGGATAAACATTTAGTGAATGCCGGAAAACTTCCAGTCACTTTAGAAAATGGAGCATCTTTTTTTGACAGTGCTTATTCCTTTGCCATGATTCGAGGGGGACATGTGGATGTCTCTATCCTGGGCGTACTTCAAGTAGACGAACAAGGGAGAGTGGCGAACTGGGCTGTACCCGGAAAAAGTGTACTTGGTGTCGGGGGAGCGATGGATTTGTTGGAAGGATCGAGAAAAATCATTGTGACAACCCTTCATACTACTAAGGAGGGTCAATCAAAAATTGTCAAAGACTTACAATATCCACTTACCTCTGAAAGAAAGGTCGATTTAATCGTTACAGAGCTTGCTGTATTTGAAGTAGATGAACAAGGACTTGTCCTCATGGAAACAGCACCTGGAATCACTGTTGATCAAGTTAAGAAACATACAGAAGCAACATTCAGAGTCTCATTGAAAGATTTAGAACATGACAGGACGGTGATTGAATAATGGTTGTTATCGTAAGTTCTTTAAGGACAGCGATTGGGAAATATGGTGGTTCGCTCTCATCAATGCCTCCTGAAGATTTGTTAACCATCGCCATGAATAATAATCTTTCATCGTAGTCTTGGATTGACACCTCTAGCGTATATTAAATCGTGGGCTACTAGTGGAGTATCTCCAAAAGAAATGGGGATTGGTCCAGTCCCTGCTAGTGAAAAGGTGCTTAAGAAAGCCGAATTGACGATCCATGATATGGACTTAATAGAATTGAATGAAGCCTTCGCCGCACAAGCAATACCCTCCCTAAAGCAATGGACGGGACTTGATAGAAAAAAGGTGAATGTTAATGGAGGGGCAATTGCCTTGGGATATCCATACGGGTGCTCAGGAGCAAGAATACTCGTGACGCTCCTCCATGAACTTCAAAAGACGAGGCTAACGTACGGATTGGCTACATTATGTGTAGCAGGCGGCCAAGGCATCGTAATGGTGGTGGAACGATGGAAAGAGAGCTAAAAAAAGATTTTGTGTTTCATAGGGACTTCTCAAAAACTTATCCTATTATCACACATGGAGAGGGAATCTATCTTTTTGACGAGGATGGAAAGAGATATATCGATGCCTGCTCAGGTGCGGTTGCAGCTAATTTAGGTCACGGTGTAGTAGAAATTGCTGAAGCTATGGCTTTTCAAGCTAAAAAGGCGGCCTTTGTCCACAGTATGAGATTTGAAACAGACGTTTTGTTCCAGCTAGCAGAAAAAATTGCTCAGCTTGCTCCCCATTCAATGAACAAGGTTTATTTTACAAGCGGCGGCTCGGAGGCGAATGAAAGTGCGATTAAGCTAGCAAGACAATTTCACAGGGATGCAGGAAGACCTGAAAAGCACATTGTAATAGGAAGATGGCAATCATACCACGGGAATACGTTTGGGTCGCTGTCGGCAGGTGGAGATATAAAACGCCGCCAGGTTTATACTCCGAACCTATTGAATTTCAGTCATGTCCATTCACCAAATTGTAAGAGATGTCCTTATCAGAGAGAAAAAGAAGATTGTAATACTAAGCAAAACTGGTCATGTGTTCGTGATTTTGAAAGCGTTGTCCTTGAACTTGGACCAGATCATATTTCCGCATTCATTGCAGAGCCGATTGTGGGAAGTCAGCTTGGGGCAGTCAGTCCTCCTGAAGCCTATTTTAAAGAGATCCGAAAAATCTGTGATAAGTACAATATTCTTTTAATAGCTGATGAGGTCATGACAGGATTTGGCCGAACTGGTAAGGACTTTGGGATCCAGCATTTTGGGATCACACCAGACATTATGACGTTTGGTAAAGGTGTTTCCGCTGGATATGCACCTCTTGCAGGCATGATCGTCCATGACCGGATTGTGGAGGGCTTAATCCAAAATGGCAACGGAAAATTTGTCCATGGATATACGTACAGTGGACACCCAGTGTCAGTTGCTGCAGGCTTGTCCGTATTAAAAATCTATGAGCGAGAGGCTATTGTTACCAAGGTTCAAGAAGCCGGTGAGTACTTAAAGCAGCAGCTTTTGGAGCTGAAAAAACGGTGTCCAATTATTTTTGATGTCCGTGGTGAAGGCCTTTTAATGGGGATTGAATTAGCGGTTGACGGAGACAAGGGAACTCCATTTCCAGCAAAAATACAAGCTTCAGAGCGTATCAATCATATTGCGATGGAACTTGGTGCGGTTTTTTACCCGGGGAGCGGCTCGTTAAACGGACACTTAGGTGATCATTTATTAATTACTCCGCCACTTACAGTTTCAAGGGTTCAAATAGATGAAATCATGGGTGTACTTGAACGTTCACTTCAAATCTTTATTGAGGAATTAAAGGAGGTTCCACCGTATGAAACTACAAAATAAAACCACTGAAATTCGAGAAAAGGCTAAAAAACATTTATCTCCAGTCATGACACGAGTTACAGAATTGGTTATTGAAAAAGCGAAGGGTGCTAGATTTTGGACAGCAGATGGCGATGAATACATTGACTTTGTGTCAGGTGTAGCCGTAAATGCTGTTGGCCATGCAAACGACGCGATGGTCGATGCGATCAAAAAGCAGGCGGAGTTATTCATACATTTCGGATTGAACTATGGCTATTATGAATCAGCTGCCAACCTTGCAGAAAAGATCGCTTCAATCACACCTGGGAATCTTGATACAGTGTTTTTCTCAAATTCTGGAGGAGAAGCAATTGATGGTGCGTTAAAACTAGCTCGTGCAGCTACAGGTAGACCAGGCATTATTTCCTTCGAAGGTTCTTTCCATGGGAGAACGCTAGGAGCAACTGCCATCACGGCTTCTAGCTCTAAATATAGAAAATACTATGAACCTATTTTAGGAGAAGTCCATCATGCTCCTTATCCATATCCATCACAATTAAAGGGTGTGCAGGAAGAAGAGGCTACCTCTTATTGTCTACACCAGCTACAAAAAATCTTTGATTTGCGCATCGATCCTTCACGTGTGGCAGCAGTCGTGATTGAGCCTGTAATGGGTGAGGGGGGATATTTCCCAGCTCCACCCGCATTTCTACAAGAGCTGAGAAAAATAACAAAACAACATGGAATTCTATTAATTTTTGATGAGGTTCAAACAGGCTTCGGACGTACAGGGAAAATGTTTGCTGCAGAACATTCAGGAGTAAATCCAGATATTCTGGTTTTGGCAAAGGCACTATCAGGAGGAATGCCACTTGGAGCGATCGTAGCGAGCAGGGAAATTCATGAAAAATGGCCAACGGGAGGCCACGGCTCTACCTTTGGAGGAAATCCAATTTCATGTGCAGCTGCTTTAGCGAATATTCACATAATTGAAGCAGAAAAACTAGTCGATCGAAGCAAAGATTTAGGTGCAAGGATTGTGGAACGCTTACAGCAGTCCCTTAATGGGATACAAGGAATAAAAGAGATTCGCGGCTTAGGAATGATGATCGGTCTAGAATTTCATGAGGACATTGCCAGCCATGCCGTTCCGGTTATCAAGCAAAAATGCTTGGATCATAAGCTTCTTATTATGAACTGTGGGATTCAGGGTCAAACGATCCGGTTAATGCTCCCGCTCAATATTAATGAAGTGGATCTAGATCAAGGCTTGAGCATTCTAGAAAATGCAGTAAAAGATACGTTGTAAAGGAGGGACCACGTTGGTTCAACAAGCAGCATCACATGTAACGAAAAAAGGTTTGTATATAAACGGTGCTTGGGTTCAAGAAGAGAATCAGGAATTTCATGAGAGTTTGAATCCAGCAACTGAGCAAGTTGTCGGTTATTATGCTGCTGCAACTTCTGCACAAGTCGATCATGCAGTAGAAAGTGCAAAATCCGCTTTCAAGTTGTGGAAAAACACTACACTTCCAGAACGTGCACAATTTCTTTGGAGAGCAGCTCAAGTATTTGAAGAGAAAAAGGAACATTTAGCTCAAACCATGACGAAGGAAATGGGGAAGGTACTAGCTGAATCGCTTGGAGAGGTCGGTGTTGTCGTAGAAACATGCAAGTATATGGCTGGAGAAGGACGACGTCTTTTTGGAGAAACGGTTTCTTCTGGCGCAAGTAATCGCCAAATTATGATGGTGCGAGAGCCGATTGGAGTAGTGGCTTGTATCACTCCTTGGAATTTTCCTGTTGCATTGGCTGGTTATAAAATTTTAGCCGCACTTATAAGTGGAAATACAGTCGTTTGGAAGCCTGCTTCAGAGGTTGCTTTATCCGCTCAAATTTTCACTGAAGTTTTTCATGAAATAGGCCTTCCAAAGGGTGTATTGAATCTGGTTACTGGTGCTGGCAGTAAAGTAGGTGCTCAACTTGCTGAGCATAAGGACGTAAAGGTGATCTCTTTTACAGGCTCAACTGAAGTAGGGATTAAGTTATCCGAAACGGCCGCAAAAACGTTAAAAAGAGTATCTTTAGAGCTTGGTGGGAAAAATGCAGTAATTGTCTTGAAGGATGCCAATCTAGATTTAGCAGCAGAAGCGATTGTGAAGGCTGCATTTACGACTACAGGGCAAAGATGTACGGCCGCCAGCCGGGTTATTGTTGAGAGGGATGTGAAAGATGAGCTGCTTCAAAGGGTTGTTGCTATTACCAAAAATCTAAAAGTAGGAAATGGCCTTCAATCCGGAGTTGATATCGGCCCACTAATAAATAAACATCAGCTTGAAACAGTCGAAAAATATGTAGCCATAGCGGTCCAGGAAGGTGCTGTAATTGAATGTGGAGGCAAGCGATTATTAAGTGAACAAGGATATTTTTATGAGCCCACCGTTTTAAGCAATGTGAAAAAAGGTGATGCCGTTGCCCAAGAAGAAATTTTTGGACCCGTTCTAGCGTTTATTGAGGTTGATCATTTTGAAGAAGCCGTTGAAGTCAATAATGACACTGTTTACGGTCTTTCCACTTCATTGTTTACAAACAGTCTCCATTATGCAAATCGCGGAGCAAAAGAAATTGAAAGTGGGTTAGTCTACATTAATAATGGTACTTCCAATGCCGAGCTTGGGGTTGCTTTTGGTGGAACAAAGCATTCGGGCAATGGCCATCGTGAGGTATCACATCATGCTTTTGATGTGATGACAGAATGGAAGTCCATTTATACGACCTATTAATCTCACGAGGAGTGGCTGTATGAAAAAGCTTAGAATAGGGATTGCATTTTTCTATCATGAATCCCATAGTTTTGCTCCTATAAAAACCGATATACAGGCTTTTTATAATGAAGGATATTTCAAAGGGGAAGAGATATTTACAGCGTATACACAAACAAAAACTGAGGTGGGTGGCTTTTTGGATGTACTAAAAAATGTAGCGCAGGTTGAAATCATCCCTCTATTATGCGCAGCTGCGACACCTTCAGGGACGGTAACGAAAGAAGCCTATCGCCAGATTGAAAAAGAAATGATATCAGAAATTGAGCAGGCTGGTCAGCTGGACGGGTTGCTTCTTGCTCTCCATGGTGCAATGGTAGTAGAAGATATTTTTGATCCTGAAGAGCAGCTATTAAGAAAAATCAGGAGTGTTCTAGGGACCCAAATTCCTATTGCAACTACTTTAGATATGCATGCCAATGTTAGTGCCGGCATGTTAGAACACACTCCTTATCATTTCGGATTTAAAACGTATCCTCATGTTGATATGTATGATCAAGGAGTGAAAGCAGCTGAAATTATGTTAGAGCATCTACTCGAAGGAAAGCGTTATCAAGCATCCTTCATCAAGCTCCCAATGATGCCACCATCGATTAACATGAGGACTCAAGAAGGACCTATGCACGATATGATTGAACTTGCTACTAAACATGAAAGCAATGAATCCATTAAAAATGCTTCTGTTTTTGGAGGCTTTCCATATTCTGACATTCCGATGGTTGGTGCAAGTGTACTTGTGATTGCAAAAGATCAACAAAGTGCTAACATAGCTGCTCGAGAATTAGCAGAAAAATTTTGGGAACTACGTCAAGAGTTTATTATGCAACTACCATCAGTAAATAAAGGAATGGAGATGGCTTTGTTGATGCAAGAAGCAAAGCCCATTGTCTTGGCTGATGTATCAGATAATCCATTAAGCTGCGGCAGTGGAGATACGACCAACTTACTAAAAGAGTTTATTCGGGTCAATCAACCAAAAACATTGTTTGGGGGACTGACAGACCCGGAATCTATTGAAAAATGTAGAAAGGCTGGGATTGGTGCCACTGTTAAGCTTGAGATAGGTGGCAAAACTTCCCCTGAATTTGGATATCCAGTTGAGGTGAAGGCAAAGGTTATCGCCCTCTCGGATGGAGTTTTTTACAACAGTGGCCCCTTCAATCAACATTTACGTGTGGATGTTAAGGGTGCAGCTTACATTAAAGTAGATAAAGTGGACATTCTCCTAATAGGCCGCCCAATGTCAGCCAATGATCCGGAGATGTTCCGG
The DNA here is from genome assembly GCF_009466385.1 of Peribacillus tepidiphilus. Lineage (GTDB taxonomy): Bacteria > Bacillota > Bacilli > Bacillales > DSM-1321 > Bacillus_BN > Bacillus_BN tepidiphilus. Next base: position 22,171 of record NZ_WIAQ01000032.1, on the reverse strand, counting down.
CATATAGGAATTGAGCCAACCTCCTATAACCTTTTAGGATTAAAAGTGAAAAATCACTTCCGAGCAGCCTTTGACCCTCTAATTAGTAGGGTCATTTATGTCGATGCGCCAGGTGTTGCATCCCATGAATTAAAGAATTTTCCTTATAAAAATATCCCAGAGGACATCTGGCCACTAAAAGATATCGATTTCACTGTAGGCGAGGAGGTTGAAAGCTATGACGGTTACTGAAGATTCTTTTTACATCGAAATACCCACTAAATTGACGCCTAATGAGCAAAAAATGATGATGGAGCTCGAGCTTGATGCCTTTCCTGGTACGGGTGCAATTGATGAACAGACACTTGTTCCATTAGCAAGATATGGGAAGCTGATTCTATATAAAAAACAAGACGAAGATCGTCCTGTAGCAGTATGTGAATGCATGAGAGATTATAACAACCCTGATAAAGCCTATATTTTTGGATATTACGTCCGGTCTGACTATAAAGGAAAAGGGATCGGGAAGAAATTTTTACGTGAGGTATACTCGATTCTAAAGAACGACGGTTTTTCATACGTTTGTTTAACGGTAAATGTCAAAAACATTCCAGCCGTTAAGCTTTATGAAAAAGAAGGATTTGAAATAAAAGAAACAAGATACTCCGAATTCGGTGTGGGGGAAGATCGTTATTATATGGAAAGAAAGCTCGAATAATCTATTTTTCATAAATTACACCTCATTCCATGAAGATTAATGACATTATGGAATGAGGTGTTTATGATTATGAAAAGGTCTCTGAATCATCTATTTATTTTTATGCTAGTTGATCTATTCAGTATATTTATTACAACATGGTGAACACCATTTTCGGGAGCCATTTAAAAATTTTCTGTCTCTACATTTGCTTATTCAAGCTTCGAATAGCAGCTAAAACATTGGAATTTTCCAGCGAAGATAGATCGCCTTCCGATTGATTGAGATAGGCTGCACGAATTACTCTGCGCATTACTTTGCCGTTTCTTGTTTTCGGAAGTTCATCTACAAAGAAAATGTCTTTTGGCTTAAGGGCTTTTCCAAGTTGAGTTGCAACTAAATCCATCAGGTCTTTTTTAATTTCAAGAGATTCTGTTTGATCTTTAAGTACAACAAAGCATACGGCAGCTTCACCTTTAACGGGATCAGGAACTCCAATGACAGCGGATTCCACAACGTTAGGGTGTTCAATTAAAACGGATTCCATTTCAGCTGGGCCGAGTCTTTTTCCAGCAACATTCAAGATATCGTCGGAACGTCCGGTAATAGTCCAAAATCCCTCCTCGTCCTTTATGACCCAGTCTCCATGCACCCATGTTTCAGGCCACTTATTCCAATAAGCTGTTTCATAGCGTTCATTTTCCTTCCAGAAGCCATTCGTCATTCCAACCCATGGTTTTAGAATGACTAACTCGCCAACTTCATTCAAAACGGCATCCCCGTTGTGATCAAACACATGCACATCCATGCCAGGAATAGGTGAATTAAAGGTAATTGGGGAAATCGGTTTTAGCAATACATTTCCAAGTATCCCACCAGAAATTTCAGTGCCGCCTGAATAATTCATAATGGGTACCTTTCTTTTGCATACATGCTCAAACAGCCACATCCACGGTTCTGGATTCCAAGGCTCTCCCGTTGAACTGATTAGTTGTAAAGATGAAAGATCATGCTTTTCAATCCAATCCGGTCCATGTTTCATAATGGAGCGAATAAGAGTAGGAGAGATGCCTAAATGAGTCACTTTATGCTTACTAGTAACCTCCCAAATCCGGTCAACGTTAGGATAATCAGGAGTTCCTTCGAAAAGGAGAATCGTTGCACCATTAACTAATCCTCCGAATACAAGAAAAGGTCCCATCATCCAGCCCATATCGGTATACCAAAAGAAGGTGTCCCCTTGTTTAACATCCATGCAAAGTCCTGCATCGAAGGCTGCTTTAATCGGGAAGCCAGCATGAGTGTGAACAGCACCCTTAGGCTTTCCTGTCGTACCGGATGTATAGATCAGCATAAATGGGTCATTTCCATTTGTTTTGACTGTTGTGAAAGGGTTTTCATTATTGGATAAAGATTCATAGCTAATATCTTTTTGATCATCCCAAGGGATTTCTTGGACAGTTCTTTTGACAACAATCACTTTTTCGATAGATGGGCATTTTGCTACCGCTCGATCCGCTTCTTCCTTCATAGGGATTGGTTTTCCTCTGCGGCTATAGCCATCAGCCGTAATAAGGAATTTGGCTTGAGCTGCGTTGATCCGAGTGGCAACCGCATCAGCTCCATATCCGGAGAAGGCAGGGGAGAAGATCGCGCCAGCTTTTGCAATAGCAAGCATGCTGATGACCGTCTCTGGAATCATCGGCATATAGATGGAAACGACATCGCCTTGTTTTAATCCAATTTCGTGAAGGCCGGCAGCAAGAGCAGTTATTTTTTCGTTCAGCTGAGAAAAAGTATACGTTACAACCGCTCCGTCGTCACCTTCCCAAATGAGAGCAGGACGATCAGCAGTAGCAGGATTTTGAGCCCATTTCTCAACAGCATTATGAACGATATTCATTTTTCCGTCTACGAACCATTTCGGATATTTCCAGCTTCCCGTTATTTCTAAAGGTTTTTGATACACCTCAAACCATTCAATATGTAAGGCTTTTACAGCTTGATCCCAAAACCAACCAATGTCGTCAACTGATTTTTCAAAAAAAGCATCATAATCACGATATCCTAACTCTTGCATCCAATTATACAGCCGAGTTTTTTTCATCATTTCTTCCTGTGGAAACCAAACGGCTTGTTGCTTTGTCATGAAACTCCTCCTTTTTATTGAAAATTTTTAAATTTTCGATAATTAAATTATATAACAAAAAGGGGAGTGTTAGAAATAAAAGGTTGAGGTTACCAAAACTTCATGTCTTTCTTCGTTTGAATTACTTGAACTTACCGATGATTTCCGCAAAAAATTTTTTGGAATTTAAAGGAATATAAAGAAAAATGTCGTAGTAATGTAAATTTATTAGTATACGACATTTTTTTCAATATATTCCATTAAAGGAAGAAATTTAGTATAATTTGTATGAAGGTACGTATAATAATCCCGGTTAATATATTTAGTAAGACTGATTATTAAGGGGTGATTATATGTCCGATAAGAAGGAAAAAGAAATGGAAAAAACCACTGATATTAAAACAATATTTGATTAGTAGATTTAGGTTTTCTTTTAATAATTTTTTGAATTAAGCTTCTCCATCAACACCTGCAAATGATCCGGCTTTAAAAACTCGATAGGAGAGAAGCCTTTATCAAAAGTGATGCTGTCCGCTTCTATTAAAACCATATATTTTCCGTTGTTTTTGGCAATGTGGATGCTTTCTCCAAAATCGGATAGCAATCCTTTGACCGATATGTGATTTAGCTTAAATTTTAGCTCAGCATCTGGAGTGTGCTCTATAATCTGAACAGCTGCTTCCATAACCTGTTCAGGTTCAAAGTGCTCCTGAATTTCTCGAGTGGAGCTTGCCGCCCATATTTCCATTGCTTCCTCGAGCTGCTCTTGGTCAAAAGAATCAGGCTCGATCGCCTCATATTGCTCTTTCACCATGTTCATGACCTGAGACTTAATAATCTCCGGCATTGATTCCCCATACTCTACATATTTTAAGAAATCCTCAAAATAACGAGCATGAGAAGCCTGATGGATTTTTAATTCACCTTCTTCAATCATACCTTCCTCTGGCATATAGGGGTATTGAATGGATTTCATATTCTTTGTAGTAATAGCCATCTCAACATTTTCGATTAAGGTCGACTCATCCGTAATAGAAGCAACTTTTGGCTCAAAATCGCATTTTAAGATAAATACAAACGAATCATCATAATATTTTCTTAGTTTGGCATTTGCTATAATCAGAACGCCTCCCCTTACAGCACTTGTTTCGATATAGGAATAAACGATTTGTTCAGCTGCTTCTTTAAAAGTCTCCTTATCAGTAGCGTTCCTGACTCTAAGAAACATATTGTAATTAGGATTAGAGTCAAGTCCGTGGCCATTTTCGACAATAAAATGACCGATTTTTGTTGGGACATTCTCTGATTTTGGATGTCTTTCAACCTTCCGTTTGGCGATTTTAGCAAATTCGCCGTCTAAAAAATCTCGTAAAGGAGAATTCTCATAGGTTACTTCATCTAACGTTTGAAAGTGTTTCACAATTTTGTCTTCATCTCTTGTTTCAATGACATAAAAAGATAAGTAGTTTACTTGAAAGTCCATCTGTGATCACCTGTCTCTTGTTTGCTTTTTAAAGTATAGAAAAGGTCAATCGAATCGTCAATTTGTTTTGAATTGAAAAAGCAAATTTATCGCTCAATCGATGAATTTTTCTCATACATCGGTAGCTTTTTCAAACTATTTAATACTAAAGACTAAACATATATTGAATCAATGTAGTTGACATTCTTATCTTAAAACTCTACCATTAAACCGACTAATGTTATCGGAATTGTGGATACTTGGAGGATAGATATGGTTTTTATTAAAAATGAAGAGCAGCAGAAATGGTTGGATCGGCTGAAGCCTATATTGGCACGTTTTGCAGAAAGGGCATTTGAGCTTGATGAAAGCAGAGGATTTCCCTTTGAAAACGTTCAGGATTTAAAAGATATCGGCTATACCAGGCTTACACTTCCAAAAAAGTATGGCGGGTCTGGAATGGGGCTTTACGATTTTCTTTTATTTCAGGAGAAAATTGCTGAAGCTTGCGGTCCAACCGCGTTATCGATTGGCTGGCATGTGGGGATTGTATTGCAGCTTTTGGAGGATAGAGGCTGGAAGAAGGAGGTTTTAGACGAAACATTCTTCGAAATTGGAAAAGGGGCTCTTATTAACAGAGCTGCATCTGAGCCGGTAACCGGCAGTCCAACTCGTGGAGGCAAGCCCGCAACATCTGCTAAGAAAAAGAACGACAAATGGGTGATTAGCGGTCGTAAAACATTCACAACTATGGCTCCCGTACTTGATTTATTTTTAGTCAGTGCTTGGCTAACAGATGAAAATCGACTCGGCTGGTTTTTAATTCATCGAAATACACCTGGTGTAAGAATAGAAAAGACTTGGGATATGATCAGCATGCAAGGCACAGGCAGCGAGGATTTAGTTTTAGAACATGTAATCGTGGATGAAAAATATTTAGTTGAACAACCAACAGGTATAGAGAAAAAAGGAGAAGGCTGGCTCCTGCATATTCCTGCATGTTATCTAGGTATAGCATCAGCTGCGAGAAATTATGCCGTAGCATTTGCAAACTCCTACTCTCCAAACAGCATAAAAGGTCCAATTGGAGAGCTTCCAAATGTTCAAAGACTGCTAGGCGAAATAGAGCTCGAATTACTCCAGGCAAGGCATTTTTTATTTTCTGTTGCTGAAAAATGGGAGAATTTAGTTGAACACCGGGAAGAGTTAATGCCTCAGTTAGCTGCCGTAAAAAATGCGGTGACCAATACTTCTATAAGCGTAGTAGATAAAGCAATGAGAATTGTCGGTGCTAAAAGCTTACAGCGGACAAACCCACTTCAGCGTTACTATCGGGCTGTACGGGCTGGTCTTCATAACCCACCGATGGATGATGCAACGTTTACCTTATTGGCTAGGTATGCTCTTGTAAGCTCCAATGAGAATTAGTTTAAAAATTTGAATGATTAATCATGAAAGTAGCTAGACTTCGAATCCTAGCTGCTTTTTTATTTTTTATACCGGATCGTGAAATGAGGCAACAATTGTAGGAAATGTATATGAACATGCACTTCTCATAACATTCATTCATCAACTCGAATATACTTTTATAAACCGGGCATTTCTAAGATTGGTGGTATTAATAATGGATAATCGATTTTTAGAGGTAGCCGGTGCTTGGATTGCGGCAGCGGGTACCATTATTGCAGCGATCGGAAGTTCCATTAAACCGAACAAAAACATTGAAAAAAATAAACAAAAGGCACTTGATCAACTAAAGGAAGATTTAAACTTTAGCGGAAATGCTCTTCAAGCGATAGGAAATGCTATGGAAGCTGCTGGACAAGAATCGTTCAATTTAGAAAAAGAGGGGAATGAAATTCAAGCTGCCGGAAACACCACTATTTTAATTGGTTTAAGTTTAAATTTAGACGATGCTACGGAAAATCAGTTTGATATTACTGGAAATGCACTCCAAGCATTTGGGGCTTCATTAGCTGTTATAGACGAGCTCCAAGATGGTTATCCAAATCAGCAGCTGAATATTATTGGAAACTCGCTTCAAGTGATTGGGAATTCTTTACAGGCTATAGGAGGAATTGTTTTAATTAAAGGAAAAGAAAAGCTTAGTCAAAACTTAAATTTTATTGGCAGTTGGATTCAAGCGATTGGATCTGTCATCTCTGCAATTGGGCAAATGGAAGAAGAAGTTATGGAAGGAGGTTAATAAGAAAATCAGGAAGAAGAAGTAGTGAAAATCACACGACCCTTTTAGTTAGTGATGAAGGTGTTATCGTTTTTCGTTTTTTAAAGGTTGTCCTATATATAAATCAATGTTTTTTGGAACGATTAAATAAATGAAACGTCCAATAGAAAGGGAGATTTTACGTCCACCATACATACTTTATTTTTACCGAAAGAACTTGAACCCTATAGACAAGTCTTAGAGAAAACAATGAAACCTGTTGTAAGAATGGAAAAATAGCCAATACTACCGTCTTTGAAAGTAAATTTGTCGGTACTCTAATTTACCTAAAGTTGTAGAGCACCCATTGATACGGAATGGCACCGAATTATTGGGGTTGCATACCCAAACCAGGGGAAGAAAGTTGAGTATTTTATTTTTATTTGGATTACTAATCGTAGTATTTTTCCTATGGATTGGTGCGGAATTAAATAGTAGATAAGATGTGTTTTTAAAAATAATCGGCTGTCCCATAAGTGCCAGACTCCTTGTTTTGGGACAGCTCTTTTATTTGTTTGAAATGAATCCTTAAATACTACCATTTGACCCTATGTATATAACCTAGCTTTGAATGGGGATTACACTTCTCTAAGTTCAGAAATATCTACTGTTGACTTTTCGTCATGACGTCCTCTTAAATGGACGGTAGCAGTTTTACCATCTTCATGTAATCTCTCAATCCAAACGGACTGTTCTTTGTATTGGACTTCAATATCGTTTGAGGATGATAAAATTTGTTTTACGCGGTTAGCATCCATTTCCTTCACTCCTTAAATGTAGTCATTCTATTTTTTGAAGGAAATGGAATTTTTATACTTTCTTTTATAACAATTTCTAAATGATTTTATTACCAGCAATAGGGAAACCATTACTGATTTTATTTCCATATTCTTTTCAGTCTGAAAAACTCTTGAATGTAACCCCAGACCGAAATAGGGCTCATAAACATTTGGTAACATAATACAAATGCTATAAAACCTAATTTATTCTTCCGTATTTTTAGCTGAAGCTGACGGAAAACTTCCTTTTGATAGCGGTAAAGGATATAGTTAACGAGCATTGCTAGAGGTAGAACAAACAGAGTTGCAGGTCCAACAATCCAGTGATAACCGAAAAAGGCTAAAATTAAGCCAGGAATCCAGAAAAAAGTATAGACAAAATCTAGGTAAGGCATAATCAGGTTAGCGCCTGTTAAATATTTGGTGTAGATTGATTTTTGTTCCCATGGCTTAACGACCTTTAATGCCTCAATCATTCCTCGCGCCCAGCGGCTTCGCTGTCTGAAAAAATGCTTAAGTGTAACGGGTACATCCGTAAATGCAACTGCCAAAGGCTCAAAATAAACACGGTGGTTGGTAGATAGGAGGTTCCAGGTCAAGACAATATCTTCGCCAATTGCATCAGGCCAACCTTTCACTTTTCGAATTGCCTCCGTTTCGTACAGCGAAAAGGCACCTTGTGCAACGAGAGTTCCTTGAAATAAACCTTGAAGTCGTTTGATGCTAGCAATGCCTAGGAAATAATCCCATTCTTGCATTTTTGCCCAGAAATTTTCCCGACTGTTCCGGACAAGGACAGTCCCTGCAACTGCACATACATCAGGTGGTGAGCTTAGCTTTCGTGAAACGATGTAACGGACCGCTGATTTATGGAGGAGCGTGTCAGCATCTAATGTAATAAACATGTCTGTTTTTGTGTATGAAAGGGCCGTGTTTAGAGCGTGATTTTTTCCAGGCTTATGTTCTCTAATGACCAAAAGGTTTAAACCAAGCTTTTTTCCTGCCTCAGCGGCTTTTTCAAACGTTTGGTCAGTTGAGTTGTTATCGATCACGATGACTTGTATTTGTCCTCTATAATCTTGCTTTTTGATATATTCAAGTGTCGTACCGATTGCTGTTTCTTCATTGTGACAGGCAACCAAAATCGTAATTGGCTCACTAGGATCGTTTACTTTTAACAGGGGCTGTTTGTCAAATAGCAGGCTAGAGATCATGAAAGCATTCATGTAGCCAGGAATATAGGCAATTCCTGCAATAATGAAGACGGCACCCGGAATGGTAATATGGGTTCCCAGTTCTCTAATCCAAGGAATGGATAGATAAATGGAAAGAAGCATCCAAAGAAAGGCAAAAAAATGACTAATCGTAAACTTATAAATGACAGGAATATATAGCTTTCGCTCAGAGTCTACTTTATCTTTAAAATCGGATGGATAAAGCTCCGGTTGATTATTCATAGATGGACTCCTAATCTTTTAAAAATAATAGAAAATTATTTTGGTATCTGTACTCTCTGATTTGTGATATAATCCACAGATGTTATTTATTATTTAGAAGATCGTACTATATAAAATAAAATATTTATGAATAGGATTCAAAGGTAATTCTTTCATGTATGGAGGTCCCGAATAAATCTGTATTCGGTGGAGGAAGCCTATTTAATAGTGCACGAAATGTAGGCAATTTCTACGTGGGAATATAGAATGAGATCATTGAAAAGAATATCAATCAACATGATAAGGTGTATCGGATGAAAGTATTTAAGTCGCGTATTTTTTGGAAAATATATATTATTAATTTAGTGGTGATTTTTACTATTCTAAGTGTAATGTTTGTTGCATCACGAGTATTTTTGCCTGAAATTTCACAGAATCAATACCGTCATGTTACGGATAAGACAGTGTTGCGTATGAGAGATCAAATTTTGTTGGTTGTGAAGGATATTCAAAATCTATCAAGCTATGTTAAAGAAATTAAGCATTTTAAAACCAACGATTTTAACCAACTTTCTAAGGGATTAGAGAATATTGTTAAAATATCACCCTATATTGATAGCGGGACGGTTTTTAATCAAAAGGGTGATGTTGAAAGTTTTTATCCGAATGATTTAAAAAAGATTCAAAACTCGAACCTAGGGAAACGCAAGTATTTTCAGGAAGCTCTAAGAACAAAAAAAGTATATGTAAGTGATGTAGTTTCCGCCGATACAGGAAGATATATTCTTGTTGTTTCGGTTCCGGTTTTGAATCGAGAGAATGAAGTTGAACGAGTCGTCAATTTATCGTTACGCATTGAACAAAATGAAATCTTTCAATCCGTCTTTCAAAGCTTTAAGATTGGTGAAAGCGGCTATACATTTATTGTCGATCGAAATGGACGAATTATATCTCACCCTGATAAAAGGCAGATTGGAGAGGATGTAAGTCAAAATTCGGTCATTAAAAAGCTGATGAAAAAACAATCGGGGTACGAGCAAGTTACCGATACAAACGGGATTCCTATGATTGCTTCTTTTGAATATGTTCCCATTTTGGATTGGGGAATTGTAGCTCAGGTACCTGTAGAGGAAATTTATAAACAATATTGGACATTTCAAAAATCATTATGGACTCTTTCTGTCATTACCTTTATTTTGTTATCAATATTTACAGCTTTATATGCAAGGCAAATTATTATTCCGATTCGAAGACTTTATTTTGCTGTAGACAAGGTGGCAAAGGGAGATTATCATCAACAAATAAATGAAATTGACAACACAGAAATTGGTCAGCTTTCTCATCGATTTAATGAAATGATTCATTTTATTCGAACATCGAAAATCAGTTTGCAGCTTAAAGAAGAACAATTAAAGGAGCAAAAGGAATTTCTTCGCAAAATCATTGATATGAATCCAAGCTATATCTATGCGATAGATCGGGAAGGGAGATTTACCCTTGTAAATGAATCATTCGCAAAACTAATTGGAACAAAAACGCATGACCTTCTTGGTAAAACGATAGATGAGTTTAATTTTAAAATAATGTCTGATTTACTTCATGTATTAAAGAGACTGGAGAAAACAAGGACAGGTCTGGTTTTCGAAGAAGAGTTCAGAGATCAAGAAGGGAAAATTAGGTGGGTAGAAACGGTAGAACTACCGATTTTTTCACAGAATCATACATTAGATCAAATCCTTTTTGTGTCTACTGATATTACTGAGCGAAAACAGTCAGAGGAATTGCTTCGAAAATCAGAAAAACTAGCAGTTGTTGGAGAGTTGGCAGCAGGAGTGGCTCATGAGATTCGAAATCCTTTGACATCTCTAAAAGGGTTTATGTATCTACTTAAGGAAGAAAATAAGGGAAATGGAAAGTATATTGAAATCATGGAATCTGAATTAGAACGAATTAACCTTATTGTGAATGAATTTTTAACACTTGGAAAACCACAAGTAATGAATTTTCAGTTGAAAGATGTTTCGGTTCTTTTGAAAGATACTATAACTCTACTTAAAGCACAGGCTACTCTCCATAATGTTCAAGTAATTGCAGAATTTGAGCCTAACATCCCTTTACTCGAATGCGATGAACATCAGTTAAAACAGGTATTTATCAATATAATTAAGAATGCGATCGAAGCGATGCCGGAGGGTGGAAACATTAAGATTCAAGCCAAGACGCAAGAAAATCATCTTGTCATTCGGGTTGTCGATCAGGGGTATGGGATCCCTAAAGACAGGTTAAGTAAGTTAGGAGAGCCTTTTTATAGTACAAAAGAAAAAGGAACTGGATTAGGGCTTATGGTAAGCTATAAAATCATTGAAGCTCACAATGGAAAGATCGAGATCAATAGTGAGTTGGGAAAAGGAACGGATGTAAGGATTATTTTGCCTATAGGTGACAGTGTCGCTTCATGATACTTGAAAGGGTAAATTCGTTTACTAGAGAAGAAGATTCGAATATTCGGATCTTCTATTTTTGTTTCCCAAAACACAAAATTAGGTATTTATTTCTATAGTTAGGAATTTTGCTCCTCAAAAGGGGTGGATACATAAACGAGGGGTTATGTTATGGTTTAGTGACATACCTCTTAGTTCGTATTTTCTCACCAATCTTTTTGGTGAGCTTTTTATTATCTAAATCATTCAATTTGAAAATATATGTTTACATTCTCCAGTAATAAGTTAGGAGGATATGGTTATGCAAAGTATTGTTTCAAAAGGTAAGGATATAAAGGAAGCTATTCAATTAGGTTTAGACTTTTTAAACGCAAAAAAAAATGAGGTGAATATTGAAATTATACAACGTGAAACAAAAGGCTTTTTGAGATTTGGTTCAAGAGAAGCAATTGTGAAGCTTACAAAGGTAGAATCAAGTTCAAGAAAGAAATTATTAACAGCCTGACATACAGTGAAATCATGAAGGAACTTGAAGCGTTAAAGGTCATACATGGTTTAAATCAAGATGAAATTCAAAAGGCAATAAATGTAATCGTCAACCTAAAAGTTGAAGGATAACAAAGAATTCGTGGACACCACTAAGATTGCGTATTATAATTTGTATATTCAAAAATTCAAATATACAAATATTAAAAAGAAGGGATTTATTTGGGACGATTATTTTCTGACAGATTTTGTGGTTATTCATTCAAATGCTTTCGAAAGGATCTTCTTTCGGGTACTATAGTGGGGGTAATAGCGATTCCACTTGGTATGGCGTTTGCGATTGCTTCTGGTGTGAAGCCGGAGTACGGCATCTACACAACCATTATTGCTGGGATATTAATTTCCTTATTTGGTGGTTCAAAATACCAAATTGGAGGCCCGACTGGTGCATTTATTCCTGTTCTTTTGAGTATTGTGATGACATACGGGTATGAAAATTTATTGATTGCTGGTTTTATGGCAGGAGTTTTATTATTACTAATGGGGGTCTTTAAGCTAGGATCTTTGATTAAATTTATCCCTCGCCCAGTTACAATTGGCTTTACTTCTGGGATTGCAGTAATCATCTTTACAGGACAACTCGGCAACTTTTTAGGTTTATCTGGTATGGAAAAACACGAGGATTTCATATCGAATATGAAAGAAATCATGGTTCATTTGAATACCATGAATATCTACAGCGTGATAACGGCAATGATTTGTCTGATCTTTATTCTACTTACTCCAAAATATTTTCCAAAAGTACCTGGACCATTAATCGGACTCATTGCTTCAAGTCTAGTTTCAACCATTCTCTTTCCAGACAAAGTAGCTACAATCGGTTCTACATTTGGTGAGATCCCAAGTACACTGCCTCACCTTCACATACCTGAAATTACGTGGGAGAAGATTCAGCAATTGCTTCGACCAGCTTTTGTAATCGCTATGCTTGGCGGAATTGAATCATTGCTTTCCTCTGTTGTTGCAGATGGTATGACTGGAAGCAAGCATAACAGCAACCGAGAATTAATTGGGCAAGGCATTGCCAATATGGTAACTCCTTTGTTCGGAGGTATTCCCGCAACAGGAGCTATTGCAAGAACAGCAACGAACATTAAAAATGGTGCAACCTCTCCAATGTCAGGAGTGATTCACGGTTTATTTGTTCTGCTCGTGTTATTGCTTTTAGCACCCTCTGCATCCAATATACCATTAGCAAGTATGGCACCTATATTGATGGTGGTTGCTTGGAATATGAGTGAGAGGAAAGAGTTTTTACATGTCCTAATGACCAAAACCTATGACTCACTCATTTTGGTAATCACTTTCCTTCTAACGGTCTTTACAAATCTGACAACAGCAGTAGAGGTTGGTTTAATTTTAGCAGCAATCCTTTTTGTAAAACGTATGAGTGAAATGCTAACCGTTACAAAGGTGCTTCCAGACCCATCAGATAAAAATAAGAAAGTTCATTCACATATTGTAAATGAAGGACGCGATTGCCCACAAATAAGCATATTTACAATTGAGGGGTCTCTCTTCTTCGGGGCAGCACAGATGTTTGAAAAGTCTGTTATGAGTACAATTAATCATCGCCCAAAACTATTAATCTTGCGAATGGCTAGAGTTCCGTATATGGATACAACAGGAGAATCTAATTTAACAAGTATCGTTCGAGATTTTCAAAAACAAGGTGGCACACTTCTCATTACAGGTATCCAAAAACAACCGAAAGAAATACTGAAAAGAACGGGTTTATATGAGAAAATAGGAAAACAACATTTTTTTGAACACACTGGGGATGCCATTAATTTTGCTTTAGCCCAATTGGAACAAAAGAAGTGTCTGGGCTGTAAGCATTTTGCTTTCCAAGAATGTATTCGTTTGTCTAGCTCTCAACAAGGGGAAGCTAAAAAAAACGAAGATTCAATGGTGATGTTGGCAAAGTCATAGATCGGAGGTAACAAATGAATTTAGAACTGCAACAGTTCAAAGCTGATTTCTTCAAGGCCCTTGCTCATCCATTGAGGATTAGAATACTTGAGTTATTAGCTGAAGGTGATAAAAACGTCAATGAACTTCAAACATTAATTGGATCAGAGGGTTCTGCTGTATCACAACAACTAAGTATTTTGCGCAGCAAAAACATCGTATACGGCACGAAGGAAGGGAATCGTGTAACGTATTCACTACGAGACCCAATGATTATTGAGCTTCTAAGTATTGCTAGACAAATATTTAATAATCATCTGATCGATACGGCATCGATGTTGGACAAATTTAGTGATGATCTTGCGAAAGACCTAGAAGAAAAAGGTAATGATTTACATTCAAAATAGAGGAGCTGACGTTGTTGTTTTATTCTTCTTTCCATCCTAGAAGGGGATTTTGAAGAAAGCTAAAGATTATATATTTGACACAATTGAGGATTTATACGATTAAAAATTTCTCTAAAAAAAATAAATCCTATCGAAAAACTCGGGTTGACTTTGGTTGGAAATGTGGTATTATTTTGAATAATACAATAATTACTCTTATCCAGAGCGGTGGAGGGATCTGGCCCAGTGAAGCCCGGCAACCTGCAAACTTGGCAAGGTGCTAATTCCAGCAAAATGTAATCTCATTTTGGAAGATAAGGTATACTAACCTAAAAGTCTTTCCGAGATGGAAAGCTTTTTTCGTTTTATAACTGTAGCTTCCACGGATAAGAGACGAAGTGGGGGAGTTCATGGAAAAGGATGAGAAGAAAGAAGATCAGTTAGAACAGGTCATTCCAAAGCTAAGATCGATGTTGAATTCAATGAAATATGGTTCCATTACACTCGTGATTCAAGATGGAAAAGTGATTCAACTAGAAAAGAATGAAAAATTAAGGCTTAAATAACATATGCTGACTAGAAAAACTAGAGGCGTTCTAACAATGAAGGGAAGGGTATCTTCCTATTTTGTTAACGCCTCTTTTTCCTTTTTATAAGGCAATAATTAGGTAACTAAACCTTAATGAAAAGCTTTTTGGGTAGGATTTAGTAAAAAATTAAGAGGGTGAAAGAGTGCTAACGTATAAGACATGGAATAATCCAACATATGAGTTTGAGATTGATACAACGTATAAAGGTGCATTAAACGTATTGGAATGGGCCTATCAGCATTACCAAGACGATGTAGTATATGCCTGTAGCTTTGGGATAGAGGGGATCGTATTAATTGATCTTATATCAAAAGTCAAACCAAATGCGAAAATCGTTTTTTTAGATACAGATGTTCATTTTAAGGAAACATATGAAACGATTGCACGTGTAAAAGAAAAGTATCCTAAATTAGATATTACATTAGGAAAACCAAAGTTAACGTTAGAAGAACAAAGAGAGGAATATGGAGATAGATTATGGGAATCCAATCCTGATTTGTGCTGTGAAATACGGAAACTTACGCCATTGAAAGAGACGTTAACGGGAGCAAAAGCATGGATTTCAGGATTAAGACACGAACAATCGGAAACGAGAAAACAAGTTCAGTTTATCAATCGGGATGAAAAGTTCCAATCTGTAAAAATCTGTCCACTGATCCATTGGTCATGGAAAGACGTTTGGCGATATGCTCACAATCAAAATCTTCCCTACAACCCTCTACATGACCAAGGATATCCAAGCATCGGTTGTTTTCATTGTACTGCACCCGCATATGATGTAAATGATTTACGATCTGGAAGATGGAAAGGTAAAGGAAAGACAGAATGCGGTCTTCATTAGGAAAGGTGAGAGCCATTGATTGAAATTTTGGCTATTATCATCAGTCTTTTCTTTGCTATGAACATAGGTGCAAGTGGTGCTGCTGCATCGATGGGGGTCGCTTATGGGTCGGGTGCAGTCCCTAAGGCCCAATATGCATTATGGATTTGTGCAGTGGGAGTTTTAGGAGGAGCCGTTTTGGGCGGAGGAGAGGTTGTCAAAACCATTAGCTCAGGCATTATCCCACAAGACATCCTCCATACAAAGATTGTGTTGATTATTCTCGTATCTGCAACTAGCTCATTATTCTTAGCGAATTTAATCGGCATTCCACTGTCTACAAGTGAGGTAACGGTAGGAGCTGTTGTAGGAGTTGGAGTGGCTTATCAAGTACTATTCGTTGGTTCTCTTTTAAAAATCATGATGTTTTGGGTAATCGTCCCGATAACGGCATTTTTTATTACGTGGCTATTAAGTAAAGTTTTATATGCTCTACAAAAAAGAGGTTATACGTTTGAAAAGTCATGGTTTACAACCTTACTAATTATTGCTGGTTTTTTTGAAGCTTTTTCAGCAGGAATGAACAATGTGGCTAATGCAGTGGGACCCTTAGTTGGTGCAGGACTATTATCCGTTTCGAAAGGCATTTGGATCGGAGGTCTTTTTGTCGCCTTAGGTGCTGTTTTGCTTGGAAAGCGGGTATTAGAAACGAACGGGAAAAAAATAACCCATTATTCAAAAATAGAAGGAATTCTTATTTCTTCTACAGGTGCAGGCCTTGTTATATTAAGCTCTCTTTATGGACTGCCTGTACCACTAACACAAGTGACGTCCTCCTCCATTATAGGAATAGGAATGGCAAAAAACGGAAAGAGCATTCTTCAAAAGAACATTGTAAAAAAGATTTTACGAATATGGATTATTTCACCGCTGTTTTCTCTTACAATCTCTTATTTCTTAGTCAAACTATTTTTAGATAGTGATATTTATTCAGTCATTGTTCCTCTTAGTGTCATCGTTGCGACGCTTGGTGGAATAGGTTTAATGAAGGCGATTAACGAAGAGAAGCGTTCAACATATGATGAAGGTGGAGGCATTTGATTTTAAATCCGATAAAAACGATCTTTAAAGGAGGAATAACCTTGAGTTTACAACCACATGGTGGAGTTTTAGTTCAAGCTTTTTATCCAGATGAACCCTATCAGGAGCTTGCCAACGAGATACAGATGGACGCAATGGCCCTTAGTGATCTTGAACTGTTAGCGATCGGGGCATATAGTCCTTTAAAGGGCTTTTTGTCAAAAGATGATTATGAAGCAGTGGTCCAACAAATGAGATTAAAGGACGGAACGGTTTGGAGCATTCCGATTACATTACCCGTTCAAGAAGAAAAAGCAAATCAACTGACGATCGGTCAGAAGGTCCGCCTTGTATTCAATGGTAAAACCTATGGGGTCATTGAGGTCGAAGATGTTTTTACGCCAGATAAAGAGATAGAAGCTCAACTTGTATATGGAACAACTGATATAAACCATCCAGGTGTTAGAAAGCTATTCGAACGGGGAGATGTTTATATTGGGGGAAAAATCACCTTGATTCAACGCCCTGTAAAGCCATTTCCTCAATATACTTTTGATCCGGTAGATACAAGGGAAATTTTTAAGGAAAATGGTTGGAAAACAATCGTTGGTTTCCAGACGAGAAATCCTGTTCACCGCGCTCATGAATATATACAGAAGTCAGCCCTTGAAACCGTTGATGCGCTCTTCTTAAATCCGTTAGTCGGTGAAACAAAATCAGATGATATTTCAGCTGCTATTCGAATGGAGAGCTACGAAGTATTGCTTCAAAACTATTATCCTCAAAATCGAGTATTCCTAGGAGTATTCCCTGCAGCGATGCGCTATGCAGGGCCAAGAGAAGCAATCTTTCATGCGCTCGTACGAAAAAATTATGGATGTACGCATTTCATTGTAGGTCGAGATCATGCCGGAGTCGGTGACTATTACGGTACGTATGACGCCCAGAAGATATTTGATCAATTTAAAGAAGAAGAGTTAGGCATCACACCACTTCGTTTTGAACATAGCTTTTATTGTAAAGCATGTGAAGCCATGGCCACTAGGAAGACGTGCCCACATGATAGCTCCTCTCATGTTATCCTTTCGGGGACTCGAGTTAGAGAAATGCTTAGAAATGGGGAAGTCCCGCCTAGTACGTTTAGTCGGAGAGAAGTTATTGAGGTGTTAATTAAGGGTTTAAAACAGGAAGTAGAATTTAAATAAGGAGGAGGTTTTTACTTGAATAGAAAGGTCCAAAACATCGTTTGGCATGAATCATCCATAACAAAACAAGAAAGAAGAGGCTTGAACAAGCATCATAGCTTTATTTTATGGTTTACAGGCTTATCCGCGTCAGGAAAGTCTTCCGTTGCAAACGCACTGGCCAGAGCTCTTCATGAACAGGGAAAGCAAGCTTTTGTTCTTGATGGCGATAATATTCGCCACGGCTTAAATAAGGATTTAGGTTTTAATGAACAAAATCGAAAGGAAAATATTAGAAGGATCGGAGAAGTTTCCAAGCTGTTGGTTGAGTCTGGGCAAATCGTCTTAACGGCATTTATCTCACCGTATCGAGAGGATCGAGAACTAGTAAGAGCATTGGTTTCAAAGGATGAATTTATCGAAATCTATGTAAAGTGTTCAATAGAAGAATGTGAAAGACGTGATCCAAAAGGATTGTACAAGAAAGCGAGAAATCAAGAAATTCCTCATTTTACAGGTATTAGCGCGCCTTATGAAGAACCACTTAATCCGGAAATTGTACTGGATACAGAAGTATTATCTATAGACGAGTGTGTTAGTACACTTATTAACGCTTTAACTAAAAAAGGATTCATATAAAAATAGGCGAGGAACGAACAGGTGTGTGAACGTGTTTCTATTGGCAAAAAAAGTCACTACCCAACAATTTGATACTAACGTAATTATAGAGGCTGAGAAGGATGAAAAAGCGTTGGAACTTGTTGAAATTGAAATCGAAAATATTTTTTAAAGTAACCTGACATTGTCGATCTATCACTCTATGAAAAAAGAAAAATTCGCGGTGGAGCAGGATTTGTTTTATACGAACAAGAAACGATTATCGCTAAAAAAGGGGAATGAGGACATGGGGAAAGTATACTTAGTCGGTGCAGGTCCAGGAGACCCCGAACTTATCACATTAAAAGGAATCAAATGCATTCAACAATCCGATGTAATTTTATATGATCGCTTAGTAAATAAAGAGTTGCTTTCTTACGCAAAAAAAGGAGCCGATCTCATTTATTGTGGAAAGCTGCCTAATTTTCATACGATGAAACAAGAAACAATCAATCGTTTTTTAATTCGATATGCCAAAAGTGGAAAAGTAGTAACAAGATTAAAAGGTGGCGACCCCTTTATCTTTGGAAGGGGTGGAGAAGAAGCAGAGGCTTTAGCAGGACAAAATATTCCTTTTGAAGTCGTACCTGGCATTACTTCAGGTATTGCAGCAGCTGCTTACGCAGGGATACCAGTAACCCATCGTGAGTTAAGCTCAAGTGTTGCCTTTGTAACAGGCCACCAAAAAAATGACCGAATAGAAGATGAAAAGTGGGAAAGCTTAGCAAAAGGAATTGATACTCTGGCCATTTATATGGGAGTTAGCAATCTCCCCTATATAAAAGAACAGCTTTTGAAATACGGGAAGAGCGAGCATACTCCTGTGGCTCTTGTTCATTGGGGAACTACCGAAGTGCAAAGAACGGTAACAGGTACATTAGCAACAATTGTTGAGATCGTAAAGCAAGAGAAAATTGAAAATCCAAGTATGATCGTAATAGGAGAAGTTGTTCGTTACCGTGAGAAAATAAAATGGTTTGAAGAAACGCTTAAGAATCGAGTTGCGATTAGTGAGGCCTTATAAATGAAGCAAGCCATTTTGTATGTTTGCCATGGTAGTCGCTTAAAGCAAGCGTGTGATGAGGCCATTTCTTTTATACAGAGATGTCAAAACAGATTAAAAGCTGACATTCATCAAATTTGCTTTTTAGAACTTTTCTCTCCTTCTATTAAGGATGGATTCGAGTCTTGTGTAAAGCAGGGGGCTACTCACATTGCGATTGTCCCTCTGCTCCTATTAACAGCCGTGCATGCAAAAAAAGATATTCCAAACGAAATTCAAGAAATCATGAAACAGTATCCTTCCATCAAAGTGACATACGGAAAACCAATCGGTGTCCATGAAAAGATGGCAGATACTGTAATTGAACGGGTATATGAAATGTCTAAAATAGAACCAGTTACCCTAGTGGTCTTAATCGGAAGAGGCAGCTCTGATCCTGATGTCGTGAAAGATTTACATTCCATCGCAACATTAGTAAAAAAGAGGTCTGGCATCCAAGAAGTAAGAACATGTTTTTTACATGCAGCCCAACCAAGCTTTCAAGAAATGCTAGTTCAAGTATCATCCTGGAATAAGAGAAATGTGGTCTTCGTACCGTATTTATTGTTTACTGGCTTACTTATGAAGGAAATAGAAAAGAAAGTAAAATACGCCCAAGCTGAAAATCCAAATATCCAATTAAGTCGATATTTAGGTTATGATGCAAAGGTTGAGGAAGTCTTTATTGAAAGAGTAAAAGAAACAATAGCCAATAAAGATGCTCTCTTTACATGTAACAGAGGAGTTGTGAAAAATGCTGCCTCTCATGGTTGATGTTAAAGACCGAAATGTGATCATTGTTGGAGGAGGAAAGATAGCCTATCGCAAGCTGATGGTTTTTTTGAGACAGGGAGCAAAAGTGAAGGTCATAAGCCCAACCTTGATCGATGAAATGAAAGGATTGTATGAAAAAAATCAATTTGAGTGGGCTGAAAAAGCGGTTTCAAGAGATGACTTACATGATGCATTTATTATTGTAGCCGCAACAGATAATAAAGACGTTAATTCATGGATCCGATCTCATGCAAATCATAACCAGCTTGTAAATGTAGTGGATGACGCAGAATTAGGGAATATACAAATCCCATCTTTTCAACAAAAAGGAAAGCTGACTGTTTCTGTTTCTACAGATGGTGCTAGTCCAATACTTGCAAAAGAAATTTGTTACCATTTCTTTAATCAACTCGATGAGTCGTTTCTTTCTGAATTGGAGGAGCTCTCTAAAACTCGACAGGAAATCAAGACATCCTCTTTAAGCTTGGAAGAGAAAAAAACCGTATTAAAGAAGCTAGCCCAAGAAGCCCAGAAAAAAATATTCTTAACTCAATAGAGGTGGATGGTTAGCTGTCACAACCCAGATTACAACTTAGTATTTTGCGTAGTAAAACATTGTATATGGTACCAAGGAAGGGAATCGTGTTGCGTATTTTCTAAGAGACCTAATAATTATTGAACTCCTAAGTATTGATAGACAACTATTTCATAATCATCTTGTCGATTCATTATCGATGTTGGACAAATTTTGTGATGATCTTGCGAAGGATCTGGAAAAAATATAATGACATCCAATTTGGTAGGTAATAAATAAGGAATCCAATCCCATTCCAAGGTATTGATAAAAATTTAGAGCGAAAACATTTTAGTTAGTACATTGCATAGGAAAACCCTCGGAATTAATAGAATCCAAGGGTTTTTTATTTGTGGAGAATAAAAATTAGAAAAGATTCTATAGAAGCTTAATATGCTTGTAAGCAAAAAACATGTAAAATGGATTTTTTGTGAAGAACTAACAGTGTCTTTGATATACATAGCAATTATTTAACTTATTCCGGCTGTTCATGAATAACCCTACACTTTACTCCTTTGAAGTAAGACTTTCTTCAAACATATCAATAATATGAAGAAATCTTTCTGCTTCTCGGAACACATGATCTGCAAGAAGAGGATGAATATTGCTCTTTATTCTACAGGCTTCAATTAACTCTTTGGCCGATTTCTTAAAGTCTCGTAAAGCAACTACTGAAACGCGGTTTTGGTCAAGGAATTGGTCTAAAATCGGTTTAGTTTCCGATTGTGGACGCATCGAATCCAAATCAATCGCTTGAAAAACTAGTTGATCAAAGTCATGACTGAATTCTCGCGCTTGTTCAACTAGTTGTCTTTCAGAAGGATCTAGAAGATGACCTATGAATTTTGAATGGTCGGCCATTATTCTTAGAAAGAATACATTTTCTTTGATAATTGCTTCAGGTAATGGTTTCAACTTTCCCTCATTTAATTCTTTTAAGCGTTTTGCAAAATACGCTGCCTCCCGACTGGTATGATCGATTAATAACGCATAGTTATTAGAGACAATTTTACATTGTAAAGTAAGCTCTAGAACTTTTCTTTTATAGGCCCAAATAGAAGCGGCTGCTTGGTAAACCTGATTATTAAAATTGACAATTTGCTGAGGATCAGAGTGTACAGAGAAATTACTTAGTTGTTCTTCAATACGTTCAAATAATGGAATAAATTGCTTTGCCTCTTGGATCAGTTGTTTATCATCGGAATTAAATCCAAGACTTAGAAATAAGGCATGTTCTTTCATAATTCTTGCCCAGAAACGGATTTCATCCAATGAACGTGCAACAAATGGACTAGCCATATATCCACCCCCTGAGATAGTTTCGTATTGTCAAAACTTTTATATTAAATAGGCTATAAAATGCCTAGATAGAGGGCTTTATAAGCAAAAAAATTGCCACTCCCTGAATTCTAAGGATAATTGAGGTTACCACACACCCAAAAACCTAGAATGGAAGTGACA
>NZ_WIAQ01000031.1 GCF_009466385.1 Peribacillus tepidiphilus | reverse complement strand
TCCTCAGACCGGAAGTTTGCCGCTCGCTTCCTTCAGATTCCGCGTCACCACGGACACCCTTGCGTTAAGCTAACTGCTACTTCTGCCTTCGCAGCTCGGGACTCTCACCCTATAGATTACACCCATGCCGGGCGCACACAGACAAAACCCTCCGCCAATTAGACGGAGGGTTTTGACGATCGTTTGAGTACTAAGGTGTAGCTTCAAGAGCCATCTCTTCTAGAAAAAATAACCTTCTGAGCTAACCAGGCGCTTTCCGCTTTTCTAATTACTTTGCGGCTTTTTGTAGTTTGTGAATGACTTGTAAGGAACGGCCGGTACCAATTGCGACAGATTCAAGTGGATTTGGTGAAATATGCACGGGAACAATAATTTCACGGCTTAGCCATTCTTGAATGCCTTTTAACAAAGCTCCTCCACCTGTTATCATAACACCTTGGTCGACGATATCACCGCTTAATTCAGGCGGACAATCTTCTAGCGTTGCACGAATGGCTTCTAGTATATGAAGTAGAGATTCGCGGATTGCTTCTTGAATTTCCGTGGAACGAAGCTCAATCGTTTTTGGCAGACCTGTTACAAGGTCACGTCCACGTACCTCCATCGTTAGCTCATCATGATCAACTAGAGCAAATCCAATTTCCATTTTAATTTTTTCAGCTGTTCTATCTCCAATTAATAGATTGTATTTCTTTCTTACGTACTGCACAATGTCTTCATCCAACTGATCTCCTCCAATTCTGATCGAATTGCAGGAAACGACTCCGCCAAATGAAATAATGGCAACCTCCGTTGTTCCTCCGCCAATATCTACGACAACATTTGCAATGGGTTCATCGACCGGCAAGTCGGATCCAATAGCTGCAGCTACAGGCTCCTCGATCAAATGAACCTGCTTCGCTCCACAGCTTTTCACTGCGTCATGAATAGCACGGCGTTCTACTGATGTAGAGCCGGAAGGTGTGCAGACTACAACAATCGGTTTTCGAATGGATAGTCCCAATTTCTTGCCTGCTTTTTTCATGATGTGCTTAAGCATTTGAGTTGTAATATCAAAATCAGCAATCACTCCGTCTTTTAATGGTCTTACAGCTACAATCTTACCCGGAGTTTTGCCAATCATGTTTTTCGCTTCAGTACCAACAGCTAATACATGATTTGTCTCTGTATCAATGGCCACCACAGATGGCTCATTTAGTACTATTCCTTTATTTTTGCTGTATACGAGTATGTTTGCAGTTCCTAAGTCAATTCCTATTTGTTGATTCGAAAACATTTCCAGTCACCCCTTCGATTGGTTTGACCCCCATATAAGAATTCTACATAAAATGACGAAATTGTGGGGGTTCCAATTTATAGTAAATGTTGGTTGTTTTCAAACAAGATCAAATGGTAGCTGATTTCGTTGATTTTCGCTCGAACAGCGTAAACATAACATAATATAATACAGCGCTAATCCATGCAAAAAGGCACAGCACGACAAAAGTTGCACTATTTCCAATCCATTCTGTTAGAGGAATCGATATAGGAGCAATCATTCTGCCGATTGTAAAACGAAGGCTCGCTGCAGCAAAATATTGCCCTCTCATATGTTCTGGAGCAATTTTTGAGATGAAATTTTGTTGAATCCCAACCACCATTAACTCTGCAAATGTAAATAAGCCCATTGCAAAAATGAGTCCCCATATCCATTCTGTTACCCCGAACAGAATCATCGATACTCCATATATTAATGAAGAGAGAACAAAAACAATCTTATCGTTAAAGCGAGACATCCATCCTGTTACCGCAATAGTTAATAATGCAACCAGGAGCCCGTTTTCTGAAATTAATAATCCAAAAGCTTGTTCTCCATTTAATTGGACGTGCCAATTTCCTAGAGATATAAACGTTTGATTAACAATGACCTCTTTTGTGTAAACAGGAAAAAGCAGGTCTAGCTGCATAAATGTAATTCCACCTAATATACCGGCTAAAATAAACAGCATAAATACTTTATCTTGAGCGATGACGCTATATTCTTTAAATTGATTTCTTAAAAATTGCAGGCCAGACAGCGATTCGGAAGATTGCGAGCTTCTATTTTGCATTGGGGCGGTCTCTTTGATCCATTTATATAAAATGAATCCTAAAAGTACCATTGCAAAACTTGTTATCAGCAATAATTCAAAACGATGCTCGGCATAAAAAATTCCACCAAGAATCGGACCAACGACAACAGCAATATTGATACTTGTATAAAAAACGGCAAACACGCTGCTACGATTTTTTTCATCAACCACATCAGCTATCATTGCTTGGCTAGCCGGCCAGTAGAGGGAACCGAAGATGCTGACAACGGTAAAACAAATAAAGCCAAGTACAGGAGAAAAAAACCATGGTGAAGTAGAAAGAGCAAAAATAAGAAAAGCTATTCCTTGGCCAAATGCAGAAAGCACCATCATTCTTTTTCTTCCAAATAAATCAGCACAATACCCGCCAAATAAATTGGCAATGACTGAAAAGAATTGTGAGCAGATCAGCAATAAACCAGCGGTTGTTTTTCCAAATTCATCTGAAAAAAAGATGGCCAAAAAAGGGAAAAACATCCAAAAAGATATATTTGCTAAAGCTTCTCCACCTAATCTTATCTTTAAGTTACGATCCCAATCACGAATTCTCATTTTGTTATCCTCCAAGTCTGTCTACTCACCTATTTAATCATACAGATACATCCATTCCGGCTCAACTAAAATGTTAAAGCTGAGGGTCCATATTATTTTTAAAAAAATTCTATTTACAAAATACCTATAGGGGTATATAATGACAATATCTAGTTCAACAAAAGGAGGAATGAACGGTGGCAGTGTTAAATTCAACAGATGCCACTTTCCATAAAGATATTGAAAAAGGTTTGGTCCTAGTTGACTTTTGGGCTCCTTGGTGCGGCCCTTGCCGAATGATTGCCCCGGTACTTGAGCAGCTGGATCAAGAAATGGGAGACCAAGTTCAGGTTGTAAAAGTCAACGTAGATGAAAACCAACAAACGGCTGGAGCATACGGAATCATGAGTATTCCAACGATGGTTCTCTTTAAAGATGGTCAGCCTCTTGGAAAGCTTGTCGGATTCAAACCACTTGATGTCTTAAAGGAAGTTATAAAAGAATACGTATAATTATATACCTACGTAGGTATTTGACATTTTATGAAGAATTTTGTATGATACCTACGTGGGTATTATTAACAAAATAATTGTTCAGTATTGAGCAAATAAAATACAGTTGGGGGAATTAAAATGACTAGAAAAATTGTCATTGTTGGTGGTGTTGCTGGAGGGGCAACAGCAGCTGCAAGACTTAGACGATTAGATGAAACGTCTCATATTGTTATGTTTGAGCGAGGAGAGCATATTTCCTTCGCAAACTGTGGGTTGCCTTATTATATCGGAGAAGTAATTGGGAACAGAAATGCCCTTCTTGTTCAAACTGTAGAAGGGATGTCAAAGAAATTTAATTTAGATATTCGTAATGTAAGTGAAGTAACAAATATTAATCGTAAAGATAAGACTGTAACAGTAAAGAATTTGAAGACGGGTGAAGAATATACAGAAACCTATGATCAGCTAATTTTATCACCAGGTGCAAAACCAATTGTGCCGCCAATTGAAGGTTTAAAAGAAGCAGACAATGTCTTCACTCTGCGTAATATTCCTGACACAGACCGCATTAAAGCTTGGGTTGATGAGAAAAAGCCAAAGAAAGCGGTTGTAATAGGGGGAGGTTTTATCGGTCTTGAAATGGCTGAGAACCTTGCGCATAGAGGAGTAAAAGTTACCATAGTTGAAATGGCTGATCAAGTCATGGCTCCGCTTGATTATGAGATGGCAGCGATTGTTCATAATCATTTAACGGAAAAAGGTGCAGAGCTTATTTTAAAAGACGGTGTCAAAGCATTTGCTGACAAGGGACGAAAAGTCATTTTATCAAGCGGTAAAGAGCTTGAAAGTGATATAACGATCTTATCGATTGGAGTACGCCCTGAAAATGAATTAGCTGTAAAAGCAGGACTTGCTGTTGGAGAAAGAGGCGGAATCCTCGTTAACGAGTTCTTGCAAACAGAAGATGAAAATATTTATGCAATCGGGGATGCCATTGAAGTAAAGGACTACATTCAGCAAACTCCTGCGATGGTTCCTCTGGCATGGCCAGCTAATCGCCAAGGCCGAATTGTTGCTGATAATATTTATGGAAAGAAAACACCTTACAAAGGAACACTTGGAACAGCGATTGCAAAAGTGTTTGACCTAACAGTTGCTGTAACAGGAAATAACGAAAAAACATTGAAGCGTTTGGGTGTACCATACGAAGCAGTTCATATTCACCCTGCTTCCCATGCAAGCTATTATCCTGGAGGTTATCCAGTTTCACTGAAATTAACATTTAATCCTGAAGATGGAACCATTTACGGAGCACAAGGTGTAGGGCTTGATGGTGTGGATAAACGAATTGATGTCATTGCAACAGCGATTAAGGGTGGTTTAACGGTTTATGACTTGCCTGAACTTGAACTTGCTTATGCACCGCCATACTCTTCTGCAAAAGACCCTGTTAATATGCTAGGCTATGTGGCTTCCAATATTGCAGACGGTGTTTTAAAGGTGGCTCATTATCATGAAATCGACGAGCTTGTTCAAAAAGGTGCCACTCTAGTTGACGTCCGTGAGCCAATTGAAAGAGACATGGGCTTTATTCCTGGATCTATTAATATTCCATTAGGAGAATTGCGAAACCGTCTTAACGAGCTACCAAAGGATGAAACAATCTATGTGTCCTGTCAGGTAGGTCTTCGTGGATATTTGGCAACTAGAATTCTGACTCAGCATGGTTTTGATGTTGTAAACCTAAGCGGTGGATATAAAACCTATGCAGCTGTTTTTGGTAATCAAGGAAAAAAGCAGGAAGAAAATAATCAAGAGGTGGTGAAAGCGGAAGCTGTATCTCCTAAGGAGCAAACTGATGAGATTGTAGCTGATAAGGTGATTAACGCTGTAGGCTTACAATGCCCAGGTCCAATTGCTCAAGTGTATAAAGGAATGGAAGAGCTAAATGCGGGTCAAGTACTAGAAGTAAGCGTAACAGATCCTGGCTTTTCACGAGATATCCATGCTTGGTGCATGAAAACAGGGAATACGCTATTAAAACAGGAAACGGAAAATGGTGTATTCAAGGTTTGGCTGCAAAAGGGAAACTTTTGTAACGATCAAGAAGAAGCTTCCGTGACACCAGCAGAAAAGAAGGATGGTGCTACCCTAATCGTTTTCGATCAAGACCTTGATAAAGCGATTGCCTCCTTCATCATCGCAACAGGTGCTGCCTCAATGGGCAAAAAAGTGACGATGTTCTTTACATTCTGGGGCTTAAATATCCTTCGTAAAGAAAATGCACCACAGGTAGATAAGGATTTCTTAGAAAAAATGTTTAGCAAAATGATGCCTGCTGGCCCTAAAAATCTGCCTATTTCTAATATGAATATGGGTGGAATGGGTGCAAAAATGATTACTCATGTCATGAAAAAGAAAAACGTGGATAGCCTTGAAACTCTAATCGAAAATGCGATGAGTATGGGGGTTGAAATTGTAGCTTGCTCCATGAGCATGGATGTAATGGGTATTCGCAAAGAAGAGTTAATAGATGGCGTTCAAATTGGTGGAGTTGCAACTTATCTTGGAAAAGCTGAAGACTCTAACTTGAATCTATTTATATAATTGATTAGAGCTGACTCGTAAACGGGTTGGCTCTTTTTTATGCAAGGCTCTTTTCTAAAAGATTGTTGTTTTTACATAGGTTCTGGGAATGAAAACCTTTGATAAAAAAGTTGGTTGATTGGAGCGTAAGGTGCGAGACTCCTGCGGGAGCAGCGGGACAGGTGAGACCCCACAGGCGCTGCGCGCCGAGGAGGCTCACCGCCCGCCCCGCGGAAAGCGAGCATCCTGGAGCCGAAATCAACCTATCCTCACTACTTGTTAAAAAGCAACAAAGTTTGCGAAAACAGCCTTATGCAAAGACATTATTCTACCAAAAATGTCTCACATACTGACAAATTTTTTGACTCTAATCGTGAGAAGGTGAAGCTATATCTATATTTATCCTATATTTAATCAAACGTTTGATTAAAAAGTGTAGGCATGTCCATTTATAGAAACTTAATAAAATTAATATTGATTATTTTCAGAATTTAATCCATTATATTAGTTAAAGTTATAAAAATATAATTCATACTAATATAAGGGGAGTACATAATCGTGCAGCACTGGAATAGCAGAGAAGAATTAGTAAAAATAGTAAAACAGCTTGTAGGTGTTCCAAGTATTTCAGGAACTGTTAGGGAAAATGATATGGCTGATGAAATTATTCGTATTGTTTATGAAATCCCGTATTTTCAAAAGCATTCAGAGAATATCTTTTCCAAAGAAATTGATGGGGATCCGTTAAACAGAAGGGCAGTAGCAGCTCTCTATCGTGGCAATCCTGACATATCAAAGACCGTTGTTTTACTCAGTCATTACGATGTGGTTGGAATTGAGGATTATGGACATTTGAAGCATCTTGCTTTTTCACCTGATGAGTATACTGAAATACTTAAGAAAGAAGCGTTGCCTATTGAGGTGAAAGAGGATCTCGAATCGGGAGAGTGGTTGTTTGCTAGAGGAATTATGGATATGAAGGCGGGTCTTGCTCTCCACCTAGGTCTCTTGTCAGAAGTATGCGAAAAAAACGTACCGGTCAATCTATTATTGCTATCAACTCCGGATGAAGAGCGGAATTCTGAAGGGATGTTTGCGGGGGTGCAGCTTCTTTTTGAATTACAGAAAAAGTTAGGACTCGATTATGAGTTATGTATCTGTTCAGAGCCTAGTTTTGGTGCATACCCAGGAGATCGGTCTAAATATGTATATCTCGGCTCTGTAGGCAAATTGCTTCCACTGATTTTCTGTGTAGGAAAGGAAACGCATGTGGGTGAGCCTCTTGAAGGGGTAAATGCTTCATGGATGGCAGCCAGTTTTACAGCGAATATGGAGCTTTCAGATGCATTTATTGAGGAAGTCGGATCGGAAAAAAATCCTCCTCCTACCTGTTTGAAATTGGAGGATTTAAAGGAGTTATATAACGTACAAACTCCAACAAGCGCTTATGTCCTATACAATATTTTAACATTGAAACAAACGCCTAAGGAAATATTGAAAAAAGTTAAGGAAATCGCGATCCAAAGCAGTGAAGGAATCTATCAAAAAATGCATCGTCTTTATGCTTCTTCTAATCCTACAAAGCAGTTAGAGGATTTGAAACCTAAGGTGTTCACCTACTCCGAATTATATGAAAAAGGGATGGAGAGATATGGAGAGACCTTTAAGAGTGAAGTTGAAGAAATTTTCAACAAGGAAACAAGTGTAGATTTCGATCTGCGAAAATTAACGGTTAAGCTAGCACAAGGAATCAGCCGTTATTTTACGGATCTGGCACCTTTCTATTTCATTATGCTTGCTCCTCCGTATTATCCGCATGTAGCTTTAGAAGAGATTTCAGAACGTGATCAAAAGATAAGAAAAATCACAGAGGATATCATATCTTTTGCCGAAAAGAATTTCGGTGAGAAAATAAAGATCCAACAGTATTTTACCGGTTTATCGGATGTCAGCTACTGTAGGTTAATCGATGGAGATTCAATCATTTCAACACTAAGTGAAGAAATGCCCTTGTACGGACGTAAATATGATTTGCCGCTTGAACAAATCAAAAAGCTCAATATCCCAACCATTAACCTAGGTCCTTATGGAAAAGACGCACACAAGCGGACTGAGCGTCTCGAGCTTTCGTTTTCATTAGAAACGGTTCCGCATTTATTAAAGCAATTGGTGAATACAGTGTTTGAAGAGGTGAAATAGTTGAAGAGTAAATTAGATCTTCCTGCTGAACTGCCAAAAGAACAAATTGGTGAAGCGATCCGCTACTATCGGAAGAAAAGAGGACTGACAGCCGAAAAGCTAGCAGAATATGTGGGAGTCAGCCAAAGCATGATTTCCCAGATGGAAAGGGGCCAAACGGCTCCCTCACTCGACACACTATGGAAGCTAAGCTATTTTTTAGAGGAGCCGGTGTTTTCTTTTTTCGAAAGCATTGAAGACAACGCCGTAACAGTCATACGGAAGGGTGAACATAAACGAATCACTATGTCTCGTCCGGAGGTTTGGTATGAAATGCTTTCACCAAATCGCGATAAGAAATGGAAGTTCTTTAAGATGATTATTGACCCCGGTGAGAATAAAGACCAGCCGCTCATGCTTCATAAAGGGGAAGAAAGCGGATATGTCATAGATGGCGAGCTAGAAGTAAAAATTGAAGAAGAAACATATTTCCTTCGTGAAGGAGATAGTATTAGCTTTGAAAGTACACTACCTCACAGTTTCCATAATCCAGGGGATAAACCGGCAGTAGCTATATGGATGATGATTCAGCCTTGAATGAAGATTAGGCTTGAGAAGAGTGGAGTCAAAATCAAGGAAGTATCGCTTTAATAGAAGTCATGGAAGTATTTATTAAAAATACAAAACCACGAGCAGCGATCAGCCTTCTCGTGGTTTTGATTTTAAAGTCAAGGATTAATAGACGGCGCTTTCCACTTTTCTTAAGTGTTTGTCAACAATTTATACGCATTATTAACCCGATCTTCACTTGGAGGCTCAACGTCTTTTAAAGGATACTGTAATCCTAACGCTTCCCATTTATAAACTCCAAGCTTATGGTAAGGGAGAACTTCAATTTTTTCCACGTTTTGCAAACCGTTGATAAATTGGCCGAGCTTAGATAAATCGTCATCAAAGTCTGTCACACCGGGTACCAGAACATGTCGGATCCAAACGGGTATTTTTTTATGGGATAAGTATTCAGCAAAGTTTAGAATGGGATCATTATATATACCGGTTAGTTTCTTATGCTTCTGCCGGTCAATATGCTTTATATCTAGTAAAACTAAGTCGGTGTATTTTAACAGCTCATCCAGCTGCTCTAAAAAGGCTTGGTTGTCAGAATAACACCCGCCTGAAGAATCTAGTGTAGTATGAATGCCTTTTGCTTTGCAAGCTTTAAAAAGCTCAGTAACAAAAGGGATTTGAAGTAAGGGTTCTCCACCACTTACAGTGATTCCTCCATTGGATGCTTGGATAAAAGGCAAGTAGCTCTCAAGATCACTCATGATCTCATCCACGGTTATTTGCTTTCCATCTCCCATTTTCCATGTATCCGCATTATGGCAGTACTGACAACGAAGCGGGCAGCCTTGAGTAAAAATGACATATCTTATGCCGGGACCATCAACGGTTCCGCAAGTTTCAATGGAATGAATATTTCCGATCATGATCAAATCCTCCCCACTTCCCCTGTTGGTTGAGCGGGGAAGCATGATTATAGGCTCTCGTGGAATGTACGATTAATAACGTCAATTTGCTGTTCACGAGTTAGTTTAATAAAGTTGACCGCATAACCAGAAACACGAATAGTGAGCTGTGGATACTTTTCAGGATGTTCCATCGCATCCATCAATGTTTCACGGTTAAACACGTTAACGTTTAAGTGATGTCCTTTTTTAGCAGCATATCCGTCTAAAATAGCAACAAGGTTATTGATTTGGCTTTCTTCTTCTTTACCTAGTGCTTTCGGTACCATAGAGAATGTGTTAGAAATACCGTCTAACGCATGTTGGTATGGAAGTTTTGCAACGGATGAGAGAGAAGCTAAAGCACCTTTTGTATCTCTGCCGTGCATAGGGTTCGCACCAGGGGCAAAAGGTTCACCTGCTCTGCGTCCGTCAGGTGTGTTGCCCGTTTTCTTACCATACACAACGTTTGAAGTAATGGTTAAGATACTCATAGTGTGAATGGAATTACGGTAGGTTGCATGCTTTTTAAGTTTGGTCATGAATTTTTCAACCAATTCAACGGCAATGCTGTCCACGCGGTCATCGTTATTTCCGTATTTAGGGAAATCTCCAGTTGTTTCAAAATCAACGGCTATTCCGTTTTCATCTCGAATTGCTTTTACTTGAGCGTACTTAATTGCACTTAAAGAGTCAGCCACTACACTTAGCCCTGCGATACCAGTTGCCATTGTACGAATGATTTCCGTATCATGT
The DNA here is from genome assembly GCF_009466385.1 of Peribacillus tepidiphilus. GTDB lineage: Bacteria > Bacillota > Bacilli > Bacillales > DSM-1321 > Bacillus_BN > Bacillus_BN tepidiphilus. The sequence continues at coordinate 26,982 of NZ_WIAQ01000031.1, read as the reverse complement.
AGAGCCATTTCTATTCTTTCGTAGCAATATTTATCATGCATGTAGTGAATGATGTTTAATGTGTTAATATATAAGCCTGCTAGCCATTCCATCACTGAATCGAAGCGTTCCATTACTTCCTCATAATTTAAAACTTCAGAAGTGATAGGAGCTAGTTTAGGAGCTACTTGAATCTTCAGCTTTTCATCCACACCGCCGTTGATTGCGTATAATAAAGCTTTTGCAAGGTTTGCGCGAGCTCCGAAGAACTGCATTTGCTTACCAATTCTCATAGCAGATACACAGCAAGCAATTCCGTAATCATCACCGTACTCAATGCGCATTAAATCGTCATTTTCATATTGGATTGAGCTTGTTTTAATAGACATTTTCGCGCAGTATTTTTTGAAGCCTTCTGGTAGCTGAGTAGACCATAAAACAGTCAAGTTAGGCTCCGGAGCAGGTCCTAAGTTATCAAGAGTGTGCAAGAAGCGGAAAGAGTTCTTTGTCACAAGTGGTGTTCCGTCAATGCTCATACCGCCAATAGACTCTGTTACCCAAGTTGGATCACCACTGAACAATTCATTGTAATCAGGCGTTCTAGCAAATTTCACAAGACGTAGCTTCATGACGAAATGGTCAACTAATTCTTGCGCTTCTTTTTCAGTTATTAAACCTTCTTTAAGGTCGCGTTCAATATAAATATCCAAGAATGTAGATACACGGCCTAAGCTCATAGCAGCACCGTTTTGTTCTTTAATCGCTGCAAGATATGCGAAATAAACCCATTGGAATGCTTCACGCGCATTTTGAGCAGGCTCAGAAATGTCGAAGCCATGGTCAGCTGCCATTTTCTTAAGCTCTTGAAGAGAACGAATTTGTTCACTTAATTCCTCGCGTAGTCTGATCACATCTTCAGTCATGACAGAGGATGTATTTTGAAGATCTTTTTTCTTTTCATTGATTAAGAAGTCTACACCGTACAGTGCAACACGGCGATAGTCACCGATAATGCGTCCGCGGCCGTAAGCATCTGGAAGACCTGTAATAATACCAGCTTTACGAGCTAGTTTCATTTCATCTGTATAAGCGTCAAATACCCCTTGGTTGTGTGTTTTACGATAATCTGTAAAAATACGTTCAATCTCAGGGTCTAATTCATATCCGTACGCTTCACAGGCTGCTTTTGCCATACGGATTCCACCAAAAGGCTGTAAGGAACGCTTGAAGGGCTGGTCAGTTTGGAAGCCAACAACCTTCTCTAATTCTTTATTTAAGTAGCCTGGTTCATGGGAAGTGATGGTAGAAACAACCTTTGTATCCATATCAAGAACGCCGCCTTTTTCACGCTCTTGTTTCGTTAAATCCATCACTTGTTCCCATAACTTCAAAGTTGCTTCTGTTGGACCTTCAAGGAATGATTCATCGCCGGTATAGGTTGTAATATTCTTCAAAATAAAATCCCGGACATTGATTTCTTTTTGCCAAATACCACCTTGGAAGCCTTTCCACTGTTTCATAGCAAATTTCACCTCTTGATTTGTGTGTATAACAGTTTGATATTATGAATGTTACAGATTACAAATTTAGCATACACCCATGAAAAGGATTTGTGGGGGATTAATTTTGAATGATTTGTGAAATAATGAGCAATAGGGAAGCAGTCCTAAAGACAGAGGAATTAAACCATTAAATAGAAAGAGATTATTTTTCCAATAAAAGATAATGAGTAAAACTACTATGAAGAGTTATTTGGGGTTGGTAGTACTGTTGTATAATAATTTTCAATCTGTATTATGTATTAAAATGTTGGATTATTATGAAATAGGGTGACTCTCATATTTCCTGAGTGGTCACCCTAAAAATATTTATGGCATGCTATCATCTTTTACACGATTTTTGAATGCTTCATGTGTAGCAATATCCTCAATTTGTTCATATTGACGACTATGATCTTTTCTTTCAGCAGTGCTGTTAGAAGGAAAATTACCTGGATGACTTTTTTCTTTATGGTTAAAGTGTTCTCCACGACCCATCTTTTTCAGCTCCTTTCATTTATATCTTTCTCCTGCAATAAGTAATTATGATGAATCGCTCAACTCCAATTTTTGGTCGAACCAATAGAGGCGAAATGATAAAAATTAATACAAGTATTATAGGATAAAAGTTCTAATAATATTTACAATATTCATTCATATTTTTTATTTTTGTTATTTTAAAATATTAAAACCAATGCCATCATTTATTCTAAATTCTGTCACACTTTCGAAATAATTAGTTTCCACTATACTCACATTTGTTTTATAAAATATTTTTATTATTTCAGGGGAGGAATTTGAAAATGGATGATGTGTTGCTGTTAAGCCGTATTCAATTTGCGGTTACGGTTTTTTATCATTTTTTATTTGTGCCATTGACAATCGGGTTAGTGGTTCTCGTGGCATTCATGGAAACCAAATATGCAAGAACACTAAACCCTTTATATCGCCAAATGGCAGATTTCTGGGGAAAGCTGTTTACGATTAACTTTGTGATGGGAGTTGTCACTGGTATCACGATGGAGTTTCAGTTCGGTACAAACTGGTCTGAGTACTCTAAATACATGGGAGATATATTTGGTTCACCTTTAGCAATTGAAGCTCTTTTAGCCTTCTTCCTGGAATCTACATTTATTGGCATATGGATTTTTGGAAGAGACAAAATTTCTCCTAAGCTTCGTGCTTTTTCTATGTGGATGGTTGCTTTAGGAACCAATATTTCTGCTTTATGGATTATTACGGCTAACGGATTTATGCAGAATCCGGTTGGATATGTGATTCGAAATAATCGTGTTGAGCTAGAAAACTTTTGGGAAGTTTTAACCAATCCATATGCTTGGCATATGTTTTTTCACACAGTGGTTAGCTGTTATATTGTAGGATCATTTTTTGTGATGGCTATTAGTGCTTATCATCTATTAAGAAAGAATGAAGTTCCGTTTTTCAAAAAATCGTTTAAATTCGCACTAGCTTTAGGGATTTTTGGAGCTACCTTAACGCCATTTATCGGACATCAATCCGGTGTATTTGCGTCCAAGATGCAGCCAGCTAAGGGCGCAGCTTTAGAAGCGGTTTGGGAAACACAAAGGGAAATGCCGTTTCATATTATACAAATTCCAGATCCAGAAAATGAACGCAATGCTTTCGAAGCCCTTAGCATTCCTAAACTCGGAAGCTTTTTCTACACAAATACATTTGATGGGAAAGTGACTGGATTAAAAGATATTCCAAAAGAGGATCGTCCGAATGTTGCATTAACCTTTTATAGTTTTCGCCTAATGGTGGCACTTGGTGTATTTTTCATGATAACCACTTGGTATGGATTCTATTTATATAAAAAGAACAAGCTTGTCGAGTCTCCACGTTTTTTAAAAATGGTATTATGGTCTGTTCTACTTCCTTATATTGCGATTAATGCAGGCTGGATGGTAGCGGAAGTAGGGCGTCAACCTTGGACAGTATATGGATTAATGAGAACAGCTGAGGCAGTATCTCCAATTACTGTTCCAGAGGTTTTATTTTCAATGATCAGCTTAGTGGCATTTTATACAGTGCTATTGGTTGCGGATGTGTATTTAATAGTGAAATATGCGAAAAAAGGACCTTCTAAACTGATTATGGAGGAAGAAGGGGGACTATCTCATGTCTCATGATATGCTGGCAATTATATGGTTCGGCCTTTGGGGACTCATATGGACTGTATACTTTATTTTAGATGGTTATGCCCTAGGAACAGGAATGCTCTTTCCGTTTATCACGAGTAATAAACAAGAAAGAAACCAGTTACAGGAAGCTATTGGGCCATTTTGGGGTGGTAATGAAGTATGGCTGATTACTGCTGGTGGAGCAACCTTTGCTGCCTTTCCCGTTGTGTATGCGGATATGTTTCATTATTTATATGTTCCGTTATACCTTGTATTAATGGCATTGTTTGCAAGAGCAATTGGTCTTGAATTTATGCACAAAGAAGATCATCCACTATGGCAAAAAGCCTGCATATGGAGTTTCTTTACAGGAAGTTTACTCATTGCTTTATTATTTGGAATTACATTCGGGAATTTATTTAGAGGTCTTTTGATTGGGAAAGACGGGTACGAAGGGACTATTTTCAGTCTGTTTAACGCTTACGGAATATTAACAGGTCTTTTATTTGTTTCGTTATTTATTTTATCGGGATCATTATGGATTTCGCTTAAAACAAGTGGAGATGTCGCAGAAAGGGCAAAGAACATTTCGCGTCCAGCAGCTGCAACATCTGCCGCAATCCTGTCCATTTTTCTAGTTGCCACGATGAATAGGACGCCTTTAGTGGATAATTATGTAGAACAGCCGGTTTTATGGATCGTTCCTGTTATGACACTAGCTTTTGTTCTATTGACTTTATTATTTGTATTCAGAAGAAAAATCGGCCTTGCGTTTACTTTTATTTGCCTAACGATCTTTTCTATGATGGCTATGGGTTTTATCGGCATGTTCCCAAATATGCTTCCTTCTAAAATTGATGATGCATACAGCGTAACATTGTATGTAGCTAGAGGAAGTGAATTAAACTTAAAAATCATGACTGGGGTTGCACTCGTGCTTGTACCAATCGTCATTGGCTATCAGCTGTGGAGCTATCGAATTTTTAAAGAGAAAATTCATAAAGAACAAGCAAAAGGATATTCGTAGGAAGAATTGGATGTCAGAGAATCACTAATTTTTAGGAGAGCTAAGGTAAATTTAGTTCTCCTAATTTTTTGTTTTTATCACAATAAAAAACAGACAGCTCTTGCTGCCTGTTCAGACTGTTGACAAACGCTCGCATTCTTCGTCACGAACCCTCCTCCGGTGCTCATTACCATTTAAGGTAACTCCGCTCCTCGCACGGATTCGTTCCTCGACTGACAAGCGTTTTCAATCAGTCTGAATGTGCGTGAAATATACTTTGGCTAAAATAAAAAACAGACAGCTCTTGCTGCCTGTGTATCTATTCTTATAATCTTTTTGCACCGATATATTTATTTTTCCAATATGAGCTATTTAAAGAATCAATTTTTACTCCTTTAGAGGAGGATGCATGGATGAATTGATTGTTCCCAATATAAATTCCTGCATGAGATGCACCTTTTTTATAGGTAGAGAAAAAAACTAAATCACCTTTTTGAAGCTTGGATTTATGTACTGCTTTCCCTTTTTGGAACATGCCAGCAGCAGTTCTTGGAAGAGTAATGCCGGTAGCTTTTTTATATGTATAAGCGACAAATCCTGAGCAATCAAAGCCTTTAGGAGTTGATCCGCCGTATTGATATCTTGTTCCTATGTATTTCTTTCCTTCACTTATAATCTTATCTGGTGAAAAGGCAGCTTCTGCTGAGTTTATAGGAGTAATAAGAGTGATAAGCATCGCTAACATAAGTATTGGTGCAATGATTCGTTTCTTCATCTAAATCCTCCGATAGCTTAGAAAGAAGTTTGCTTTCTTTTGATAAGTAAAATATATCAGAAAATTTTTGCTAGTACGGTTACAAGTCTATTAAGTTTTATTACAACACTGTTACAAAAATAGTCGAATCGCATGCTTTTTTGTAAAATGCAGTCTTAATACGCACAAAAAGCAGTCATTTATATCAGCATTTTGTGAAGAAAAAGACTGATTCTGTAGTGTTTAAACATTATAATCAAAAATTTGAAAATGTTGGGTTTGAGATTGAATTCATTTGGTTTTCGTACTGATTTTCGTTTTTTGATAATTTGAAATAATTGAATATATCTAACAAATGACAAATAAACTTCAAACATTCATTAATTGTGAAATAGTTCACAATTTATCCACATACTTATAGTGAAAACCTTATTATAATCATAACTGTAAATGCTCAATGTTTCACAAACTAAATAGAAACAACTAGAGAAATAGGAGATGATAGTATGCAACACAAAACAAGAAATGTAGCGATTATTGGAACTGGATTAGTTGGTTCAAGCTGTGCTTATTCCATGGTAAACCAAGGAATTTGTGATGACTTATTATTAATTGATATAAATCGTGAGAGAGCGCTTGGAGAAGCGATGGATTTGTCTCATTGCATCGATTTTACAAATGTGAGAACAAAGGTACGTGCAGGCTCTTATGAAGAATGTGGGGATCGTGACATAATCATCATTACAGCTGGTGCTCCACCAAAGCCTGGACAAACTAGATTGGATACATTAGGTGTTAGTGCTAAAATCATGCAGGATGTTGTATCAAACGTTATGAAAAGCGGATTTAATGGAATCTTTTTAATTGCTTCCAATCCGGTAGACATTATCACATATATGGTTTGGAAAATTTCAGGGCTACCTCGTAATCAAGTGATTGGAACAGGTACTTCTTTAGACTCTTCACGATTAAAAGCTATTCTTTCAGATATTCTTGATGTAGATCCAAGAAGCATTCATGGCTACTCTCTTGGGGAGCATGGGGATTCTCAGTTTGTTGCTTGGTCTCATGTAACGGTTGGAGGAAAGCCTTTCCTTCAAATTTTAGAGGAGCATAAAGATCGATTCGGTGAAATTAACCTTGATGAAATTACAGATAAGGTACGTAAAGCTGGATGGGAAATCTACAACCGTAAAGGAACAACATATTACGGTATCGGAAATGCGTTAGCATTTATTGCACGCTCCATTTTTAACGATGACCATAAGGTCATTGCCGTATCAGCAGTATTGGATGGAGAATATGGTGTAAAAGATATTTGTACAGGTGTCCCTGCGATCATTACAAGAGAAGGCATTAAAGAGATTGTCGAATTGAATTTGACTCCTGTTGAAAAGGAAAAATTCCAACAATCCAACAAGGTATTAAAAGAATACATGCAAACTATTGGATTTTAATAAAAAATGGGGTGACCATCATGAAAGAATATGTAATGCAGCGTGTGTTTAAGGCCTCTACAGGAATTGCTCAAGGGATTTTTATTACATTAGGTATTGGCTTACTACTTGAAAATATCGGAAAAATGCTAGACATTCAGTCTTTAATGTTAATAGGAAACGTTTCAAAAATGCTGATGGCACCTGGAATCGGTGCAGGGATTGCATTTATGCTTGGGGCAAACGGACTCGTGATCTTTTCAGCGATGATTGCTGCAGCGCTTGGAGCAGGGGCTATTTCAGTAAGCGAAGTCGGAATGATGATTAAACCTGGTGAGCCGATTGGTGCTTTACTAACAGCTACATTGGCAACATTTATTGGAAAACGAATAAGTGGAAAAACTCCGCTTGATATGATGGCTGTTCCGATTGTTACCATCGGAGTGAGCGGATTCGTTGGACTTTGGTTATCTGGTGTAATGGGTCCGTTATTGACAACAGTTGGTGGTTTCATTAAAAATGCTGCCAGCGGAAATCCGTTAGCTACTTCTATCGTTATTGCAATTGTTTGGGGATTACTATTAATTTCTCCAGCTTCTTCAGTAGCACTGGCGATTGCATTAAATTTAGACGGCTTGGCTGGAGGAGCAGCTCTAGCAGGTTGTGCAGCACACTTTGCAGGTTTTGCGTTTATTTCAAGAAAAGAAAACGATCTTGGTGGAATTTTGGCACAAGCGATCTGTACACCAAAAGTGCAGCTTCCTAACATCACAAAAAACCCTTATATCTTATTACCGACAGTAATCTCAAGTGCAATTGTAGGACCGATTGCTACTTTAATCTTTAATATTGAAGCTGGAAAAGAGATTGCTGGTATGGGATTAAGCTCTTTTGTAGCACCAATAAATATCATTGCAAACAATGGTGACAAATTTATCATCGTAGCTATGTTAATTTCTTATATCATTCTACCAGTTGCTATCTCTTTTATCGTTTACAAGTTCTTAAGAAAGAAAAATCTAATCAAAAACGGCGATCTCACACTACCTCAGTAATAAAAAGCTGTCGCTTGGAGTTCAACAATTAATGGTATTGAAACAACTAAATCTCTTGCCTATCATGTAAAAGACACGGTTTAATGCCGTGTCTTTTTTATCGAAGATTGCCGAATTATCTTTTTTTATCATATAAAATATGCAAAAACCATTCATTTTCGTGGAAAACAAGCCGATATATTATTATGGGATACAATCGAATTATAGAAGATAGGTGAGTTCTATGGATAAAACATCAATAATAGGATTTATACTAGGGATTATCGCAGTTGGAGTAGGAATGTATTTTAAGGGGGTTCCTCCTAGTGCCTTAATAAACCCAGCTGCTTTCTTGATTATTATTGTAGGTACTACCGCTGCAGTTGTGACAGCATTTCCGACAAGCGAAATCAAGCGTGTTCCTAAGCTATTCAAGCTTATTTTTACAGAAAAGACCATGATTAAGCCTGAAGAGCTCATCAAAACGTTTTCTGAGTGGGCAGTTATTGCACGTAAAGAAGGATTATTAGCGTTAGAAAGCATCTCTGAAAATGTGGAGGACCCATTTTTAAGAAACGGTTTGAACCTTGCTGTAGAGGGACAGAGCGCTGACTACATAAGAGATATCCTCTCTGAGGAAATCGAGGCCATGGAAGAAAGGCATCTATCTGGTGCAGCGATCTTCACTCAAGCTGGTACGTATGCCCCTACACTCGGGGTATTAGGAGCGGTAGTAGGTCTTATTTCGGCACTTTCACATATGGAAAATACCGATGAACTTGGGAGAGCTATTTCTGCTGCATTCGTTGCGACGTTATTGGGGATTTATACCGGTTATGTGCTTTGGCATCCTTTTGCCAATAAGTTAAAAAGAAAATCAAAAGAAGAAGTGCGCATCAAAAATATGATGATAGAAGGAATCCTTTCTATTATTGAAGGGGAAGCCCCAAGAACAATCGAACAGAAACTTACTTCTTACCTGCCAGCAGAAGAACGGAAAAAATGGCTGGAAGGAAGTGTAAAGCAGGATGGCTAGAAGAAAAAAACACAAACAACATGATGAGCACATGGACGAGTCTTGGCTCATCCCTTATGCAGATTTGTTAACCCTGTTATTAGCACTTTTTATTGTTTTGTTTGCGATGAGCTCGGTGGATGCTGTGAAGTTTCAACAAATATCAAAGGCATTTAATGATATTTTTACAGGGGGAACCGGAGTATTTGAATTTCCAAGTCCAACACCTGAAGGAGATCCATCTTCATCAACAAAGGAACAAAAGAGTCTTGTCGGTAATGAGACCAAAACCGGAAATTTAGGGGAAAGTGAAAAGAAGGAATTAGGACAAATTCAACAAAAAGTCAAACAATTCATCCAACAAAACAACTTGACGGATCGACTAGGAACAGCACTGACAGGAGAAGGGCTGCTTGTTACAATTCGAGACAATGTATTATTTGAATCAGGAAGTGCTGATGTGCGTGATGAAGATAAAGCTGTCGCTCGAGAAATTTCTGAGCTTCTTGTCATGGATCCGCCCCGGAGTATTGTGATAAGTGGCCATACCGATAATGTTCCCATTTATACGGCCAAGTTTACTTCAAACTGGGATTTAAGCGTTATGCGTGCTGTCAATTTTATGAAAATTTTATTAGAAAACCCGCAGCTTAATCCGCAATGGTTTAGCGCAAAAGGGTTCGGTGAGTTCAAACCGATTGCTTCAAATGCAACGGAAGAGGGGCGCGCAAAAAATAGACGTGTAGAAATATTAATTATGCCTCGCTCACAAATCGACCAATAGAGAGAAGATGCCTGCTTTTTCGTTTGCGAAATGGCAGGTTTTTTCATGCAAAAAAAAGATTACCGCATTTATAAGCTGCTGTAATCCAATCATGGGAAAGTAAGGGATGAACGTAATAAAAAACCATTATTCAGGTGATTGTTCAGTAGTTGCTGGATCTGGCTTGCATAAGTGGTCCATCCAGAAGCCAAAACCGATCATACAGGCTATGGGAATTACAAAATTCAATACATGAAGAACTGTCATTGCAATTCCTCCTTTAAAAAGATTAAAAAAGTCTGAATATTCAATTTCTTACTTTTATTATATGCTAATTGTCACAAAAAATACAAATTTTTGTAACAAAATAGACAAAAAATATTTCTTACATTGAATTCAGCGGTTTAATCCACCATAAGTTGAAAAATTTGATGACATTCAATTCCATCACTTAGTATACTAGTTAATAGACTTAGAATTAGGGAGTATAAGTATACAGATGAGGTTAATAAGTTTAGATGAATATCATCCGCAAACGATGGAGCTAGCGAGGCCTGTATTTGATAAGTTTCGTCGTATTCTACTGGCCCAGGGACGTTCCATTCACCCGACTATTTTGAAAAAACTAGAGGATTTAGATATTCGCTATATTTTCGTGGAAGATGCCGTTTCTAAAGGAATTACGATGGAAGAAATGGTAGATATGCCCACTTGGATTGAATGTATTCAAGCCGTACAAAAAACATATGATGCTCTAAAGCAGAAGGCTCCGTTCCCTTTAAAAGATGTGCAGCTTACCGTAAAAAAACTAGTAGATGAAGTATATAAAAGGTCTGCAGTAGTTCTTGTGCCCACCACTTTTTTAGCTGAAGAACTGAGGCATTATGCTCATGCGGTAAATGTATCGCTTTTGTCTATTCAATTAGGTAAGAAAAAAGGATTGAATCAGCTTCAAGTGAAGGATTTAGCACTTGGCTCACTTCTACATGATATTGGGAAGGTGCAAACGGAGGACGAAAATCACCCTGAAGTAGGGTTTGAAATTTTAAGGAAAAATAGAGAAATTAGTCTATTATCTGCTCATGTCGCATATCAGCATCATGAAACTCTTGATGGAAGTGGGAAGCCCCGCGGGGTTAACAGTAGCCAAATTCATGAATATGCTCAAATTTGTGCATTAGCCAATACATATGAAAACATGACATCAAAAGAAGGATATGCCCCTCATGAAGTTCTTGAATTCATTATGTCTAAGAGCGGTTATTGGTTTAAAGAGGAACTGGTTCAATTATTTATTAGAGAAGTTCCAATCTATCCGCCAGGAACAAAAGTAAAGCTGAACACAGGTGAAGAGGCGATCATTACAAGAGTATATAAAAACCCCCAAAGACCTGATATCCGACTTTTAAATAGTGATACAGAATTGTCGCTGGTAGATCATCCGACACTTCTTGTTTCCGAGGTCATTGCGGACAATGATAAATATAAAAAAACAATGGATACATACAAAGAGAAAGAGGGAACTCAATAAGCAAATGCTTAAGAGTATCCCTCTTTCTATTTTTTCATATTTCCAAGTTCTTCCGTAATTGCTTGCATTTCACTTGGGCTAAAAGAATTTTTTTTCATGACCAACTCATATAGGTCACGAAGATCTTCGTACATCTCCGTGTTAAAATGCCCAGGCTTAATTGCACCAATGTTCATCATTCTAAGCTTTTCTTTAATCTTGTCTACCATGTATTCAACATTTTCCGGTGTATTTTGTTTTAAATCCAAAGGGGATGCCTTCCTTTCATCCTAAATCTCTTTAATCATTCCATAGTGTACTTTGGCTTGTCAATAAAAAAAGAGGGAATGAAGTGGTTAGAACCCTATATGGCCGATTGAATTTTTGATTGGGATTGGCAATTCGGACAAGTCACAACTGAATAGAGCTATTTCTTTCTAATGACATCTTCATATTGAAAAAAATAAGTAAATTTGAGTTAGAATGGAGAAAACCCCCATTGATGGAGGTTTCACTTTATTAAAGCTTGAATTCTCATTGTTTCAAGCTGATATTTTTTTCATGTATCATTTCTTTTTCCTCTTTAATTTTTGCAACAATTTTCTTAGTCTCAAGCGCTACAACACCTGAAAGTCCAATCAAGCCAATCAAGTTAGGGAAAGCCATGAGCCCGTTCATGATATCCGCTATATCCCAAACTACTTTTAATTCGCTGATGGCACCTACGAATACAAAGACAACGAATACAATTCGATAAAGGATCGCAGTTTTCTCATTAAATAAATAAGTAAAACATTTTTCACCGTAATAGGACCAGCCGATAATCGTAGAAGAGGCAAAGAACAATAATCCGATTGCTACAACATAAGAGCCTGTTGAACCAAGGAATTTTTGGAATGTTTCGGATGTTAGTTGGGCACCTTTAAGCCCAGTATTGTAGAGACCACCCATTACAAGTGTAATACCGGTGATAGAACAAATAATAATCGTATCAATGAAAACTTGTGTCATAGATACAAGAGCCTGACGTCCAGGTAGATCTGTTTTTGCTGCAGCAGCAGCAATCGGAGCAGAACCAAGACCGGCTTCATTCGAAAAGACCCCACGTGCAACGCCATAACGAATGACAGCACCCAAAGCGCCTCCCGCTACAGCTTCACCAGTGAAGGCATCCTTGAAAATAAGGACTAATGCGTTAGGAATTAATTCTACATTCAACACCATAACAACTAATCCTGAAACAAGGTAGAAAACAGCCATGATTGGAACAAAGAATGATGTTACTGTACCGATACTTTTAATGCCGCCTAAAATGACAAGTGCTGTAAAAATGGTTAGAACAATTCCTGTAATCCATGTAGGAACAGAGAACGTGACCTTCACGATTTCAGCTACAGAATTTGATTGGACCATGTTTCCAATTCCAAAGGCTGCAATGGAACCGAATAAGGCAAACAAAACTCCTAGCCATTTTTGACCTAGCCCTTTTTCCAAATAATACATCGGTCCGCCTGACATTTCCCCATTTTCGTTTACTACCCTATATTTTACAGCCAAAACAGCTTCGGCATATTTAGTTGCCATCCCCACTAAGGCCGTTACCCACATCCAAAAGACCGCTCCCGGTCCTCCTAGAACGACTGCGGTTGCTACACCAGCAATGTTACCAGTACCGACCGTTGCAGCTAATGCAGTCATGAGGGCCTGAAAGTGAGAGATGTCGCCGTCAGATTTATGGTCTTGACTCCTGCTGAACGCAAGTTTTAAAGAGTAAGGAAGCAGTCGGAATTGTAAAAAACCGATACGGAAGGTGAGATACAAACCTGTTCCAACCAGTAGGACGAGAAGAGGTTTACCCCAAACCCATCCACTGATGGCTTCTAGTATTTCTTGAAAAGACATAGCAAAAGATTCCCCCTTTGTTATTGAAAAAATAAAATTTGTGTTTTAGAATAATCCAATTTTTATTTAAAAAAAAGTTATTGATTATTAAATATTGTGATATTGGAGAAAAGAGAAATAATGAACGAAATTCAGTCATTATGAAGGGCTGTTACGGATAAAATAAAAAAAACTCTTTCATAATGTAAAGGGTTAAAAAATGCTATATAAGAATATTGTTAAAATATTTAGAAAATGTCAATGCATTTTTCTGAAATAATTAAGATTTATGATATATAGTTAGGAAGGAATTTTTAAGTGTCTTCAGTTAAAATAATAGATAGAGATCGGATAGAGGAGGAAGGATTTTGATTTCAGTTTTATTTGTTTGTTTGGGAAACATTTGTCGCTCACCAATGGCTGAGGCAATGTTCCGGGATCTAATAAAAAGAGAAGGATTAGAAAATCAAATTAAAGTGGATTCAGCAGGAACAGGTAGTTGGCATGTTGGGGAACCGCCGCATCATGGAACAAGAAGAATACTTGATCAATACAAAATCAGCTATGAGGGCTTAAAAGCAAGACAGATAAAAGATAAAGACTTTGAGGATTATCAATATATTATTGTCATGGACGATAGTAACTTGAAAGATGTAAAAAGGCTTTCTGGTTCTAAAAACGTGTTTATAAGCAGGCTATTGGATTTAGTGCCCCATTTGGAAAATAAAAATGTTCCAGATCCTTATTATACAGGTAACTTTGAGGAAACATATAATTTGGTACTTGCAGGATGTCAATCCTTGTTAGAGAAAATTAAAAAGGATCATGGGCTATAAAAGAGGAGGAGAAATAATGCGTAGGTATAAAGAAAACGATCTGGCAAACATGGATATGGATGAGCAAATTGGTTCTGGAAAAAACCGGCTTTGGCAAGGTATTTTATTAGGAGCTTTAGCGGGTGCAGCCATTAGTCTCCTCGATAAGAATACCCGTAAGACTGTCGTGGAGAGCAGTAAAAAATGTACAGGCAGTGTTCGATCCTTTATGAAAAATCCTGGGGAATTTTTGGACTCGATGAAGGATACTTCTGAACGAATTCGTCATACAATTAAACAAATATCAGAAGATGTAGTCTTTATTACCCAAAAGGTTGAGGATATGAAAGATGTTCCATCTCAAGTGGCAAGTGCCTTAAAGGAAACAAAGGAGGCTTTCACTTCAGCAGAATCAACCACTAAACATTCAAATCAAACGTTGGACAAGAATGAATCTTCTTCAATAGGGAATAGCCGGTTGGATTAAATTTTTTGAGGTGGCGGCATGGGACAAAAAAAGGAAAGGATGAATAAATCCTTTTTTCAGGAAATGATTAAACGTATTAAAGAAGATGATGTTTCGGGTTTAGCTGCACAGCTAGCTTTTTTCTTCCTGCTATCGTTATTCCCATTATTGATTGTTTTGGTCACATTGCTGCCCTATATACCTTTATCGAAAAATGATATTTTTGGCTTTATTCGAGACTACGCACCAGTAGAATCCATGGAGTTAATTGAATCAAATATTGAAGGGATTATGCAGCAACACGGTCGGTTGCTGTCCTTTGGAGTTATAGCTACCCTATGGTCTGCTTCCAACGGTCTAAACGCAGTGGTAATTGCATTCAATAAAGCTTATGGTGTAAAAGAAAACCGTCCATTTTGGGCTGCTCGTGCTATGAGCATCGTGCTCACAATCGGCATGATGATCGTTTTCATTATTGCATTACTATTGCCGGTATTCGGTAAGCAAATCGGTGCTTTCCTGTTGACTGAATTTGGCTTTTCAGATAAATTTTTTCGAATTTGGGGAGTCATCCGTTGGGTTCTAAGTTCTGTTGTTCTGTTTTTTATCTTTACAATCTTGTATTGGATTGCTCCAAATATTAAAATAAAATGCCTCACGGTGATTCCTGGGGCCCTATTTGCAACAGTAGGCTGGATTGTTGTATCCGTTGGATTTTCCTACTATGTATCAAATTTTGGGAATTTCTCTTATACGTACGGAAGCATTGGAGGCATTATTGTATTAATGATTTGGTTCTATTTGACGGGCCATATCATTATTTTAGGCGCAGAAATCAATGCAATGATTAGTGAAGAAGATCCAAACTGTGGGTAAGGATATTTTTCCTGTCATATTATAAAGGCGAATACGAAAACTAAAATAGATTCCATAATGGTCAGATTGTTGCTAAATGTGTTTGAATATACTTTGTCTTCAATCTACTCATAATGGTGTCTATTTTAATGGACAGGAGAGATCAATCATGACAAAACATACGAAAAAAGACGGCGGAACAAAGCAAAATTCTAAACAAAAATCGACAAGCAACAAAACATCTAGTACCGCAAATGGACAAAACGGTTATCATTAAGCACCTAATCAGTATAAATGTGCAATAAACATACTAAAGGCACTCAAAATATAATGGAGTGCCTTTGCTTATTCTTTATATATGCTAAAGATCTTTAGATAAAAATTTTATGATTTCAAGAGCCTTAAGCTATTTAAAATAACGAGAATGGTACTGCCTTCATGTCCGATGACTCCAAATGGGAGATCAAGAATTTGCAGGAAGTTAGACGCGATCAGCAGCATGATGACAGAAATAGAGAAAATGATATTTTGTTTAATAATTGTGTTCATTTTTTTAGAAAGATGGATCGCTTCCGCTATTTTAGGAAGATCATTTTTCATTAGGACAATATCCGCAGTCTCTAGCGCAACATCGGTTCCTTCTCCCATGGCGATTCCGACTGAAGCACTGGCTAAAGCAGGGGCGTCATTAATACCGTCACCGACCATTGCCACCGTTCCAAAACGCTCTTTTAATTTCTTTACCTCATTGACTTTTGTTTCCGGTAAGCATTCTGCAACATATTCGTCAATATGACTTTCGGAGGCAATTGCTTGCGCTGTCTTTTGGCTGTCTCCTGTTAGCATAACGGTATGGATTCCTTCTTTTTTCAAAGATTCTATCGCAGCGACTGTGTCATCACGAACAACGTCTTTGAGGGCAACTAGTCCAGCGATTCCCTTATCGTCACGAGCAAATACAATGGTTTTTCCTTCTGCTGCAAGCTGTCTATAAGCCCCGTTTAAAAACACTTCTGCCTCATCCCGTCCAACAAAGTCTGCTTTTCCAATTTTCCATTGGACACCAGAGAGTACAGCCTGCACACCCCAGCCGCTAATATCCTCCATGTTTTCAGGCTTTTTTAATTCTGCTTTTCCGATTTGCTTGGCATATTTTGTGATTGCCTGTGCCAACGGATGTGTAGAATAGCTTTCAATGGAGCCGATGTTAAAAATAAACTCTTCTTTTGTTAAATCTGGGCGATGAATGATATCCGTAACTTCCGGCTTCCCTTTTGTTAAAGTTCCCGTTTTATCAAAAGCAATAGCCTTTAAGTGGCCTAAGTTTTCGAGATGAACGCCTCCTTTAAACAAAATGCCATGGCGAGCTCCATTCGATATGGCGGATAAAGTTGCCGGCATAATGGAAGCAACAAGAGCGCATGGTGAAGCTACAACTAGTAAAATCATCGCTCTGTAGAACGTTTCTGTCCAGCTCCACCCGAGAAGATAATGGGGAAGGAACATCATAACTGCTACGACTGATAATACTACTTTTACGTATGTCCCTTCAAAACGTTCGATAAAAAGCTGGGAAGGAGATTTTTCACTTTGTGCAGATTGGACAAGCTGAATGATTTTTTGAAATAGAGTATCTTCATTCAATTTCGTAATTTCAATGGTAATAGTTCCACGAAGATTTACAGTTCCTGCGAAAACCTCGTCGTTTTCCTTTTTACTAACAGGAATGGATTCTCCTGTGATTGCAGCTTCATCAATATTCGTTTGCCCTTTGAAAATTTTACCGTCAGAAGGAATTCGTTCTCCTGCCTTAACCAGAATATGGTCGCCAATTTCGAGCTCAGAAACATGCACTACTTCTTCTCTTCCAGTCGCAGTGATTCGAACTGCTTCTTCCGGCTGCAATTCCATCAATGCTGAAATTTCCTTATGGCTTTTATTCATCGTATAGGTTTCTAATGCTCCGCTTACTGCAAAAATGAAAATGAGAATGGCGCCTTCAGTCCAATATCCAATAATGGCAGAGCCGATTGCTGCAAAAATCATTAGCATCTCTACATTCAATTCTTTATTTTCTATCGTCTCCTCAATGCCCTCTTTCGCTTTAGCAAAGCCTCCAATGATAAAGGCAAGCACGTAACTTATAACAGAAGCAGTTTCCAAACTGTTCTTTGAAAGCATCCATCCGGTAAATATTAAAATTCCACATAGAACTGCTGCAATAAGTTCGGTGTGGGGGAGTAGCTTTTGAATAATGTTCTCATTAGGTTCAACTGTCGAAGTTCTTAAAGCTTTTGTATTTGCACTCACCGAATCTCCTCCTCCATTTTCTTATTTGTTTTAATTGATAAAGATATTCAACATCAATACCCTTAAAAAACACGAAAGCTGTCATCTTAATGATGACAGCAAAAAAATCTAATATGGTATAGAAAAAGGATAGCTATTTAATTACACTTATCCTACCATATATGATATGAAAAAATAAAACGATAAGTACGTAAAATTGTAAAAAAAGAGAGGGAATCATTTTGAATGCTGAAAGGTTTTTTACTCACCCTTTAGGAATTGTTTTTTCAGCGGGTACAGCAGCCTTTTTATGGGGGAGCGCGTTTCCGGCTATCAAGATCAGTTATGAAGTGTTAGAGATTGGTCCTAATGAATTAAGCGAGCAAATCCTTTTTGCAGGCTATCGATTTTTACTGGCATCCATTTTGATTTTTATTTTTTTAAAGTTGACTAAGAAAACCATTCGTCTACAAAAACAGCATGTGCTCTCATTAAGTAGGATTGGTGCTTTTCAAACCTTTATTCAATACATTCTTTTTTATATCGGTTTAAGCTATGCAACAGGCATTCAAGGTTCCATCATAGCAGGGACGACGACGTTTTTTCAGATTTTGTTTGCTCATTTTTTGTACCATGATGATAAGCTAACTATAAGAAAAGGGATCGGACTACTTTTAGGTTTTAGCGGAGTTATTATTGTAAATATAACGAAGGGGGAATTTATTCTACACTTTGGACTAGGGGAAATTCTACTTCTGCTTGCGATGGCTTCAGGAGGTTTCGGAAATATATTAGCAAGAAACGCAACGAATAGTATGGAAGTTGGCTATATTACAAGCTATGAGATGTTGTTTGGGGCAATTGGTCTTATTCTTGCAGGATTGCCGGGAGCTGGATTTGTACCGTTTCACTTCAGTGGAAAAGCACTATGGCTTTTAGTGTATCTCGCATTTCTTTCCGCGACAGGCTACATCCTTTGGAATAACGTAATGAAATACAATCAAGTAGGAAAAATCTCTGTTTATTTATTCCTTATGCCAGTATTCGGTGTATTCCTCTCCAATATTTTTTTAAATGAAAAATTGAATGTCTTTGTTTTTATCGGACTGTTTTTCGTTACATGGGGGATCATCATCGTAAATAGACAGAAGTCTGTGAGGCTTGAAGAAGAGAGTACATTAACTGTATAAAAGTTTTTTCGTAAGGACCATTTAATTTATTGAAATTAAAACATCAAAAAGGGTGAGCTACTTTAAATAAAAGGACTCACCCTATTTCATACATTATTTTCGAAAATGTTAGCTTTCTGCATTTCTTATTTAGTAGTAGATATATTTTCATATACGGTTGTTTTCTGCCTAAATACGGTTAGGGCAAAGAATATGAGTAGCAGCATGCAGCTGATCATATAAAAGAAGGACCCGCCAGAAAAATACTGGATGACGATGCCGCCGACAAATGGCCCTGAAATACTGCCGAAGCTGAAGAATATGCCGCACATTAAGTTTCCTGCAGGAAGAAGATTTTTTGGCAAAAGGTCAGCCATATAGCTGATGCCTAAGGAAAAGGTCGATCCAACCATCATTCCTGCTAACAGAAAACAAATAAATAACCCTAAAACAGAGTCTTGCAATAAACCAGCTCCTGTGAAACATACAAAGCCTGAGAGCATGACGAAAAGTAAGATATTCTTACGGCCGAACTTATCGCTCATATGCCCGAGTGGCAGCTGAAATATAATGCTGCCAAATGCAAAGGCGGGAAGCAGGATCGATACTGATTCCACGTTAATTCCCGAACGAAGGGCGTATACTGGGAAGTTTCCATTCAAAGAGGCTTCTAAAAAACCATAACCAAATGGAGGTAGAAATGCAACCCATGCATATTGGCACACCTTCTTGAAGCGGACAAGTGTTCCAAGGAAAGAAGATGTCTCAATATCTCGCTCCGGAAATTCATTTTTTAATAGAAAAACGGTTCCCCATGCAAATAAGCTGATTATGGAAGAAACGATAAAAGGAACAGCCTCATTCCATTCCACAAATCTTGTCATTAATGGACCGATCGCAAATCCCAAACCGAAGAACAAGCCGTAAAGAGAGATATTACGTCCTCTTTTATGAGCAGGGGAAAAAGCCGTAATCCATGTTTGAGTAGCAAAGTGGAGCATATGGTCGCCAATGCCGATTAGCAGCCTTAAGACAAACCAAAACCAAAACGATTTCCAGACAGGAAATAAAAGAAGCGCTGATATGACCATTGCGCCTCCTATTAAAATGAGCGGCTTATAGCCCATTTTACGTAAGGGAGCTTCCATGAGCGGGGAGGCAAGAAGAATTCCAATATATAGGCCCGTCGCATGCAATCCGTTCATGGAAGAGCTAACACCATCATTTTCAAAGATGATTGCAATGAGGGGCAAAAGCATTCCTTGTGAAAAACCTGAAATCCCTACAATCGTGACTAGTATCCAAAAACGTAAAGAAGATTGATTCATAAGTACTCCTTAATCATATATGCGTTACTCGCCTGCCTGTTTAGTAAGGACTGACGGACAATTTAGAAAATAGCTTCTTAGTAATCTTAATAGTAAAAAAGAGATTGCACAAGGCAGAAGCGGTAGAATTATGAATGGAAATGAGATAATGGTTGAAGAAAAGAAGTAGAAAGCAGTATAATTTATAATATTTCCTAGTAAGGAAATAAATCCCTGTATTTTATTATGAAAGCGGATGATGTTAATGAAGAAGAAATCCATTTCATTAGAGACAAATGGTTCAATCCGTTAAGGGAGGTATTCAAGTTCATTGAACCATCTGAACGAATATCATAAGAATTTTTCGGATTGTGAGGGAAGTGTATGACAAATAAAATCTTTTTAATACTTGTTTTGGCAGGTGTACCGCTATCTGTAGCAGGTTCATTGATGCACTGGCCAAGCGTTGTGATGTTTGGAATATATTGTGTTACCATCATTGCATTGGCCAGCTATATGGGACGAGCAACAGAAAGCCTTGCGGTAGTCATGGGGCCTAGGATTGGTGGACTGCTGAATGCTACTTTTGGAAATGCGGTTGAATTAATTATTTCGATTTTTGCCTTGAAAGCAGGATTGGTTGGAGTCGTTCTTGCTTCGTTGACAGGTTCGGTACTAGGTAATCTTCTTTTAGTTGCGGGATTATCGTTCTTCATTGGAGGATTGAAGTATAAGAGACAAAGCTTTAATGTTTTTGATGCTAGACATAATGCTGGACTGCTTGTTTTTGCTGTAGTCGTCGCATTTGTTATTCCAGAAGTATTTGCTCAAACGATGAATGATGCTAAAACCATTTCGTTAAGCGTTGGTATTTCCATTATTATGATTGCTTTATATTTAGCTGCTTTATTCTTTAAACTTGTAACCCATCGCGGGGTATATCAGCATAAAGAAGAAACCGGTTCAAATCATGAAGAGGAAACACCGGAATGGGGGAAAGGCACTTCCGTTCTAATCTTATTGCTCTCCACTATTGCTGTTGCCTATGTTTCTGAGAACTTGGTCCACACATTTGAAGTTGTAGCTGAGTCTTTCGGTTGGACGGAGCTCTTTATTGGGGTCATCATCGTGGCCATTGTGGGGAATGCAGCAGAGCATGCATCTGCAATTATATTTGCCTATAAAAACAAAATGGACATTGCTGTTGAAATTGCAGTTGGCTCAACTCTGCAAATAGCGATGTTTGTAGCACCTGTGCTTGTATTAGTCTCCCTTCTATTCCCAACTTCTATGCCATTGGTGTTTACAATGCCAGAGCTTATTGCGATGGTCACATCAGTTTTTCTTATGATCGTCATTTCGAATGACGGGGACACAAACTGGTTTGAAGGAGCCACATTATTAGCTGCTTATATTATTATGGGAATTGGCTTTTTCCTACTATAAAAAATAAATATAAAAATGACTCTGCAATGTGATACAATTTGCAGAGTCCTTTTATGTTTTAGAAAATAGTCTTAAGTACATGTTCTAATCCAACAAATATCTTGATTTACTACGGTAGAATTACTGTTACTTTCAATCCATGAAACCTACATAATCCATAGCGTTGTAATCGAAACAATATTCTAGGATGCTCACCAACTTTACATTTCATTTTTGATATTCTTACGTAATCCAGCATGTTTGGCTAGGTTTTGGAATATAAATCGATAGACATACCTCCCTTTCAATTGTGGTACGGTATGAACGATTTTCCCTCCTTTTTGAAAGGTTAAGCTTATTATACGTGAATGTTAGATATTTGTAAATATTCAGAACTTTACAAAAATATTACATTCTAATGAAAAGAGGAACTACTGTGCAATTATTTAAGCGATTTGTCATTTTCTTTACAGGCATATTTATTATAACTTTTGGGGTGTCTTTAACGATTAAAGCAAATATCGGAACTGGAGCTTGGGATGCGCTGCATGTCGGTCTTTATGAAAGTGTCGGACTTACAGTTGGCCGATGGCTCATGATTACAGGCACTTGCTTAATGCTTTTAAATGCTTTTCTATTAAAAGAAAAACCACAGTTTTTGGCGCTTGGTACGATTTTTGTAATTGGAATGTTTATTGATTTTTGGCTGCTCTTTGTTTTTTCAGAATGGACTCCTTCTGGTCAAATTGTAAAATTGATCGTTCTCTTATGCGGGATTATCATTTTATCTTTCGGTGTAGCCCTATATTTGCAAGCCAAGTTCCCGGTCAATCCAATAGATCAATTAATGATCGCTATACATAAAAGATTTAAAGTAACGTTAATGGCTGCCAAAACGATTGGTGAAGTGTTCGGGTTGTCGCTTGCTCTATTAGTAGGAGGGCCAATCGGTATTGGTACGCTTATCATTACTTTTACCATCGGTCCCCTTGTCGGATTTTTCTTCCCACTAGTCGAAAAATGGACGAAGATGCAATAGTGTATAAGAATCATGATGTACGCGAACAATAACAACAAAATGATTATTTGCTCAAAAGGAGTGCGACATCATGAAACGTTTCGTTTTTATTTGGCTGCTTTGTATTTCAATAAGTGTACCTTTTGGTTTAAACTCTCAAGCTGAAGAAATAGAAGTTAGTGGAAAGGCTGATAAAGGAGTATCCATCCCATCTTCTGTTTTAAACATTGCGAAGGAAAATACGTATCCTAATCCTACACAGGATGTACCATATTTACAGCCAAGTGATTTTGCTCAGGAATTAATTGATTCTTCCAATGTAAAAATTGAAAATCCAGAGCTCATTCATATGCTTAATGAATCAAATATTTCTAAGGCACCGCTTGCCTTTGGATATAGAGCTACCATTTATCTTGGGCACTGGGCATTGAATTATCAATCTACAGAAACAGCACCAAATTGGGAATTTCAAAAAATCAATACCAATTATTTTGATAACCGAGGAGGTAAAACCCCTTATCAAATTCATTACGTTCAAGAAGCCCAAAAAATTGTAAAGGGCGGATTGACAGCAAAAATTCCCGCTGCTGATGATGTACAAAAAATGATGCTCATTAAAGCAGGTGAGAAAACAAACCTACCGCTTTCTTTTGAAACCATCATCGGGGCAGGCACGAAAAAAGAACAAGTATATAACATTATGCCTAAACGATTGGGCTACCTGTACGCTTATGCGCCAGCAGTAAATGAAAAAGGAAAAGTCACTTACGGAGAAGTTTTTCTCGTATTAAAGGGCAATAAAAAATCAATCGTAATCAAAAACGTAACATCTCAGGGAATCGGAGCTTGGATTCCTGTGCAGGATCATTTGTCATTCGGATTCTTGTCTTCAGATCGACCTAGATAATAATATGAAAAAAGCTATGCCAAATGATGTCTTGGCATAGCTTTTTTATCTAGCATTTTAGGGGCGCGAAATGTTAGCCCTGCGCTTAGTAAAGTCCATGTCGGGGTAGTACGCATTTTTTACAAGAACATTAGGTCCAAGACATTTGGCAGCAGGGCAATGACAATTTAATTCTTTTGCCAAATTAGAATTCATCCAGTTTTCATAAGCCTGTTGAAGCGTATCATACTGAATATTTCCTAGCGGTGGTGCATCGCCGAAATCTGTTACAATCACTTCTCCAGTGAAAATATTAACATTTAAGCGAGAGCGACCGTCTGGATCATTGCGGACTGTAACATTTTTTGCCGTGTAAAGCTTTTGCAGCAGCTCCAAATCTTCCTTATTATCGCTGCAAGGATAAAAAGGAAGCGTCCCAAATAGCATCCATACATTTTCGTTCCGGACTTCAAGCAAATGATTGATTGCATAACGCAATTCATCGAGCGTGAGCGCCTCCAAGGAAGAGGCAAAGTCACTTGGGTACATTGGATGCACCTCATGTCTTTGGCAGCCCATTTCTTCTGTAATTTGCTTATGGATTTTTTCTAGATGTGGAAGTGTACGATTGTTCAGCATTGTTTCGGCGGATACAATCACACCGGCTTTTGTTAACGCTCTGCTGTTTTCAATGATTTTTTCAAAAAGCTTCGCACGCTGCTCTCTCGTCGGCTTTTTCTCCATCATGGCAAAACCGTTGTCGATAAAATCATCAATGGTTCCCCAGTTATGTGAAATATGGAGAACGTCCAAATAAGGAGCAATTTCTTCGTATCGTTCCAAATCAAGCGTCAGGTTCGAGTTGATTTGTGTACGGACACCTCTTTCGTGAGCATACTTTAAAAGTGGAAGCACATAATTTTGCACTTGTTTTTTCGAAAGCATCGGCTCACCGCCCGTGATGCTTAACGATCGTAGCTCTTTTACCTCATCAAGCCGCTTAATCAAAAGCTCCAATGGGAGGGCGTCCGGATCTTTCGTCTGGAGGGTATATCCCACCGCACAATGCTCACATCTCATATTGCATAAAGTAGTTGTCGTGAATTCAATATTCGTGAGCGTTAGCTTTCCGTATTGATTTATATCTAAATATGCCTCCCAAGGATCGTAGCTTGGGCTAATTGTCGGCAGAATCTTTTTTTCTGTAATCATTTTAGATCTCCTCAAAGAAAAAAGTATGTGCTACTGTCTCATTATGAAAAATGAGAAAAATAAAGTCAATGATCCTGATTATATTTGAAAATATTGAATTTTAATAGGTAATCGGCTAGGATAAGTAAGAGCGAAAGGAGAGACTTTTTAATGGGTAAGGCTATATATGACCGTGAAGACCAATTAAACTATTTAAAGCAAAGATTATCCATGTTTCTTGAAGTGTTGGAAAACATAGATCCTGAAGAAACGGGCCTAGAAGATATCGACAGATTAATAGGAATCATTGATGAACTTGAAACGAAGTGTGAACAATTCAAAAAACGCGAAGTTAAATAAGGGCCATTATGGCTCTTTTTTTATGATTAAAAAATGATTCCTTTATACTGGTTGCAGCATCACCCTTTTCGAAGAATAGAGATAGGAGTATAATTAAACGTGTTGAAAGTTTGGTTTTGACTTTGAAGTAATCGTATGCTTGGTTCACTTCATTTATAACAAAGACATCAATTAGTCAGAATTTTTTGTAAGCAAAGAGGGGGAGAAATATGAATATCGAGAAGTTCCAGGAAAGTATGTACAAGCTGATTGTAGAAACATCAACGAATCTACCGAAAGATGTAAGAAGAGCGATTCAAAAAGCAAAGGAACGAGAAAATGCTGGTACTCGTTCAGCGATGAGTTTAGCAACGATCACGCAAAACATTACGATGGCAGATGAAAATGTATCACCCATTTGTCAAGATACCGGCCTTCCAACGTTTAAAATTAAAACACCAGTTGGAGTTAATCAGCTGCAAATAAAAGAAGCGATTAAAAACGCAATTGCTCAGGCTACAAAAGACGGCAAGCTGCGTCCAAATTCAGTGGACTCGCTAACGGGGGATAACAGCGGGGACAACTTAGGACTGGGACTTCCTGTCATGAAGTTTGAACAATGGGAAAAAGACTATATTGATATTCGACTTATTTTAAAAGGCGGCGGCTGTGAAAATAAGAACATTCAATACAGCTTGCCATGTGAGCTTGAGGGACTCGGCCGCGCGGGTCGAGATTTGGATGGCATTCGCAAGTGTATCCTTCATTCTGTGTATCAGGCGCAAGGACAAGGCTGTAGTGCTGGATTCATTGGTGTCGGAATCGGTGGAGACCGTTCTTCGGGATATGATTTAGCGAAAGAACAGCTGTTCAGAAGCAATGATGATGTCAATCCGAATGAGGATTTGCGCAAGCTTGAAGAATACATTATGGAAAATGCCAATAAATTAGGAATCGGAACGATGGGATTTGGTGGAGAAACGACACTGCTTGGATGCAAAATCGGTGTAATGCACCGCATTCCTGCGAGCTTCTTCGTTTCTGTTGCCTATAACTGCTGGGCCTTCCGCCGTCTTGGTGTCAAAGTGAATCCTGAAACGGGTGAAATTCAGGAGTGGTTGTATCAAGAAGGGGAAAAAATTAATTTCGCCTCTGAAGCAGAGCAAGAAATTGCAGCTGCTGTAGAACCGTCTGGAGATGAAATTATTTTAGAAGCACCGTTAACAGAAGAAAAGATTCGTTCGCTTAAGGTGGGCGATGTTGTAAAAATTAATGGCATGATTTACACAGGTCGTGATGCGATCCATAAATACTTAACGGACCATGACTCACCAGTGGACTTAAATGGACAAATTATCTATCATTGCGGACCAGTTATGTTAAAGGATGAAGAAGGAAACTGGCACGTAAAAGCTGCAGGTCCAACAACAAGTATTCGTGAGGAGCCTTATCAGGGAGAGATCATGAAGAAATTTGGTATTCGTGCAGTAATCGGAAAGGGTGGCATGGGTCCTAAAACATTGGCGGCTCTACAAGAGCACGGTGGAGTTTATTTAAATGCAATCGGGGGAGCTGCCCAATATTATGCAGATTGCATTAAATCCGTAGAAGGTGTGGACCTCATGCAATTTGGTATACCAGAAGCGATGTGGCACTTGAAAGTAGAAGGCTTCAAAGCGGTCGTCACGATGGATTCCCATGGAAACAGCCTGCATAAGGACATCGAAAAATCGTCCCTTGAAAAACTAGAGCAATTTAAAGAAAAGGTATTTTAATAAAGATACGGAAAGCCAACCGCAATAAGATAAGCGGTTGGCTTTTTTTTGTGTGCGCCCGGCATGGGTGTAATCTATAGGGTGCAAGTCCCGAACTGCGAAGGCAGAAGTAGCAGTTAGCTTAACGCAAGGGTGTCCGTGGTGACATGGAATCTGAAGGAAGCGAGCGGCAAACTTCCGGTCTGAGGAACACGAACTTCATATGAGGCTAGGTATCATTGGACGAGTTTGCAAGACAAAACAAAGTCCTTTCTGCCGAAGGTGATACAGAGTAAATGAAGCAGATGGATGGAAGGAAAGATTACACTCTTACCCGGGGAGGTCTGGCTGGCACGCCAAGTAATCTTGGTAACCTATCTAGTGATAGATAGCTGAACAGTCAGAAGT
>NZ_WIAQ01000030.1 GCF_009466385.1 Peribacillus tepidiphilus | reverse complement strand
TCCTTTATTTAGGGATTTAGTGTCGGTGTGGTAACCTCACTATTACCTAAATTTCAGGGGGTGGCAATTTTTTTGCTCAAAAAGCCCTCTAATATAGGATTTACTAACCTATTTACTATAAAAGTTTTGACAATACGAAATAAAGAGAGGAGGGGAATTATATGAACGGTTTGCATCAAGCTTTTGCTAAGAATGATGATATTCAATCTATTTTTTCTGGAGTAGAAGAAGGTTTAAGGGAACAACTAGTTGCAGGTCTTTCTGGTTCCTCCCGTTCATTGCTTATTGCTTCTCTTTATAAAGAAACAAATAAAGCTATTATGGTTGTGACCTATAACTTACTTCAGGCTCAAAAGTTTTATGAAGATTTACTTAGCTTTGTGCCTGAAGATGAAGTGTTTATGTATCCAGCAAATGAGTTGATTGCAGCTGAGTTGAGTATCGCAAGTCCCGAGCTAAGAGCTCAAAGAATCGAAGCGCTTAACTACTGGACCAAAAATGATAAAGGCATTGTCATCGTTCCAATGGGTGGTTTTCGTAAGCTTCTTCCTCCAAAAGAGACTTGGAAAAAGCATCAAATCCATTTTAAGGTAGGAGAAGATGTAGATTTAGACTTCTTGTTAGCATTGTTTATCCAGATGGGTTATCATCGTGTTGAAATGGTTTCGTCTCCAGGGGAATTCAGTATTCGTGGTGGCATTATTGATATTTACCCGCTAACAGAGAGTAATCCTATTCGTATTGAGTTATTCGATACAGAGGTAGATTCTATACGAACCTTTTCTGTCGAGGATCAACGTTCCATTGATAAACTGACCCAAGTATCTATTGGACCTGCTACTGAAGCATTGCTTGACGACGAGAATATTGTAAAGCTAGTCGATCGACTTGAATTGGGACTCAGTACAAGTCTAAAAAAAATAAAAAGCGAAAAAGCGAAGGAGCTTTTGGTTCAAAATATTGGTTATGAGCTAGAGAAGCTGAAAAATGGATCGAAGCCTGATGATATTTTTAAATATCTTAGTTTGGCCTATGACAATCCAGCTAGTTTACTAGATTACCTTCCCTCTAATGGAATAGTGCTTCTAGATGAAATTAGCAGAATACAAGAAGTGGCTGAGTCACTTGAAAATGAAGAAGCAGAATGGTACACAAATCTTTTGAGTGAAGGGCATATTGTACACGATGTAAAGCTTTCTCATAATCTTCAAGAGCTAGTACAGAAATCAAGACATCCTCTCATTTATTTGTCATTATTTTTGCGGCACGTACCTTTCACTAGCCCGCAAAACATTATAAATTTCACATGTAAGCAAATGCAGAATTTTCACGGTCAGATGCATGTATTTAAATCTGAAGTTGAGAGGTGGAAAAAAGGGAAGTATTCTGTTGTTGTTTTAGCTCCAGACCAAGAACGAATTTCGAAGCTGAGTCGGGTATTAGAAGACTATGATATCGAATCAGTGGAATTAGGAGAAAATGGTCAAATTTTACCGGGCAAGGTTCAAATTATACTGGGCAATCTTAATACAGGCTTTGAGCTGCCGATGCATAAGCTTGCAGTTATTACAGAGCAGGAGCTTTTCAATAAGCGGACGAAAAAAACAGTAAAAAGACAAAAGCTTTCAAATGCAGAAAGAATTAAAAGCTACTCCGAGCTTAAAGTTGGAGATTATGTGGTTCATGTGAATCACGGAATTGGTAAATATCTTGGGATTGAAACGCTGGAAATTAACGGGGTTCATAAGGATTACTTACACATACGCTATCAAGGGACAGACAAGTTGTATGTTCCAGTTGAACAAATTGACTTGGTTCAAAAATATGTAGCGTCAGAAGGAAAAGAGCCAAAGCTGTATAAGCTGGGCGGAAGCGACTGGAAGCGTGTCAAAAACAAAGTCCAATCTTCTGTACAGAATATTGCCGATGATTTAATAAAGCTCTATGCGGAAAGAGAAGCCTCAAAAGGATATGCATTCTCTCCAGATGGGGAAATGCAAAGAGAGTTTGAAGCTGCTTTCCCTTATAAAGAAACCGAGGATCAACTCCGTTCCATCAATGAAATCAAAAGGGATATGGAACGCGAAAGACCGATGGACCGTCTGCTTTGCGGAGATGTAGGATATGGTAAAACAGAAGTAGCCATTCGTGCAGCATTCAAAGCGATTGCTGATGGAAAGCAAGTGGCATTTCTTGTTCCAACTACTATTTTGGCACAGCAGCATTATGAAACCATTCGGGAACGGTTTCAGGGTTATCCAATTAATATTGGCTTGTTAAGCCGTTTCCGAACGAGAAAACAGCAAGCAGAAACGATCAAAGGATTAAAAGCAGGTACCATTGATATTGTCGTGGGTACACATCGTTTACTTTCAAAAGATGTGGCCTATCATGACTTAGGTTTGTTAATTATTGATGAAGAACAGCGTTTCGGTGTAACTCATAAGGAAAAAATTAAGCAATTAAAAACCAATATCGATGTATTGACATTGACGGCTACTCCAATTCCGAGAACGCTTCATTTGTCAATGCTCGGCGTTAGAGATTTGTCTGTTATTGAAACACCTCCAGAAAACCGTTTTCCGGTGCAAACGTATGTTATGGAGTATAATGGAGCGCTTGTTCGAGAAGCAATTGAAAGAGAGTTAGCAAGGGATGGACAGGTGTATTTCCTTTATAATAGGGTAGAGGATATAGCTAGAAAAGCAGAAGAAATATCCATGTTAGTCCCCGATGCACGTGTAACATATGCTCATGGTAAAATGTCAGAGCAGGAATTGGAAAGCGTGATGCTAAGATTCCTAGAAGGTGAATTCGATGTATTAGTAAGCACCACCATTATTGAAACCGGCGTTGATATTCCTAATGTTAATACACTGATTGTTTATGATGCGGATAAAATGGGTCTTTCCCAGCTTTACCAGCTACGTGGTCGAGTAGGGCGTTCTAATCGAGTAGCCTATGCTTATTTCACATACCGGAAGGATAAGGTATTGACGGAGGTAGCTGAGAAACGCTTGCAAGCCATAAAAGAGTTTACCGAACTTGGTTCTGGGTTTAAAATAGCTATGCGTGACCTTGCTATTCGTGGTGCGGGTAATCTTCTCGGTGCAGAACAGCATGGGTTTATTGATTCTGTCGGTTTTGACTTGTATTCTCAAATGCTTAAAGAAGCCATTGAGGAGAAAATGGGAGGTAAGCCGGTAGAGAACAAACCACAGCTTGAAATTGATTTAGAGGTGGATGCCTATATACCTGATACGTATATTAATGACGGAAATCAAAAAATTGAAATGTACAAAAGGTTTAGAGGTATCTCAACATTAGATGAATGGGAAGAGCTGCAAGAAGAGCTAATGGATCGTTTTGGTGAATATCCTGAGGAGGTAGAGCTTTTACTTCAAATAGCAAAAATTAAAGTTTTTGCAAACAAAGCTGGTGTTGAAGTAATCAAACAATCGAAGCAGGAAATTACCATCCTCGTCTCAGATCAATCAAGCAGTGATATTGATGGTCAGAAGGTATTTCAGCTTACTTCAAAATATGGCCGAAAAGTTGGTCTTGGTATGGAGGGGCCTAGATTGAAAATGGTCCTGCATATAAAAGGGATTACTGTAAAAGAGTGGCTTTCTATGCTAGAGGACCTTATTATTGGCTTGCAAGATGTAAAAAAGAGAAAGTAAAGAATTAGATTTTGAAGAAAAATTATTTCAATGTGTATAGAAGTTTCCATAACAAAAAATACTAAGTTCAAATAAGGTGATTCGTATCAACGATTTAATAATCACCGGCAAGAAACCAAAAGATGAAAGTGAGGCAACATTAGATGAAAGCAACTGGTATTGTTCGTCGTATTGATGATTTAGGTCGTGTTGTAATCCCTAAAGAAATTCGCAGAACTCTTCGTATTCGTGAAGGAGATCCTTTAGAAATATTTGTAGATCGAGATGGTGAAGTGATCTTAAAAAAATATTCACCAATCAGTGAGTTAAGTGACTTTGCTAAAGAATACGCTGAAGCACTTTATGATAGCCTTGGAAGTCCGGTATTAATCTGTGACAGGGATACTTACATTGCTGTGGCAGGCGGTTCTAAGAAGGATTATTTAAATAAAAGCATTAGTGATTTTGTTGAGAAAACAATGGAAGAGCGTAACTCTACATTAGAAACACAAAAAAGCCAAGTTGCATTAGTGGATGGAAATGAAGAAGAGTTTCAATCCTATACAATTGGCCCTATCATTGCGAATGGTGATCCTATTGGAGCTGTCATTATTTTCTCCAAAGAGTCTACACTCAGTGAAGTGGAAAGAAAAGCAGTTGAAACTGCAGCGGGATTCTTAGCAAGACAAATGGAATCTTAAATTTCGCGTCATATGCTATCAAAAGGCAGCGTCTTCGCTGCCTTTTAACATGTACTAGAAAGAATGCTATAGAAAAGATATGTGGGGAAGCAGTAATGGAGTCGAAACGACCTCGCCTCTTTATAGGGTCAGAAGATGATGTACAGTATGCTATAATACAAGAAAAACAAGGGTTACTCCAAAGTGAAAATCCCTTCGTTAGAGAGACTCAACCCCATGCAAGTCGCAATCGCGAGTTTTTGTTAGGAAGGAGAGAGTGAATGAATAACAAGGCGAATGAAAACTCCATAAATTTCCTTCGTGGGGCATTTATTTTAACGATTGCGGCTGTTATTACGAAAGCTTTAAGTGCTGGATATCGAATTCCGTTTCAAAATATCGCGGGAGATGTAGGTTTTTATATTTACCAGCAAGTTTATCCTTTTTACGCAATCGCACTTATTTTTTCTACATATGGATTTCCTGTGGTGTTGTCGAAGTGGATTGCTGAAAGACAAGATCAAATATCTATACGCACTCTGCTTCTATATACCTTTTTCGTATTAAGTCTGTTTGGAACCATCCTCTTTATCCTGTTATACGGGGGAGCTGGCTGGCTTGCTCGTCTCATGAACGATCCGAAACTTGAGCCCCTTATAAAATTAACTTCGTTTTCCTTTTTATTTATGCCGTTTATTTCGGTAATGCGCGGCTACTATCAAGGAAAGGGAAATATGGTTCCGACTGCTGTTTCTCAAGTAGGAGAACAATTTGTAAGAGTACTTTGCATTCTCGTGTTTTCTTATGTTTTATTTCTAAAGGGATATTCCTTATATGATGTGGGAGCAGGAGCAGTATTAGGTTCTATTGCAGGCGGCATCATTAGCATCCTTATTCTCCTTACTTTTTTTTGGATAAGAAATGAATGGGATGTGTTACGAAAACAACAGCCTAATCAAAAAAACGTAAGTCTCTATCTGGTGGGAAAGGTCATTTTATTGCAGGGCTTTGCTTTTTGTATCACAAGCTTGGTGCTGGTTCTTATTCAGCTGATCGATTCCCTGCAGCTATTTCCACTCCTGGTAAGTAGCGGATTTAATGAGCATGAAGCAAAAGAATGGAAGGGTGTGTTTGACAGGGGACAGCCTCTCATTCAGCTTGGGACGGTCGTAACTACTTCACTCTCTTTAACAATCGTTCCACTCATTTCTAAAAATAAACTAGAGAATAATCGTAAAGAACTTATTGAAAATAGCCAGCTTTCTTTTCGAATTAGTCTTATGATTGGAACTGCCGCATCTATTGGATTAATTAGTATTATTAAGCCGACAAATATTATGCTATTCACAGATGATAAAGGGAGTTTGGCACTTTCCATATTAGCAGGATCGATTTTTTTTAGCTCTATTCTAATGACAGCAGCAGCCATTTTGCAAGCTCTTGGCTACTCTTTTATTCCGATAAGTATCATCCTGAGTGGACTCGTAATAAAAGCATTGCTCATGTTTGTTCTTGTTCCATCTTTTGACATCGTTGGCTCTGCTTATTCTACGCTAGGCGCCTTTATATGGATGACAGTGTGTTTTATTGTTATTCTAAGAAAACAATTGAAGGCTCCAATTTTTCGATTTAGGTCTGTGATGTTGGTACTAGCAGGTGCTGCAGCTATGACAGGTGTATTGTCCATACATACCTTCATTTTTGAAGAGCTCCTTATAAAAGAACAAACAAGGATTTTAGCTTTTCTTCAAGCTATTAGTGGAGTGGGAATAGGAGCAGTTAGTTATATATGGGTTGTCGTCCGATTTGGGTTATTTTCGCTTGAGGAGTTAGCCATGCTTCCGTTGGGAAGTAAATTATCTAAGCTGCTTCCTAAAAAAATAAGTAGGAGTTTTGGTAAATGAATAAAAAAATTACAGTTATCGGTCTTGGCGCTGGAGATATAAATCAAATCCCACTTGGGGTATATAAAATCATAAAAAAAGCTAAAACCTGTTTTGCACGTACAAAAGATCACCCTGTGATTTCAGAATTAATAGCAGAAGGGGTAACTTTCGAAAGCTTTGACTATGTGTATGAAAAGCACGATTCCTTTAGAGATGTATATGAGGAAATTGTAGACCTCCTATTAAAAATGGCGGAAGCAGATGACATATTATATGCTGTCCCAGGTCATCCGATGGTTGCCGAAATGACAGTTCAGCTGTTACTTGAAAAAGGTCCGCAAAAAGGGGTTGAGATTAAAATTGAAGGGGGACAAAGCTTTTTAGATGCTCTTTTCCAAGCCGTGAAAATTGATCCGATCGATGGGTTTCAATTATTAGATGGAACAGCTTTAAGAAGAGATGATATTGCGGTAACCCAGCATGTCATCATCGGACAAGTGTATGACAGCTTTATTGCTTCAGAGGTTAAGTTAACATTAATGGAAAAATACCCTGATGATTTTCAGGTATATATCATAACAGCAGCGGGAAGCAATCAAGAGAGAGTGGTAAAGCTACCATTATATGAACTGGATCGTCAAATGGAATTAAGTAATTTAACAAGCATTTATGTTCCTCCAATTCAAAAGGATGAGTTATTGTATGGGGAATTTTTTAAACTCCGACAAATCATTGCTGAGTTAAGAGGGCCGAATGGTTGTCCATGGGATAAAAAACAAACACATAAAAGTTTAAAAAAATATTTAATTGAAGAAGCGTATGAGCTGATTGATGCAATTAATGAAGACGATGATGAGGCGATGATCAGTGAGCTTGGAGATGTGCTACTTCAAGTGATGCTTCACGCGCAAATTGCTGAGGATGAAGGAATGTTTACGGTTACGGATGTCATTCAGAGCATTTCGGAAAAAATGGTGCGTCGTCATCCTCATGTCTTCGGTGAAGTTCATGTTGAGAATGAACAGGAAGTTGTTTCTAATTGGGAAAAAATTAAACAAGCCGAAAAGGGAGGAGAAAGTAAAACGACTTCTCTTTTAGCAGGTGTTGAAAAATCACTTCCTGCTTTATTACAGGCTTATGAGTATCAAAAAAGAGCTGCGAAGGTCGGCTTTGACTGGAAAGAGCTATGGCCTGCTTGGGAAAAAGTGAAAGAAGAAATTCTTGAATTTGAAACAGAGTTAAAGGAAGAAATAAAGGACCAAGAAAAGTTAGCGTCAGAGCTAGGGGATCTATTTTTTGCTTTGGTCAACATCGCTAGATTTATTTCTATATCACCGGAAGAAGCTCTTCATAGAACAAACATGAAATTCATTAGAAGATTCCAGTATATAGAAGAACGTGTTCGACAAAGTGGAAAAAGTTTTGAGGATTTCACGCTAGAAGAGCTTGATGCATTTTGGGAAGAAGCAAAGAAAAAAGGAATATAAAGGGGAGACTTATATGAGATTAGATAAATTTTTAAAAGTTTCACGGCTGATAAAGAGAAGAACATTGGCAAAGGAAGTGGCGGATAAAGGACGTATTTTAATCAACGGACAGCCAGCTAAAGCAAGTTCTAATGTCAAGGTGGGCGATGAGCTTACGGTTCAATTTGGACAAAAGCTCGTCACTGTACAAGTGGAAAAGCTTCAAGAAAGCACAAAAAAAGAAGACGCTGCTGATATGTATAAAGTATTGAAGGAAGAAAGAATTCCTGAAATGGAGTAAAACTAAAAGGCGCTGGACTTAATTCATTTCAGTTCTAAATTTGTCCACTCACACATAGACTTGTACAAATTGTATTGTGAGGGATGAAGATGAGCCAATATTATGATACAGGTCAAAACCCATCGAAGGGCGGTTCTGTTGAACATGATGTCGTAATGAGGGGGCGCCGTCTATTAGACATAACAGGAGTCAGACAAGTTGAAAGCTTTGACAATGAAGAATTTTTACTCGAAACGAATATGGGTTTTCTCGCGATCAAAGGCCAAAATCTGCAAATGAAGAATTTGGACGTGGATAAAGGGATTGTGTCGATTAAGGGGAAAATCTTTGACCTTGTCTATTTAGATGAGCATTCCGGGGAGAAGGCTAAAGGATTCTTTAGCAAGTTGTTCAAATGAGCCTAACAACACAATTTTATACTTTAATAGCAATGATTGGGATGGGCAGTTACTTCGGTGCTGCCTTAGATACTTATAATAGGTTTCTACAACGGTCAAAAAGAAATGCTTTGATTGTATTTATCCATGATTTGTTGTTTTGGTTGATCCAAGGTTTCCTTATTTTTTATGTGCTTTTTTTAATAAACCAGGGAGAGCTTAGGTTTTACTTGTTTCTTGCACTTTTATGCGGATTTTCGGCTTATCAGGCACTTTTTCGCGGAATATATAAAAGCCTGCTTGAATTCGTTATTTCCTTATTTAAATCTACTGTAAAAATACTAACGAAAATTTTTATGCTGGGTATTTATAAACCGATTTTGGCCATTATTACATTTTTAATTTTTTTGGTAATAAATATAGGAAAGGGTCTTTTTTCCCTTGTCAAACATATTTTTACAGTCGTATTATCAATAGTAAGGGCGATAGTAAGGATTATTCTTAGGCCTTTAGTCTGGATGTTGAAAGCGATTTGGAACTTGTTGCCGAAAAGCGTTACAAAAAGAGTCGAGAATTATTGTAAAAAAATTGCAGGATATTATAAAAAAATAAAGAAATTGTTATTTACTTGGATAATCAAGTTCAGAAATAAAAACCATAAGGAGTGAGAGACATGGGTAGCCTGAAGGAAAGAAAAGTCACCGAGATCCGAACACCATACGTTACACAGCAGTACCAAAAAATTCAAAACTCCTCCAGAAAAAGAAAAGGCTTATATCGGCGCCTTGTTTTCTTTGGAGTATGTGCAGCTGTGCTTTCTATTCTGGCGGTCTCTACACTTTTTTCTCAAGCAGCAGCATTAGAAGAAAAAAAACAAGAAAAAGCTGCTCTTCAAAAAAAGCTTGCAAAGCTTGAAAAAACTCAAGTCATGCTTGAAGAAGAAATCGTAAAGCTAAATGATGATGAATATATTGCAAAACTTGCTCGACGGGATTACTTTTTGTCAAATAAAGGTGAAATTATATTTAATCTGCCAAAAAGTGAAGAAGAAGAGGACTATTATTGACACTGTTTTTTTACATTCGTTATAATATAGTGTATGTATGATTTTTTGAATATTTAAGGAGGAACATTTTTTTTATGTCAATCGAAGTAGGCAGCAAGTTACAAGGGAAAGTAACAGGCATTACTAACTTTGGGGCGTTCGTGGAACTACCTGAAGGTTCAACTGGTCTTGTTCATATTAGCGAGGTTGCAGATAATTATGTGAAAGATATTAATGAACATTTAAAAGTTGGCGACCAAGTTGAAGTGAAAGTCATCAATGTTGAAAAGGACGGAAAAATCGGTTTATCTATCAAAAAAGCAAAAGATCGTCCGGAGCAAACCCAGCGTCCACGTCAAGGTAGAGGAAACGACCGTCCACGTGACAATTTCCGTTCCAAGGACAACCAACGTGCTAAGGAGTCTTTTGAACAAAAGATGGCACGCTTTTTAAAGGATAGCGAAGACCGCTTATCTTCTCTTAAAAGAAATACGGAAACAAAAAGAGGAGGTAGAGGCGGCCGACGCGGTTAATGCTTGCTGCTGAAGCCGATTAATAGCAGTTTTTCCTGTTTAATATAAACAAAAAGACAAGCGAACGAGGCTTGTCTTTTTTACTGTCCAAAAAAATATCATTGTTGGGGGATTCTTTTTATTTTTAAAATCAAAAACTGCCCAAAGCTCTACTTTGGACAGCCTTTTTTGAATGACCCGTACGGGATTCGAACCCGTGTTACCGCCGTGAAAGGGCGGTGTCTTAACCACTTGACCAACGGGCCATTATATTTGGTAGCGGCGGAGGGAATCGAACCCACGACCTCACGGGTATGAACCGTACGCTCTAGCCAGCTGAGCTACGCCGCCAAAATCAACACGCATTAAGTTTTTAAAACCGTATGTCCCCATCTCAGAAAGTAACACTACTCTGAAGAGCACAAGATATATCTTACATACTATCAAATTAGTTGTCAATGTTATTTTTGAATAAAATAATCATGAAATTTTTTCCTTAATTCAAACAAAAGGAAGCTTTAATCCGACACCCATTTTTCATTTCTTTCAACTTGGATCGTATGCATTCTTTTTTCTCCGATAATCGGCTAAAATTCTTTCTTTCTCTCCTTATTTGTTTGAAAATAATACCATTATTTTCTTTTTTGTTAGTTAATCCTGTTTGGTTTTGAAAGTTCACGATGAATTTCGTCGAACTTTTCTTCTTCCCTACTACGAAATTATGACAAACTTTCTCGAAAACCCCTACTATAATGAAAAACAACTATTACTAGAAGCGGGGAGTGGAAGAAATGCAAAAGGTAGAACAAAATTTAATAGAGCCTATGGGAGAAGTGAATTTCAAAGAAGCGAAAGTAGATGCTTCGAAGTGGATGAAAAGTTTGCAGCTGAAAATGGAGGATCTATTCGTTAAAAAAGGGTTTGTTTTGATAATCTTAGGATTTTTATTAGGACGAGCACTCATTCTTTCACAATTAGCTCCTTTTGGAATTCCTTTCTTTGCTGCCGTATATTTGATGAGACGTGATCGAGCACCACTTGCGCTTGTTGGACTAATCGTCGGTGCTGTAACGGTTGATTTTTCAAATGGTATTGTTATGTTTGTTGGATCTTTGCTGGTCATGTTTTTTTATAAGGTTCGAGGACCTTCAATTACTAGCCAGGGACAAGTAATGTCATTTTTCGTTTTTCTATCCATGATTCTAGTGAATACTGGAAAGCAATATATCATGTACAGGGATATGCAAATGTACGATGGCATGATGATTGCTGTTGAAGCAGGTTTATCCCTCATCCTAACTCTCATTTTTATTCAATGTATTCCTCTATTGTCTATCCACAGGAAAGCTACGGCTTCTTTGAAAACAGAAGAAGTGATAAGTGTCATTATTTTAATGGCCTCTATTATGACCGGAACAATTGGGTGGACAATCTATGATCTATCTTTTGAACATATACTATCTCGATATTTAGTACTAATTTTCTCGTTAGCAGCAGGAGCTGCGATCGGCTCTACTGTAGGTGTGGTTACGGGTCTTGTCTTTAGTCTTGCAAGTGTAGCTACACTCTATCATATGAGCTTGCTGGCATTTTCCGGTTTGCTCGGAGGTCTATTAAAAGAAGGAAAGAAAATCGGAGTCTCAATAGGTCTTCTTATTGCTACCGTATTAATAGGGCTTTATGGTGAGGGCAGTGCAAATTTATTCATTACTGTATATGAATCACTGGGAGCAATATTGTTGTTTATTTTAACCCCAACATCTCTAGTAGGAAAAATAGCAAAGCATATTCCTGGAACAGTTGAATATTCCAATGAACAACAATTATATATGAGAAAAATGAGAGATGTTACTGCACAGAGAGTTGCGCAGTTTTCAAATGTTTTTGAAGCGTTGTCAAACAGTTTTTCACAAATCGATGAATGGGTTAAAGATGATGATGAAGACAGACAATTCGATTATTTGTTAAGTAATGTCGCTGAGAAGAACTGTCAAACGTGCCATAAAAAAGCCTATTGTTGGTCACAGAATTTCGATGCCACCTATGAAGGTATGAAGGATATAATGATTCATTTGGGGGAATCAGGATCCCACTTACCTCCAAGAGTTAGCAGGGAATGGAACAAGCATTGTATTCGTGCGCAAAAGGTAGTGGATTCGATCTCTCAAGAATTAACATATTATCAAGCGAATCAGAAACTAAAGAAACAAGTCCAGGAGAGCAGGAGACTTGTTGCGGACCAACTGAAGGGAGTTTCAGAGGTGATGGAGGATTTCGCTAAAGAAATCCAAAGGGAGAGAAAAAATCATCATTTTCAAGAGGAGCAAATCATTGAAGCAATTCAAGATTTTGGACTGTATATCAACAATATAGAAATATATAGTTTGGAACAAGGAAATGTAGACATTGATATGAGTGTTCCATACTGCCATGGAAGAGGTGAATGTGAAAAGCTGATTGCTCCGATGCTTTCAGATATTTTAGGAGAAACCATTGTCGTTCATTCTGAAGAATGTGCAACCTATTCTGGAGGGCATTGTCACGTAAATTTTAAGTCTGCCAAACGCTTTATTGTAGAAACAGGCATTGCTCATGCTGCAAAAGGGGGAGGATTTGTTTCTGGAGATAGCTATACAACGATGGAAATTGGGTATGGAAAATATGCGATCGCGATTAGCGATGGAATGGGAAATGGAGAAAGGGCTCATAGCGAGAGCACGGAAACATTACAGCTGCTTCAAAAAATATTAATGTCAGGCATTGAAGAGAAAATTGCTATAAAGTCAGTTAACTCTGTACTTTCATTGCGAACTACAGATGAGATTTTTTCAACACTTGATTTAGCAGTTATTGATTTGCATGATGCTAAATCTAAATTTCTGAAAATTTGTTCAATTCCAAGCTTTATAAAGAGGGGGGATAAAGTTCTTAAGATTGAGTCCAGTAATTTACCAATGGGTATTGTACAAGATTTTGATGTAGATGTGGTTTCTGAACAGCTTAAAGCAGAGGATCTCCTTATCATGATGAGCGATGGGATATTTGAAGGTCCTAATCATGTGGAAAATGTGGAGTTTTGGCTCAAACGAAAAATAAAAGAGCTAAAAACAGATGATCCCCAAGAGGTGGCAGACTTAATTTTAGAGGAAGTCATTCGCAAAAAGGGATCCATAGATGATGATATGACCATCTTAGTTGCTAAGATTAAGCATAATACTCCAAAGTGGGCTACGATTCCTGTTACAGCATCCAAAAAGAAAGGAAGTAGAATAGTAATATAACAGAAGTATGCATCAACTGGTGGCACGAGCTACACTTCTAGAATTGACACAGTCAATACTAGCCCACCTTTTCAAAAGCAAATAGTATAAAATCTCTCTGGCCTGTCGAAGATGGTAATACCATGAAAATTGGAGGGGAGATTATGAAGCAAGGTACGTTACGTCAAATTTTGCTTATAACTGATGGCTGTTCAAATCAGGGAGGGGATCCGGCTGC
Organism: Peribacillus tepidiphilus; assembly: GCF_009466385.1. Taxonomy (GTDB): domain Bacteria; phylum Bacillota; class Bacilli; order Bacillales; family DSM-1321; genus Bacillus_BN; species Bacillus_BN tepidiphilus. Next base: position 18,269 of record NZ_WIAQ01000030.1, on the reverse strand, counting down.
TATGGCAGCACTTGCAAGAGAGCAGGGGATTACAGTTAATGTTATTGGTGTAATGGAGAAAGATATTATCGATGAAAAAGGTATGCAAGAAATTGAGGCGATCGCTATGTCTGGAGGTGGAGTAAGTCAAGTCGTTTATTCTGCTCAGCTTTCACATACGGTCCAAATGGTTACAAGGAAAGCCATGACCCAGACCATTCAAGGGGTAATCAATAAAGAGCTGCAACAGATCTTAGGTCGTACTACTTCCATAGAAGAGCTTCCTCCAGATAAAAGAGGAGAAGTCATGGAAGTTGTAGATGAACTAGGAGAAACCTCTAATTTAGAGGTACTTATTTTGGTAGATACAAGTGCTAGTATGAAGCACAAGCTTCCTACAGTAAAAGAATCACTGTTGGATTTATCTCTTAGCTTGAATGCTAGAATTGGAAATAATAAATTTTCAGTCTTTGTATTTCCCGGGAAAAAGAATGATGTCGAAAAATTGCTGGATTGGACACCTAAGCTAGAATCATTAACAAAAATCTTTCCTAAGCTTTCAACCGGAGGAATCACGCCAACAGGTCCGGCTATTCAAGAGGCGCTGCATTATTTTGCAAAAAATCGTTCTTTAAGGGGTTTGTTATCAAATGATGATGAACAATACTATGAAGAATCTGTGTAAGGTTTCTCCCGGTACAATTATTACTGGCAAATGGAACAAACATCATTATAAGGTCATAAAGGAATTAGGATATGGAGCAAATGGAATGGTTTATTTGGCAGAACGAAATAGACAATTCTTCGCTCTAAAAATAAGTGATAATAGTTCATCTATCACATCTGAAATGAACATTCTTAAATCCTTTTCTAAGGTCCAGGGTTCTGCCCTTGGACCTTCTTTTGTAGAAGCAGATGATTGGATAAAGGATCGAAAATTGTTCCCTTTTTACGTGATGGAATATATTGAAGGGGAAAGCTTTCTCCATTTTATCCGCCAAAAAGGCCATGGCTGGACCGGGGTATTGATCCTCCAACTTTTATCTAGTCTTGCAGAACTCCATAAAAACGGGTGGATATTTGGCGATTTGAAGCCGGAAAATTTAATTGTTACTATACCATCTTATAAAATTCGCTGTGTGGATGTGGGAGGGACAACTCTGATTGGAAGATCAGTAAAGGAATTCACTGAATTTTTCGACAGGGGTTATTGGGGATTGGGGTCCCGAAAAGCCGAACCAAGCTATGATTTATTTGCAGTTGCAATGGTCATCATTAACTCAGCTTACCCAAGCAGGTTTCAAAAAAAGGGTGAGAGCTATTCATTGTTAATGAATGCTGTTGAACAAAAAAAAGAGCTTCACCCATATAAAAAAGTAATTCATCGGGCGGTGAAAGGTCAATATAAGCATGCTTTGGAAATGAGAAAGGATGTATTTGACGCTTTGCAGCAAAATGTAACAGAAAATACTCAAGCAAGAACCTCTCGACAAACTGTTTCTACAAGAGCACAGATCAAAAGAAAGAAAAGCAAAAATAAGGGGCTGGCAGAAACCATTTTTCTTTTAGTCATCGTTTCAATACTTTATGGTTTATATATTTATAATCAAATTATGTAATATGATTATGTTGTATTTTAAAGAAAAGAAATACATAATAATTTTGAAACCTTTTTGTTTTATCAATCGTAAAGAAAAAGGTAAGGCTTCGGTAGTAAAGGGAGTTCAAAATGCTTGAGCAAAAGGTACTTCAATATATAAAAAAATATTGTCTGTTAAAAAAAGGCGATCGTGTGTTAGTTGGAGTCTCTGGTGGACCAGATTCGCTTGCATTGCTTCATTATCTTGACTCATTGAAGGATCAGCTATCCATTATGGTTACAGCTGCCCATGTGGATCATATGTTTCGAGGCAGGGAGTCTTATGAAGATTTTTTGTTTACTCAAAGCTTTTGTGAAAAAATGAACATCCCTTTTGAAGGAAAACAAATCGATGTTCAAGAATATATAAATAAGACAGGAAAAAGTTCGCAAGTTGCTGCTCGAGAGCTTCGGTATGCCTTTTATAAAGAAGTAATGAACCGGAATGACCTAAACATCCTTGCTCTCGGTCACCATGGAGATGACCAGATCGAGACAATTTTAATGAGACTTACAAGAGGAGCGAGTGGAGAGTCAAGAGCAGGAATGGCTTTTAGTCGTCCCTTTCATCATGGCAAACTCATTCGGCCATTTTTAGGCATTACGAAATCAGATATTATGGATTACTGCTCAAGACAAGGCTTAGTTCCGAGACATGATCCAAGCAATGAAAAAGAAATCTATGCAAGAAATCGTTTTCGATTAAACGTTCTCCCATTTATTAAAAAAGAGAACAGGAATGCACATGAGCATTTTCAACGATTTAGTGATGAAATTCGTGAAGATGAAGCATATTTAACTCAGCTTGCTGAAGAACGATTAGAAAACATACTAATTGAAAAAATGCCTGGGAAAGTAATTATAGATTACAATTGCTTGATGGCGATGCCTAAGCCTTTACAAAGAAGATGTATTCAACTAATATTAAACTATCTTTATTTTGAAAGACCAGAGACATTATCGGCCGTGCATATTGAGCAGCTGTTAGAAATGTTTCAAAATCCTCATCCTTCCGGAGAAATACATCTCCCGGATGGGTTGACTGCAGAGAAATCGTACGATAAGTGTACATTCTCTTTTGAGTGCCATCAAAGCCAACCCTATTCTCTTTTATTACAAGTTCCTGGAGAAACTCTTCTTCCGAATGGATATAAAATAATAGCACAATATATAAAAGATGAAAAAACGGTCGTACATACGAATTGGAACTTGAAAATCCCATCCCATCTTGCTAAACAGCCTTTTATCGTTCGCACTAGGAAAATGGGTGATCGGATGTCTGTGAAAGGCTTGAGTGGGACAAAAAAGGTAAAGGATATTTTCATTAATGAAAAGATTTCATTAAAAGAAAGGGATTCTTGGCCAATTGTTGAGGATTCAGAAGGTACGATCATTTGGATTCCGGGATTGAAAAAGTCACCGGTAGAAACACATGACTTATCAGGGCAATCTTTCATTTATTTACAATATAAAAAACAGTAGGTCTTCTAGGGGGCAAACAAAAAATGAGTCTACACAATGATATTGAAAAAGTGTTAATCAGCGAAGAAGAGATTCAAGAAAAAATTAAAGAGCTTGGAAAACAGCTAACAGAAGAATATCAAGGCCGTTTTCCTTTGGCTGTAGGAGTTCTTAAAGGTGCAATGCCATTTATGGCGGACTTATTTAAAAGAGTGGATACCCATATCGAAATGGATTTTATGGATGTGTCAAGTTACGGAAACTCCACTGTTTCTTCAGGTGAAGTAAAAATTATTAAAGATTTAAATACATCCGTTGAAGGTCGAGATCTCTTAATAATAGAAGATATTATCGATAGTGGTTTAACTTTGAGCTATTTAGTGGAACTATTTAGATACAGAAAAGCCAATTCGATTAAAATAGTAACGCTTCTGGATAAACCTACTGGAAGAAAAGTAGATATTAAAGCTGACTATGTAGGGTTTATCGTACCGGATGCTTTTGTTGTTGGGTACGGACTAGATTATGCGGAGAGATACCGTAACCTTCCATATATTGGTGTATTAAAACCGGAAATATACCAATAGTCGGCGACAATGTTAATTTATTGTAATACCCTGTTTTGCTATGATACTATTGAATATAGTTTGTTTACTGTGGGAGGAGGTAAGGAATGAATCGGATCTTCCGTAATACCATCTTTTATTTACTTATCTTTTTGGTCATTATTGGGATTGTAAGCATCTTTACAAATAATAATGAACCAACTGACAATATAACCCAAGATCAATTTTTTCGCTATTTGGAAAAAGGGGAAGTCACAAGCTTTTCCTTACAGCCTGAGAATCATGTCTATGAAGTGAGAGGGCAGCTCAAAGGTTATGAGGAAGGGAAATTTTTCTTAACGTATGTACCAATCAGCGACGCTACAATAGTGCGTATTGACGCTGCAACAAAGGAAACGAACACGAAAGTGAATGTTCAGCCTGCTGAGGAAACAAGTGGCTGGGTAACTTTCTTTACGTCTATTATTCCATTTGTTATCATGCTCATCTTGTTCTTCTTCTTATTAAACCAAGCTCAAGGCGGAGGCAGCCGAGTCATGAACTTCGGCAAAAGCAAAGCAAAGCTTTATAATGACGATAAGAAGAAAGTGCGTTTTAGAGACGTGGCTGGAGCGGACGAAGAGAAACAAGAGCTTGTGGAAGTGGTGGAATTTTTGAAAGACCCTCGCAAGTTTGCAGAACTTGGTGCTCGCATTCCGAAAGGAGTTCTTCTTGTAGGTCCTCCTGGTACAGGTAAAACATTGCTAGCTAGAGCCGTTGCTGGTGAGGCCGGTGTTCCGTTCTTCTCCATTTCAGGTTCAGACTTTGTGGAGATGTTTGTTGGGGTCGGTGCTTCACGTGTTCGTGATTTATTTGAAAACGCAAAAAAGAATGCTCCATGTATCATTTTCATTGATGAAATCGATGCAGTAGGTCGTCAGCGTGGCGCAGGTTTAGGTGGAGGCCACGATGAACGTGAGCAAACGCTTAACCAGTTGCTTGTGGAAATGGATGGATTTGGAGCGAATGAAGGGATTATTATTATCGCCGCTACGAACCGTCCAGACATTTTAGATCCTGCGTTATTACGCCCGGGACGTTTTGATAGACAAATCACGGTTGGCCGTCCAGATGTTAAAGGACGTGAAGCAGTATTAAAGGTACATGCAAGAAATAAGCCGCTTGATGAAAGTGTTAACTTAAAATCAATCGCTGCTCGTACTCCAGGGTTCTCTGGTGCAGACTTAGAGAATCTTTTGAACGAAGCTGCTCTTGTTGCTGCTCGTCGTAACAAGAAAAAAATTGATATGTCCGATATCGACGAGGCAACTGATCGCGTTATTGCCGGACCAGCTAAGAAAAGCCGTGTCATTTCTGAAAAAGAAAGAAAAATTGTGGCATTCCATGAAGCTGGTCATACAGTAATTGGTCTTGTACTAGATGAAGCTGAAACGGTTCATAAAGTAACGATTGTGCCTCGCGGTCAAGCGGGTGGATATGCTGTTATGCTTCCAAAAGAAGATCGTTTCTTCATGACAAAGCCTGAGCTTCTTGATAAGATCGTAGGTCTTCTTGGTGGCCGTGTAGCTGAAGAGATTGTCTTCGGTGAAGTAAGCACAGGTGCTCATAACGATTTCCAGCGTGCTACAGGCATTGCCCGCCGAATGGTAACGGAATTCGGTATGAGTGAAAAGCTTGGTCCTCTTCAATTCGGTCAATCTCAAGGACAGGTTTTCTTAGGTCGCGACTTGCATAATGAACAAAATTATTCAGATGCGATTGCTTACGAAATTGACCTAGAAATCCAAAGAATTATTAAAGAAAGCTATGCACGTGCGAAGCAAATATTAATGGAAAATCGTGATAAATTAGATTTAATCGCAAACACCCTATTAGAGGTTGAAACATTAGATGCTGATCAAATTAAGCATTTAGTGGAGCATGGGGTGCTTCCTAAACGCAATGAAAAAGAAAATGATGATGTTAAAGTAAACATCCATACAAAAAAAGAAGATATTAACAAACCTTTAGAAGAGAAGACTCCTGAAATTAAGGAAGACAAAAAAGAGGAAAACACACCTCTTATCCAAGAAGGTCATGAGCAGGATCAATCAAAGTCCTTCCCACAGGATCATCAAAAGAAAGATTAAATAGTAACGATGCGGCCCTATAAAAGAATAGGGCCGTTTTTATTTGAAAAAGAAAGCTAAGTGTTTTTTTTATCTTAATAATGAGTAATTGTGTTATGATGTGGAAGTATAAAGATGAAATTCGTAAAGTGGTGAGCGTATTGATATTTGTTCTGGATGTTGGAAATACAAATACTGTACTTGGAGTTTATGACAATCAAGATTTGAAATATCATTGGAGAATAGAAACGAGCCGCAATAAAACGGAAGATGAGTATGGAATGGTCATTAAGGCTTTACTTGAGCATGTGGGTCTTTCTTTTACTCAATTTGATGGAATTATTATTTCTTCTGTTGTACCACCTATCATGTTTGCGTTAGAAAGAATGTGTCTGAAATATTTTGGTATTAAACCATTGGTAGTAGGACCAGGGATTAAAACAGGTTTAAACATAAAATATGAGAATCCTCGTGAAGTAGGAGCTGACCGAATTGTAAATGCAGTAGCGGGAATCCATGAATATGGAGCCCCTCTGATCATTGTAGACTTCGGTACAGCTACAACCTACTGCTATATAAATGAGGACAAGCAGTATATGGGTGGAGCGATTGCGCCGGGTATTGGTATCTCAACAGAAGCCTTATACTCCAAAGCGGCTAAGCTTCCGCGAATTGAAATTGCCAGACCGGATGATATTATTGGCAAGAATACAGTTGCTGCAATGCAGGCTGGAATCCTTTATGGATATGTTGGACAAGTAGAAGGTATTGTGGCAAGAATGAAAGCGCAGAGTAAAGGAAACCCTACTGTTATTGCAACAGGTGGCTTAGCGACATTAATTTCAAAAGAATCAAACGTAATTGATATAGTCGATCCATTTTTAACTTTAAAGGGTCTTCAGTTGATTTATCAAAAAAATGTTGAACAAACAAAGACTAAATAGAATGAAGTGTTAGATAAAAGGAGTACTTATCATGAAAGATTATTTAGTAAAAGCTTTAGGATACAATGGACAAGTTCGTGCCTATGCCGTTTCTTCAACTGAAATGGTGGGAGAAGCCCAAAGAAGACACGGCACTTGGCCAACAGCTTCTGCTGCCCTTGGTCGAGCAATGACAGCTGGTGTTATGATGGGAGCGATGCTCAAAGGTGATGATAAACTAACGATAAAAATCGAAGGCGGCGGACCGATTGGTGCGATTTTGGTTGACTGTAATGCTAAAGGGGAAGCACGAGGCTATGTTACAAATCCTCAAACGCACTTTGAGTTAAATGAGCACGGCAAACTTGATGTAAGAAGAGCTGTCGGTACAGAGGGGATGTTAACCGTTGTTAAAGACCTTGGATTAAGGGATTTCTTTACGGGTCAAACTCCTATCGTATCAGGAGAATTGGGAGAGGATTTCACTTACTATTTGGTAACTTCTGAACAGGTTCCATCATCTGTAGGAGTAGGAGTTTTAGTAAACCCTGATAATACAATTCTTGCAGCAGGAGGTTTTATTCTGCAGCTTATGCCGGGAACAGAGGAAGAAACCATCTCACAAATTGAAGAACGATTAAAGGCAATTCCTCCGATTTCAAAACTTATTCAAAATGGATTAACTCCAGAGGAAATTTTGGAGGAGCTTCTTGGTAAAGGGAATGTTCAAATTCTCGAAAAAATGCCAGTGAAATTCCAATGTCAATGCTCTAAAGAGCGAATTGCTGATGCTATTGTTAGCTTAGGTACAGAGGAAATTCAAGATATGATCGAAAAAGAAGGTTCAGCAGAAGCACAGTGCCATTTCTGTAATGAGGTTTACCGCTTTTCTAAAGAAGAGCTAATCGAGTTGAAATCAGAAGCTAAATAATTGGAGGAAGAGGAGTCTTGTCCAGTAAGCAGCTATGGTCGATCATTGCCGGCCTCGTCCTATTAAATGTCATTACCATTCTTCTTTTTACGACAGGACCGTTTTCTTCTCTTCAAACCTTTGGGGAAAAGGACAAGAAAGAAACGGTTGCTAAGATCGGTGATAGTTCCATCACAAGGCAGGAATGGATTGCCGAGCTTGAAAATCGATATGGAAAAGAAGTATTAAAAGAAATGGTAGATGAAAAGGTCGTTTTGGAAACTGCGAAGAAATATAACATAAAGGTAACAGATGAAGAGCTAGAAAGAGAGCTTACCTTTATTAAAACGATGTATGGCTCTTTTGATCAGCAACAGCTTCAGAATGAAGATAGATGGAAGCAGCAGATTAAAACCTCTATTCTTTTAGAAAAGCTTGTTACCAAAGATGTAAACATTTCTGAAAAGGAAATGAAAGAATACTATGAAAATCATAAGGACTCTTTCAAAATTCCAGAAACCTATCATCTTTCTCATATTGTTGTAGAAAAAAAGTCTCAAGCTGAGCAGATTTATAACGAACTTAAGAATGGTACCCCTTTTTCAGTATTAGCGATGGAAAAATCTACGGACAACTTTACGTCTAGTCAAGGCGGTAACTTAGGTTTTATCACATCTGAAAGCTCTCGTGTTCCAAAAAAATATATCGAAGTTGCATCTGAATTAAAGAAAAAACATTTCAGCAAGCCTATAAAAATTGAAAATGGATATGCAGTTCTATTTCTTCATGATAAGATTAAACAAAAAGAATACTCGTTCAAAGAGGTAAAAAGTCAAATCCAGAGGCAAATGGCACTCGAACAGATGCAGGAACCCCTTTCTGCTTCCTATTTCTGGGAAGAACAACAGGTTGAATGGTATTATGAAGAGGATTAATGTTCAAGGATTTCTGTTAAAGTGATAGCGGCATAGACCGCTTTTTCTTTTATACGCTGGAATAACATACGTTTTATAAGTAAAACAACGAATATAGGCATTTGTATAAATTTGAAAAATAATAGCAATAAAAAATTGACAATTTTGAATTTTAGCGATAAATTGATATAAAACCAATAAAAATACTCGGTATTAGGAGAGGATAAAATGGCACGTATTGCAAATTCAATAGCTGAATTGGTCGGTCAAACCCCTATTGTGAAACTAAACAGAATGGTAGATGAAAACAGTGCGGATGTATATTTGAAACTAGAATACATGAATCCTGGAAGCAGTGTTAAAGACCGTATTGCTTTAGCAATGATTGAAGCGGCTGAGAAAAGCGGTGATTTAAAACCTGGTGATACGATCATTGAACCGACAAGTGGAAACACAGGAATTGGATTAGCTATGATTGCTGCAGCGAAAGGGTATCGAGCCATTCTTGTTATGCCGGAAACTATGAGCCTTGAGCGCAGAAATTTACTTCGTGCATATGGAGCTGAGTTAGTATTAACTCCTGGACCTGAAGGCATGGGTGGAGCCATTCGAAAAGCTGAGGAGTTGGCGAAGGAACACGGTTATTTCATGCCTCAGCAGTTTAAAAATGAAGCAAACCCTGAAATCCATAGAAATACGACAGGAAAAGAAATCGTAGAGCAAATGGGAGAGCAGTTGGATGCTTTTGTATCTGGAATTGGAACAGGCGGTACGATTACTGGAGCCGGTGAAGTTTTAAGAAAAGCATACCCAAACATTAAAATCTATGCAGTTGAGCCGGCTGATTCTCCAGTCTTATCTGGCGGTAAACCAGGTCCTCATAAGATTCAAGGAATCGGTGCTGGCTTCGTTCCAGATATATTAAATACAAAAATTTACGATGAAATCATCCAAGTGAAAAATGAAGAGGCATTCGAGTATGCACGACGTGCAGCAAAAGAGGAAGGGATACTGGGCGGAATCTCTTCAGGGGCTGCGATTTTTGCCGCTCTTCAAGTTGCCAAAAAGCTAGGTAAAGGCAAAAAAGTATTAGCGATCATTCCGAGCAACGGCGAGCGTTATTTGAGCACACCGCTCTATCAGTTTGAGCAAGAATAATAATGGCAAGAAAAGCACTTACTCATGTAGGTGCTTCAGACTGTTGACAAACGCTCGCATTCATCGTTACAAACCCTACTCCGGTGCTCATTACCGTCTAGGGTAACTCCGCTCCTCGCACGGGTTCGTTCCTCGACTGACAAGCGTTTTCAATCAGTCTGAATGTGCGTGAAATATACTTTATCTATACTCTAAAGCACTTACTCATGTAGGTGCTTTTTTAATTGTTCCACTGTATGTTTCAGATTGAACTTGCGTTAAATCAAATACGAATTGAACAAATAAAATGATTTAAAACGTTTTTAATTAGAAATTCTTTTCAGAAATGTTTACACTCTATGTAGGAACCAAAAGAAAGATTCCTTAACGTTTGAGAACAAAGATTAAATGGATACAGGAGTTGACAGCATTGTCTGAACGAAAAGTATTTTATAAAACCATTGCATTACAAAATCAATTATTTTTTCAAATATACCAAAAATTAACGATTGGTTATGACCATCATGTTCTTTTGGAGAGCGGAAGAGGAGGAAGGTATTCCATTGCAGGGCTTTCTCCGGTAGCAGTACTGGAAGGGAAAAATCATAAGCTAGTTATTCGAGAATCTGGGCAGCCAGAGAGGGTTTTAGAAGGAAATCCACTTTTTCTTATGAAAGATTGGATGCGTAATAGAAGAATCGAACAACATCCGAATTTACCTGATTTTCAGGGCGGGGCAATCGGATTCATTAGCTATGATTATGCTCGGTATATTGAAAAACTTCCGGAAATAGCAAAGGATGATTTAGAAACACCGGATCTTTACTTTTTAATTTTTGACGATGTACTCGTGTTTGATCATAAGAGTGAAGAGCTTTGGATCATGTGCATAGGAGATGAAAGGGCGAAAGAACGACTATCTCAACTAGAAAGTATGATCCGAAAAGAAGAATTCGATCAACCGAAGCTGGGAATAAACCGAATAGTACATGATGAATTACAGGTCTCCATGACAGAGGAAGAGTTTAAGGCAGCAGTAGAAAGAGTGCGTGAATATATTGCCCAGGGAGATATTTTTCAAGTCAATCTTTCTGTTCGTCAATCAAAACCGCTGATTGCACATCCAATGGAAATATATGAGTCTTTACGAGCTTTGAATCCTTCTCCTTATATGGCATATATGCAAACTCCAGCATTTCAAATCGTAAGCGGCTCACCGGAGCTTTTAATAAAGAAGAAAGGCAAGTCCGTTAGTACTCGCCCCATTGCTGGAACACGATCAAGGGGACAAAACGAAGAAGAAGATCAAGCATTGGCTAACGAGCTTATTGAAAATGAGAAGGAAAGAGCTGAGCACGTCATGCTTGTAGACCTTGAACGAAATGATTTTGGCCGTGTATGCCGGTATGGAACGGTGGAAGTTAATGAATTTATGGTAATAGAAAAGTACTCCCATGTCATGCACATCGTTTCCAATGTTAGAGGTGAGCTTGAAGACGGTAAGGATGAATATGATGTAGTGCAAGCGGTGTTCCCAGGCGGAACCATTACGGGAGCACCTAAAGTGAGAACGATGGAAATCATTGAAGAGTTAGAGCCGGTAAGAAGAGGAATATACACAGGCTCCATTGGCTGGATTGGGTATTCTGGAGATATGGAATTAAATATTGTGATTCGGACGCTTCTTGCAAAAGATGGGATGGCACATGTGCAAGCTGGTGCAGGGGTTGTCATCGATTCCAATCCAAAATATGAGTATCGGGAATCTTTAAAAAAAGCCATCGCACTTTGGAGAGCAAAAGAGCAGGCAGACCGTAACATTTTGAATAAAGGTGGTGTTATACAGTGATATTCATGATCGATAATTATGACTCCTTTACTTACAACCTTGTACAATATTTGGGTGAGCTTGGAGAGGAATTAATTGTAAAAAGAAATGATCAAACGACGATTGAAGAAATCGAGCAACTACATCCAAGTTACATTATGATTTCTCCAGGACCTTGTAGTCCAAATGAAGCAGGTATAAGCTTAAAGGTTATTGAGCATTTTGCAGGGAAAATTCCGATTTTTGGGGTGTGTCTTGGTCATCAGTCCATTGGACAAGCATTTGGCGGTGACGTGATTCAAGCGGAAAGACTTATGCATGGAAAAACCTCTCCTGTGTATCACGATGGCAAAACGATTTTTGCTAATATGCCTAATCCATTCATGGCCACACGTTATCATTCTTTAATTGTAAAAAAAGAGACCCTGCCTGATTGCTTCGAAATTTCTGCTTGGACAAAGGAAGGAGAAATTATGGCAATTCGACATAAGGAGCTGCCGATTGAAGGTGTACAGTTTCATCCGGAATCCATTATGACGGAGAACGGTAAGCAGCTGTTAAAGGATTTCGTGTCTTATTATGGATTAAAGGAAATCGTATAGGAGACAGTTTATGTTTTTATACTTAAATGGAACGATTGTAAAAGAAGAGGAAGCCGTCATTTCCCCATTTGATCACGGATTTTTATATGGACTTGGTGTTTTTGAAACATTCAGGGTTTATAATGGGCATTGCTTTTTGCTAGGCGACCATATAAACCGATTAAATCTGGCGTTAAAGGAAATGGATATACAGTACTCTGTTTCAATGGAACAGGTCAAGGAAATCGTTCAAGCCCTGCTGCTTAAGAACAAGACCCAAAATGCCCGGATCCGGTTAAACGTATCAGCGGGAAAAGCCCCTCTAGGATTACAGGGAGAAGCTTATGAAGAGCCGAATGTGATTGTTTTTATGAATCCATTGTCCAAAGCTGGGAGTGAACTCGCTGAGAAAGAAGCGATCCTTTTAAAGACACCAAGAAACACGCCAGAAACAGCCTTTCGATTAAAATCACACCATTATTTGAACAATATAGCTGGTAAGAAAGAAATGAAGAATGAACCGAATGCTGAAGGTCTATTTCTCACTCGTGAAGGCTACATGGCAGAGGGGCTGGTATCCAATATTTTTTGGATCAAAAATGAGGTTTTATACACTCCTGACGTAAATACTGGAATATTAAACGGAATTACGCGGCAGTTTGTGATGAAGCTGGCTAAAAATTTGAAGATAGTAGTTGTGGAAGGCTTTTTTAAACCGGAAGAACTGTATGATGCTGAAGAGGTATTTTTAACAAACTCCATTCAAGAAATTGTAGCCATATCGAGAGTTAAGAACATAGCCTCCTTCGCCGGGGCTAAAGGAATCATCACAAATAAGTTGTTTCAAGAATATCAAAAGGTTCGAGAACGACTATGATTCATAACAGAAATATAAATATAAGAAAAGGAGAACATAATGACGACTCATACATTGATTAAATGTGGACCATACGAGCTGGATTACAGTAAAAAAACATTGATTATGGGAATCTTGAATGTTACACCCGATTCATTTTCAGATGGAGGAAGATACAATAATGTAGAAGCAGCGGTTTCTCGTGCTAAAAAGCTTGTGGAGGATGGAGCAGATATCATTGATGTTGGCGGTGAATCAACTCGCCCGGGTGCTGAGAAGGTGCCTCTTGAAGAAGAATTGAAGCGGGTTATTCCAATTATTACTGCTTTATCTAAGGAAGTTTCGGTGCCGATTTCAATCGATACTTATAAAGCGGAAGTAGCGAAGCAAGCGATTGAAGCTGGTGCGCACATTATTAATGATGTATGGGGGGCAAAGGCAGACCCAGCCATGGCTTATGTCGCAGCTGAAAAGAATGTCCCAATTATCTTAATGCATAATCGTGAGAATAGGGATTATCAAGTGTTTTTACGTGATGTTTTTAATGATTTATATGAAAGTATTCGGCTTGTGAAGGAAGCCGGGGTTCGCGATGAAATGATTATTCTAGATCCGGGTATCGGATTTGCGAAGGATTTTCACTTAAATGTGGAAATGATGCGAGGTTTGGATAAGCTGGTGAATTTGGGGTATCCAGTGCTACTTGGTACCTCAAGAAAATCGATGATCGGTCAAATTTTAGATCTTCCAACACAGGAAAGAGCAGAAGGAACCGGAGCCACAGTTTGTTACGGAATCCAAAAAGGCTGTCACATCATGAGAGTACATGATGTTAAGGAAATTGCGCGGATGGCGAAAGTGATGGACGTATTAGTCGGTAAGGGTGAGTAGCATGGATAAGATCTATATAAATGAAATGGAATTTTACGGCTACCATGGAGTATTTCCCGAGGAAACTAAGCTCGGTCAGCGTTTTAAGGTGGATTTGACGGTGCATTTGGATTTATCAAAAGCAGGAAAAAGCGACAGCCTGAAAGATTCAATAAACTATGCTGAACTATATTCCATTTGCCGTGAAATTGTGGAAGGAAAGCCTTATAAGTTGGTTGAGGCTGTTGCGGAAAAGATCGCTTCAAGTTTGTTAGATCAGTTCTCTATGATTGAATCAATTGTCGTAAAAGTAGTAAAACCAGATCCGCCAATACCAGGACATTTTAAATCGGTTGCTGTAGAAATACAAAGGAGTCGTTGGACTTGAATAACATTGCCTATCTTTCTATGGGCTCTAATTTAGGGAATCGTTTAGAATATTTGCATACCGCTGTTCGAATTTTAGATCAAGACGAGAATATTGAGATCGTCCGTTTATCATCCATTTACGAGACTGAACCTGTCGGGTTTACAAATCAAGGAAATTTTTTGAATCTCGTAATGAAAATAAAAACCTCCTATTCTGCTCAAGAGCTATTAGAAAAATGTCTTAATACCGAGAAGATTCTTGGAAGAAAAAGGGAAATTCGGTGGGGGCCACGGACAATAGACCTTGACATTTTACTATATAATCAAGACAATATTGAAACAGATAGTCTTTCTGTTCCTCATCCTCGGATACAAGAGAGAGCTTTTGTCATCATTCCTTTATTGGAGATAGAGCCTACCATCACAATTCCGAAAATGAAGGACCCACTATATACAATTCTGAATGGAATACCAGATAAAGAAGGAGTTCGATTATGGAAGCGGAAAAATGGGGAAGACGCATTCGAGCTTTTCGGAAATTAAAAGGCTTTACACAAGAAGGCTTCGCCAAAGAGCTTGGAGTCTCCGTCTCCTTGCTAGGTGAGGTAGAAAGAGGAAATCGAATGCCAACGGAGAAGTTCTTGACCGAGGTTGCGGAAATACTTGAAGTTCCTCTTGATGAACTGAGTCCAAAGGAAGATTGAAGATTAGTTTTGGTCTTTTGAAATATACATTAAACAGCAAGGAGGTTTACAGGTTGTTAAAGATTGGTGACATTACGATGAAAAACCCTGTAGTATTGGCGCCTATGGCCGGTGTTTGTAACTCTGCTTTTCGCCTTACTGTAAAAGAGTTTGGCGCCGGGCTTGTTTGTGCTGAAATGGTCAGCGACAAGGGTATTGTGTTTAAAAACGAGAAAACGATGAGTATGCTTTATATAGATGAGAGAGAAAAACCGCTAAGCTTGCAAATTTTTGGTGGTGAAAGAGAATCTCTAGTAGAAGCAGCACGCTTTGTTGATAAAAACACAAATGCCGATATTATAGACATCAATATGGGATGCCCAGTTCCTAAAATTACGAAATGTGACGCTGGAGCGAAATGGCTTTTAGACCCAAATAAAATTTATGATATGGTAGCGGCTGTGGTCGATGCTGTTGAAAAGCCTGTAACGGTCAAAATGAGAATGGGATGGGATGAAGAGCATATTTATGCTGTTCAAAATGCACAGGCGGTTGAGCGTGCAGGTGGATCAGCAGTATCTCTTCACGGTAGAACCCGAGTTCAAATGTATGAAGGAAAAGCAAATTGGGATATTATCCGTGAGGTAAAGCAAGCTGTTAATATTCCGATTATCGGAAATGGGGATATTCAGACACCTCAGGATGCAAAACGCATGCTTGATGAAACAGGCTGTGACGGCGTAATGATTGGTCGTGCAGCTCTAGGCAACCCTTGGATGATTTACCGTACGGTCAAGTATCTTGAGACAGGAGAATTGATTGGAGAACCATCTGTTCGAGAGAAAATTGATGTTTGTATTTTGCATTTGGATCGTTTAATTGCCTTAAAGAACGAAAACATTGCGGTTCGTGAAATGAGAAAGCATGCTGCATGGTATCTAAAAGGAATCCGCGGAAATGCAAAGGTTCGAAATGTTATAAATGAATGCAACACTCGTGAAGAACTAGTGAACCTGCTATATAGCTTAGTAGAAGAAGTGGAAGCTAAAGAAGCAAGCGTCGCAGTTGGTTGACATTGATAGCAAACTTTTACTATAATACCCATTAATTAAACTGCCAGAAATTCTGGCAGTTTTTATATTAGTAAGAAATTTTTTTGAAAAAGATGTCTTATTGTAATAGTTTGTGTAAAATGGATAGGGATATTCTGTTCACATATACGAACTAATGATATATATGATTAAGCAAAATGGAGTGAGAACAATGAGTCATGAAGAGTTAAATGACCAGCTGAAGGTAAGGCGCGAAAAAATGCAAGCTATGTTTGATGCAGGCAAAGATCCATTTGGAAAAAGATTTGAACGCACCCATCAAACAAAAGAAATTTTGGAAGCTTACGGTGATTTATCCAAAGAGGAATTGGATGAAAAAAATGTAGAAGTGACTATTGCCGGCCGCATTATGACAAAACGCGGAAAAGGTAAAGCAGGCTTCGCTCATATTCAAGACTTATCCGGTCAAATTCAAATCTATGTACGTATGGATGCTGTAGGAGAAGAAAGCTATGCAGAGTTCGATTCTGCAGACCTAGGGGATATCATTGGTGTAACCGGTACGGTTTTTAAAACGAAAGTAGGAGAGCTTTCTGTAAAAGCGACAAAATTTGTTTTCCTTACAAAAGCACTTCGTCCTCTTCCAGATAAATTCCACGGCTTGAAAGATGTTGAAGAACGTTACCGTAAACGCTATGTGGATCTCATTACAAATGAAGAAAGCAAGAGAACATTCATTATGCGCAGCCGTATCATCCAAGCTATGCGCCGCTATTTAGATGATCATGGCTACTTGGAAGTGGAAACTCCTATGATGCATTCCATTGCAGGAGGAGCATCAGCACGTCCGTTTATTACGCATCATAATGCATTAGATATGACATTATATATGCGTATTGCGATTGAGCTTCATCTGAAACGCCTAATCGTTGGCGGACTTGAAAAAGTTTATGAAATCGGTCGAGTTTTCCGTAATGAAGGAATCTCAACAAGACATAATCCTGAATTTACGATGATCGAACTATATGAGGCCTACGCTGATTATCGTGATATTATGAAGCTTACAGAGAATCTCATTGCTCATATTGCTCAAGAGGTTCTTGGTACTACAACTGTTCAGTACGGTGAACACCAAATAGATCTGAAGCCTGAATGGAAACGACTACACATGGTAGATGCGATTAAAGAATATGTAGGCGTTGACTTCTGGAAACATATGACGAAGGAAGAAGCTCAGCAGCTTGCTAAAGAACATGGAATTGAAATTACTGAGCACATGGAATTCGGACATATTGTAAACGAGTTCTTTGAACAAAAAGTAGAAGACAAGTTAATCCAGCCTACATTTATTTACGGTCACCCTGTAGAAATTTCACCACTGGCTAAGAAAAATGAAGAAGATCCTCGTTTTACAGATCGTTTTGAATTATTTATCGTTGGTCGTGAACATGCAAATGCCTTCACAGAATTAAACGATCCAATCGATCAGCGTCAGCGTTTTGAAGCTCAGCTGAAGGAAAAAGAACAAGGAAACGATGAAGCACACGAGATGGATGAGGATTTTATCGAAGCATTAGAATATGGTATGCCTCCAACTGGTGGACTCGGAATCGGAATCGATCGTTTGGTTATGTTATTAACAAATTCACCATCTATTCGTGATGTTTTACTATTCCCATTAATGCGTCATCGATCATAATCATGATAAATACCCGATAGCCTATTAAGGTTGTCGGGTTATTTTTTGATGAAATGGCAACAGACCTTTGGAAGCTATTCTAAAATAGAAAAAATTTAGTAGATAACGGCATTAAAGTTTATTGGAATAATTAGAATTATAATTCTTTAATTATCTCAAAAAAATTTTCAAAAAACCTATTGCACCGTATAAAAGATGGTGGTATATTTATATCTGTTGTTACGAAGCAAACAGCTTTTGAAAAGAGTTCAAAAAAACTCTAAAAAAATACTTGACTCTATGTTGAGTCGGTGATATTATTAAAAAGCTGTTCTGAATTGCACTTTGAAAACTAAACAAAACAATACGTCAACGTTAATTCTAGTTGCTTTTAAGCAACGCAATTTATGAGCAAGTCAAGCTCGAAAAAGATGGAGTTGAGAATCGGATTTTCTCTCTTTTAAAACGAAAAAAGTTTTAGAAGCGAGAAGGTCGAGGAAGCAAAGCGAGCGAACGCCGGAGTTTATTGTTGATAAATGAGGACGTGAGCGAGCGAAGCTGACGAAGAGGTTCGGTGCTTATAAAACTTTTTGGAGAGTTTGATCCTGGCTCAGGACGAACGCTGGCGGCGTGCCTAATACATGCAAGTCGAGCGGACTTCTTAAAAGCTTGCTTTTGAGAAGTTAGCGGCGGACGGGTGAGTAACACGTGGGCA
>NZ_WIAQ01000003.1 GCF_009466385.1 Peribacillus tepidiphilus | reverse complement strand
TTTTGTTCCCTTCGCCCTTGATGGCCGTATCGCAACCTTTTTCGACTGTTTGTCAAGAGCGATTGCGGACTTGGCTATTCCTGAAATCCTGGCGGAGATGCCTAGAACTAGTTTTTCATAGAACTTTTGACACTACCCTTTTTCACGTTACTCTTTCTTACGATTAGAAGATGAAAAGGTTTCTTTTTTACCATAATTTATTTTACGAATGTTAAAAGAAAGGAGAAAATAAAAGTGATTTCTATGCAAAAAGGCAAGGACGGGGTCATGTCCTTGCCTTTTCTAGGCTCCTTGGATGAAGGGGTCTTCATGAAACATTGTAAACGGTACATGTAAATTGAAGATTATAAATCTGTAAAAATCTTGTTAAGATTTCCCTTTCAATCCATTGCTGGAGCAATCAGTTTGTACTTTTATCTTTACCCGGAAATTTTTTTCTGATTTTCACAAAAAAAGAAGTCCCTTTCCCTGGCGTGCTTTCTACTGAAATCTTTCCTTTATGAGCTTCTACAATGTGCTTAACAATCGCTAGGCCTAGACCAGTACCTCCTGAATTTCGGCTTCTTGCCTTATCAACTCTGTAAAACCTCTCGAATATTCTCGGCAATTCATCTCGTTCAATCCCAATACCTGTGTCTTTTACTTCCACACAGACAAAACCCGCTTCATCCCTAACAATGACCTTTATTTCTCCTCCGTTAGGCGTGTAAGTAATGGCATTGTTAATTAGGTTAATAAACACTTGTTTAAGACGATAGGAATCCGCTTCAACTAGAGCTGGCGCTTTAGGTGTTTCAAGTTGAAAGGAAATGTCTTTATCTTTCGCTTTTTTTTCAAGAATGGCATATGTTTCTTGAAGAAGATTAGAAATATTTAATCGATTTATGTTTAATGAAAACTCTTGTTGTTCCATTTTCGATAGATCAAGTAAATCTTGAATAAGAGTTTGAAGTCGATCACTTTCTTTCAAAATGATGGTCAAAAAATATTCCAGCGTATTTTCATCCTTCATCGCCCCGTCCAATAATGTTTCAGAAAATCCCTTAATGGAAGTGATTGGTGTCTTTAGCTCATGAGACACGTTGGCGACAAAGTCTTTCCTCATCTGCTCAAGCTTTTTTAACTCCGTTATGTCATGAAATACAAGAACAATTCCTTTCCATTCATCATTTGTTCCGATAATTGGTGCCCCGTACACCTCAAAATGCTTTCTTTCTAGCCTTAGAGGCAGAAGCATTTGCTTTTTTACGCTTTTTTCCGTCATGAAAATTTCTTCTATGAGGTTGATGACCTCTTTATGCTCAATAACCTCATAATACAATCGAAATAAAAAATCAGATGGGTTCACTTTGAATAATTGCTTGTACGCCTTATTTATTAAAGTAATATAACCTTTACTATCAATCAATAAAACGCCACTACCTATGTTTTCGATTAATGTGGCAAGACGATCTTGCTGCATTTCTCTAGCTATTTCCATTTCTTGTAGGTTACGGGCCAAAATATTGATAGATGCGCTAAGCATACTCGTATCATCTGAATGTTCCTCGTATGTCCTTACACGAAAATTTCCTTTTGCCAACTCAATCGCCGCATTTGTAGCCGCTTCGATGGGTCTAGTATAGCGCGCAGCAATTCTGCTTCCAACCATTATAATGATCATTAACGATGTACCTAAACTGATAAATAAAATCCACCACATCTGTTGATTAGCCGTTTTGATTTCTTCTATTTCATTACTAATCACTGCATACCCAATAATTTCATCGTTATTTTTGATTGGCATCCAATAGAAATGAAGTTCGTCCCCGTCCTTAATAACCTCATAGCCCTCTTTTCTAGATGAAACGATTTTTCTTAGAGTATCATTATTTAGGGTGGGCGAAGTCTTCCCTATGGTATATGAATTGTATAAAACTTCTTTTTCCATGGAAATGATTGTAAGGCTTGATTCAAAGGTGGAAAAAATATTTTTGGCCTTCCGATCATTTAAAAAGGCTGAAATTCCTCCAATATCTTCAATATAATTAACGATGATACTTAACTCATGCTGTATTCTATTATTAAAGCTGTTAAAATAATAAGTCTTGAAAAACTGCCCAAGTAATATACCTAGACAAAGCATTACGATAATGATTAGAGATATAAAAGTTATAAACAATTTAGATCGGAACCTAATCATTCTCCCTTCGGCTCCTCAAACTTATACCCCAGTCCTCTAATCGTTTTTATATATTTTGGTTTTTTCGTATCTTCTTCGATTTTTTCACGCAAATGGCTAATATGAACATCGACAATTCTCGTATCTCCTGCAAAATCATAGTTCCAAACTGAGCTTAGTAACTGATCTCTAGTAAGAACCCTACCTTTATGTTTTGTCAGATACACGAGCAATTCAAATTCCTTTGGAGTTAACTCCAATTTTTCTTCATGAAAAAACGCTTCATAACGTTCTGGATAAACCTTTAACTTGCCGACTTTAATGAATTCTCCATCATCTACAGCAATATCTGAGTGTTCTTGAGAAAATGAAGAACGTCGTAAAATGGCCTTTACCCTAGCCACTACTTCACGAGGACTAAATGGTTTCGTCATATAGTCATCTGCGCCCAGTTCAAGTCCCAGCACTTTGTCAAATTCGTCGTCTTTTGCTGTTAACATCAGAATCGGAACCATAATCTTTTGTTGTCTTAATAACTTGCAAACCTCTATTCCATCAAGCTTTGGAAGCATTAAGTCTAAAACGATCAAATCTGGTCTCTCTTCTATTGCAATAGTTTTTCCTTCTTCCCCGTCTGAGGCAGTAAGAACCTCGAATCCTGCCTGTTCTAAGTTATACTTCAATAACGTTACGATTGATTGCTCATCATCAACGACTAATACTTTTTTTGACATAAAATCCTCCTGAACCTTATTAACCCCAAAACCGAAGAAGCCTTTTTTTATAATTTCATTATAAATAATTTAATTTCCAACTACAAAATTTTATTCGAAGAGCAAGACAAAAAAAGAGGCCTTCATTAAGCCTCATAAATCAGTAGAATATTCAAAATAGCTATCAAAAGTTTTCCAGCGCTTCACCGTCTGTACCATCTGATGTTTTAGGTGGATATACAACGACCACCCCATTCAGTACCATTTCTTCTTCATTTTCTCCTAAGACAGAAATCGTTACTGAATGTTCTCCAAAATTAACTTCCTTTACTTCAAATAAAAATTTGACCGTAGCATAATGATAAACAGGTTTTACAAACTGAATATCTTGCCTCAAAATATGGCTACCCGGACCTGGAAGATATTTCGAGATTGCTGAAGTGATAATTCCTAAGAGCATGATGTTAGGCACAATAGGTTTTTTAAATGGAGTTAACGAGGCGTAGTCGTGTTGAATATAGAGCGGATTTGCATCATTTGTCAAACCTAAATAAAGGAGAAGGTCCTTATCCTCAATTTTTTCAGTCAATGAAAGCTTTTCTCCTATTTTTATCTCTCCAATTCCTCTACCTAATTTCCTCTTTTTTCCCAATAACATCTTTTACACCTCCGCATCAATTTTTTGGTGTTCGTTATAAAGATGGCAGTGTGAAAAAAATTCGGGAGAAGCTCCCGAATTTTTTCCATTTATGCTAAAACACTCATAACATTTCGAACAGAATCTGCAGATTTAGCAAGTGCTGCTTTTTCTTCTTCTGTCAGTTCAAGTTCGATTACTTTCTCGATACCATTTGCTCCAAGGATTGTCGGAACTCCAAGGTAAAGACCCTCCATACCATATTCTCCTTCTAAATAAGCGATGGCTGGAAGAACACGTCGTTGATCTTTAAGGATTGCTTCCGCCATTTCTACAAGAGAAGCAGCAGGTGCATAATAAGCACTACCGTTTCCTAATAGATTAACAATTTCAGCTCCGCCTTTACGAGTACGTTCAACAATCGCATCTAAGCGATCCTTTGGAATTAGTGTTTCTAAAGGTATGCCACCAGCATAAGAGTATCTTACTAAAGGAACCATATCATCTCCATGACCACCTAAAACGAAGCCCGTTACATCTTTAACAGATATATTTAACTCTTGGGCAATAAAAGTACGGAAACGTGCAGTATCAAGTACACCAGATTGACCGATTACGCGGTTTTTAGGAAAGCCTGACTCTTTAAATACTGTATAAGTCATTGCATCTACAGGGTTTGTTAACACAAGTATGTAACAATCTGGAGAATATTTTACAATTTCTTTTGTTACAGATTTCATGATTTTTTGGTTTGTTTGAACTAGATCATCTCGGCTCATTCCTGGCTTACGCGCGATACCAGCAGTAATAATAACTAGATCAGAATTAGCTGTATCCTCGTAATTAGAAGTACCAATAATGTTTGCATCAAACCCTTGTACCGGGCTAGCTTCTAACATATCTAATGCTTTACCTTTTGTAGGATTTTCCATTTGTGGAATGTCTACAAGTACAACATCTCCAAGCTCTTTTTGTGCTGCTAAAAATGCAGTTGTTGCTCCAGTAAAGCCACCGCCAATTATAGAAATCTTTTTCCGTTTTAAAGTTGTCATTTTTCTTTCTCTCCTCCATTCTTCCATGTGAGATTCTTATGTAACGAAGAGTGACTTATTCAATTTCCCTTTAAATGGTTTTTCATCTTTAAGCCACTCTTCTAGGTAACTAAGACCAATATTTTATAAATTTTTGATCAACTCATCTGCAAATTCAGAGCACTTAACCTCTGTTGCACCATCCATTAAGCGAGCAAAATCATAAGTTACTACTTTAGAAGAAATGGTTTTTTCAACAGATTCTATTATCAATTTTGCCGCTTCATTCCAGCCGAGATGTTCAAGCATTAATACCCCTGAAAGTAGAACAGAAGAAGGGTTTACCTTGTCTAATCCCGCATACTTTGGAGCGGTTCCGTGAGTAGCTTCAAAGATCGCATGACCAGTTTCATAGTTAATGTTTGCTCCTGGCGCGATTCCGATTCCACCAACTTGAGCTGCAAGAGCATCTGAGATATAATCTCCATTCAAGTTCATGGTTGCAACAACATCAAATTCTTTTGGACGAGTTAAAATTTGCTGTAAGAAGATATCAGCAATCGAATCTTTAATAATGATTTTCCCTTCAGCTTCTGCAGCTGCTTGTGCTTTGTTGGCAGCTTCAGAGCCTTCAGCTTCTTTAATACGATCATATTGTGCCCAAGTGAACACTTTATCACCGAACTCTTTCTCAGCAAGCTCATAACCCCAGTTTTTAAAGGCTCCTTCTGTAAACTTCATGATGTTTCCTTTATGTACCAATGTTACAGATTTACGACCTTCTTTGATTGCATAGTTAATGGCTGCACGGACTAAACGTTTTGTTCCTTCTTCAGAAACTGGCTTAATACCAATACCAGAAGTTTCTGGGAAGCGAATTTTAGTAACACCCATTTCATTGCGTAGGAAGTCAATCACTTTTTTCACTTCTTCAGAGCCTTTTGCGTATTCGATCCCCGCATAAATATCTTCTGTATTTTCCCGGAAAATAACCATGTCAGTGTCTTCCGGACGCTTAACAGGGGATGGTACACCGTCAAAATAACGAACGGGGCGTAAGCAGACGTATAAATCTAATTCTTGGCGTAATGCTACGTTCAAGGAACGAATTCCTCCACCAACAGGAGTCGTAAGTGGACCTTTAATAGCAATCAAATATTCTTTTATTACATCTAATGTTTCTTGAGGGAGCCATTCACCTGTTTGGTTAAATGCTTTCTCACCTGCAAGTACCTCTTTCCAAACTATGGCCTTTTGTCCATTATATGCTTTTTCAACAGCTGCCTCTATAACACGGGATGCAGCTGCCCAAATGTCTGGCCCAATTCCATCACCTTCGATAAATGGAATGATCGGGTTGTTTGGTACATTCAATACACCATTTGTAACTGTAATTTTTTCACCTTGACTCATACTATACCCTCCAATTTCAATATCAAAGGTTAGAAGGCTCACTACAAATGGACGAAACCTCTAACCTTATTATTTCTATTAATATAAATCTACTATATATTCTATCTTTTTAAAAAATATTTTTTATCGCTGCTCGATCGGAACATATTTTTGCATTCCAGGACCTGTATATTCAGCACGAGGACGAATCAAGCGATTGTTTTCATATTGCTCTAAAATATGTGCAAGCCAACCGGAAGTACGGCTTACTGCAAATATAGGTGTAAATAAATCATGATCAATGCCTAGGCTGTGATAGACAGATGCTGAATAGAAATCTACGTTTGGCGGAAGTGGTTTTTGAGATGTCACAAGTTCTTCAATACGAACAGACATATCATAGTATTGTGACTGTCCGGTCAAATTCGTTAACTTTTCTGACATTTTCTTTAAGTGCTTAGCACGAGGGTCTCCGTTTCTGTATACGCGGTGACCAAATCCCATGATTTTTTCCTTATTTTGCAGCTTTGTTTGGATGTAGTTATCAACATTTTCAAGAGAACCAATTTCAGTTAACATCTTCATTACGGCTTCGTTAGCTCCACCATGAAGAGGACCTTTTAATGCACCAATTGCAGCGGTAATACCGGAATAAATATCAGATAGTGTTGCAACACATACACGAGCTGTAAACGTTGAGGCATTAAGCTCGTGATCAGCATGAAGTACTAATGCCTTGTTAAATGCCTCTTCTTCAATAGGTGACGGATCTTTACCACTAAGCATATAAAGGAAATTAGCAGCAAAGCTCAAGTCTTTTCTTGGAGCAACCGGCTCAAGCCCTTTCCTAATACGAGCAAAAGCGGTAACAATAGTAGGAATTTTTGCTTGCAGGCGAATAGCTTTACGATAATTAGATTCCTCATCCATTTGATCTGCTTCCTCATCATATAACCCCAACAAAGAAAGTGCAGATCGAAGCGCACCCATTGGATGCACCTTCTTGATCGGATACATCTTAAAATGATCTAGAAACTCTTTTGGCAGACTCATATTCTCAGCCAGCTGAGCAGTAAGTTCTTGTAGCTCAAGCTTATTAGGCAAGCGACGGTGCCATAGTAAATAGATTACTTCTTCAAAGCTCGCATTCTCAGCCAAATCGTCGATATTGTATCCAACGTACGTCAAAGTATCATCAATGATTGAGCTGATTGATGAAGTTGTAGCTACAATTCCCTCGAGACCTCTTGTTACTGTCATACACTATCTCTCCTTTTCTAAAAAATTCCCCTTTACCCATTTAGAAGTATTTGCCAATTTGGCTGAAATGAAACAAACGTGGATAAGCCGTCTGTTCATTTATGTATATGGCGGGCATTTTTTATCTATTTCGCCCTATAATGAAAGCGTTAACAATATAATTGTATAATCAAAAACAAAATTTGAAATTTGTTAACTCTTTCATGTTAACCCTATTTAAAACTATAAAAGCTTTGGTGAGCGGATGCTCATTTTTTCACCGTAATAACTTTATTAACATCAATAAAGTAAATTCTAAAGATAAAGATTAGTATAAAAATAGATTGCGCTTACAAGTCCTATTATAAACAATTATCAGACTTTTGTGAATGAAAAGAAATTAAAATGTGAAAAAATTAATATTTTACCAGAAAAACTAAATAAATCACCTAGTAAATATATCTAAAATTTGAATTTTAAATCCTATAGAAAAAGGCTGATAAAGCTTTGAAGACAAAGTCTATTCAGACTAATTAAATAGAGCCTTTGTCAACAATCTGAAAGCTTTCACTCAGCCTCATCATCCTTTTAATGAAAGAATTCAAAGATTTTCATGGCTAAATAGGCAATCCCTGCACCAATGAGCGGACCTACAGCTACACCTTTAAACAAAGAAACAGCAATGATGGTTCCAAAAACTAGAGCCGCTGTTATATGTGGATCATTCACCAATAAGGTGAGTCCGCTTTTTGCTATTAAAGCAACAGTAATACCTGAAGCTAAGGCAATCCAAGCATATGGAGACCTAATGGCATCTGACAGCTCCTTAAAACCAATCGAACCGCTTGCAATGGGGACAAGAACAGCAATGGTAATGACCGTGACCCCGATATTGATTCCTTTCGCTTGTAAAAACGGAAACACTCTATCGCTAATACCGATTAACTTGATCATTAGAAGAATGGCTGATGCAATCACTAACGAGGTATTTTTTGCAATCAAACCTACAATAACTAATAATAGTAAAAATAAGATCGATCCATTCATACCTTCACCGCCTAAAAAATAAATTTGCATTAGAAAAATGAAACTTTATAAATGAATATTCCGTAGTAAAATAAATACATATGAAAAATTGTTAGGAGGATACAATTTGAATCCCATTTATATTTACCGTCTTGTTCGATTATTTTTCGTGGTCGGTATTGTTGCATTAAGTGCTGTTACGTTATATTACACAGCTAGTGTTACCTACCCATTTATCATAGCTTTAGTCATAGCCTTCCTAATTAACCCACTTGTAGATTTCTTTGAAAAGAAAGCAAGGATGCCCAGGGCTTTAGCCGTAATTCTTTCACTAATCCTAATCATCGGAGTTTTTGTAGGTTTGATCACCTTATTGGTAGCAGAGATTGTTTCCGGTGCCAATTATTTAGCAAATGTTGTTCCGAGACATTTGGAAACACTCATTGATTATATGGAACAATTCATCGGCACGCAAATCCTTCCGATGTATCACAAGTTTTCAGCTTTATTCAATAACTTAGACGCAGGTCAACAAGACACGATTATGTCCAATATCGAAAGTGTGGGGAAAAAAATTGCCACAACGGTTGGGGCGTTTATTCAAAATTTCTTTCATAACATTCCCGTCATTATCGGCTGGTTCCCAAACGTTGCGACCGTTTTAATATTCTCATTACTTGCAACATTTTTTATCAGCAAGGATTGGTATCGACTAAAGGGATTTGCCGGTAGGATTGCTCCTTCTAAAGTAAAGGAAAGCGTCTCTAAAATCTTTGCAGATTTAAAAAGAGCTCTTTTCGGTTTTATAAAAGCCCAGCTAACTCTCATATCCATTACTACGATCATTGTCTTAATCGGATTATTGGTTTTACGAGTAGATTATGCGATTACGATTGCATTAGTTGCAGGGTTTGTTGATATCCTTCCTTATTTAGGTACAGGTGCTGTTTTCGTTCCTTGGATTATCTACGAGGCTGTTGCTGGTGAAATGAACCTTGCCATTGGATTAGGAGTGCTTTATATAGTTGTTCTCGTTCAACGCCAAATCATGGAACCTAAAATTTTGTCCTCAAGCATCGGACTTGATCCACTAGCAACACTTATTTCTCTATTCGTGGGATTCAAGCTGATTGGCTTTCTTGGTTTAATTGTCGGACCTGTTACGCTAGTAATCATTAACACGCTGCAAAGAAGCAACGTTTTCAAAGACCTTTGGAATTTTATCATGGGCAAAAAAGAAGAATTATAATGAAAAGGGTGGCTCATCATTGACGTGCCACCCTTTTTTATCTGATGATTGTGAGGTTTCCTTTGTTGATCATGCTTCGGAACATTCTCTTTATGAATGGTTTTACAACAATCCTAGTAGGAGGTAAAAGCAGAATAAATCCGATGAGATCCGTAATAAAACCAGGAGTTAGCAGCAGGCATCCGCCCACTAAAATACATATTCCGTCAATCAATGCGTCTCCCGGCATTTTTCCATAACTAATCTGCTGCTGTGCTTTACGAATGGTCTCCAATCCTTGCTGCTTTGCTAGATAGGCACCAGCAATCCCAGTAGCGATAATGAGTAAAATGGTTGGAATCACACCAATCGTTTTACCAGAATACAACAATACTCCTATTTCTAAAGCAGGTATGATAATTAAAAAAAGTAAAAGGTATCTCAAATACTCGCCTCCGAAAAATCATAACTTTTCTATATTATACACTGTATGTCCTATATCCAAAAACATTTTCGTTGATTTTGATGAATGAAACAATACCCGAAGGCTGCGCTTGAAGCTAGACAAAAAGAGCCCCCGTATTTGGGAGGCTCTTACTTTCATTATAGAACGCTCGCTCTTCCTTCGTTAATAAAACCGCGAGAAGCATCAACTGTTACTTCTTGTCCTTCTTTTAGAAGTGCCATTGCCCCTTCAGCTCCAACAATGACTGGAATTCCAAGGTTGACTCCGACAACAGCAGCATGGCTTGTGATTCCGCCTTCTTCTGTAACAAGTGCTGCACACTTCTCAATAGCAGGCATCATCTCTTTGTCAGAACCGATTGTGACGAGGATAGAGCCTTCAGTCACTTTCTCCAAAGCTTCTGCAGCGTTCTTCGCCAAAACAACACGACCTGTAGCAGACTTACGGCCGATTCCTTGCCCCTTTATGATCGTGTTTCCAATTACATGGATTTTCATTAAATTCGTAGTGCCCGTTTCTCCTACTGGAACACCTGCGGTAATGACAACAAGGTCCCCATGAGAAACAAGCCCAGAATTCAATCCTTCTTGAATCGCAATTTCAAGCATTTCATCCGTAGAGTTTGCTTTCTGGCCGATTTGCGGATAGACGCCCCATACCAGCGCCAGTCTTCTAGAAACGCGCTCATCTGATGTAACAGCAACGATCGGAGCTTTTGGACGATATTTAGAAATCATTCGTGCCGTATGTCCACTTTCAGTTGGAGTAATAATGGCACTAGCATCGAGATTTAATGTGGTATGTGCTACCGATTGTCCGATTGCATCTGTAATGTTATGTTCGTTATCTTTGCTTCGTATGGACAGAATTTCTTTATGATTTAAGGCTTGTTCTGCTCTAGATGCAATGTTATGCATCGTTTGTACTGCTTCTACCGGATAGGAACCTGCTGCGGTTTCTCCTGAAAGCATGATAGCATCTGTACCATCAAAAATGGCGTTTGCAACGTCAGATGCTTCAGCGCGTGTTGGGCGAGGATTACGCTGCATGGAATCAAGCATTTGCGTAGCAGTTATAACTGGTTTTCCTAGTGCATTACACTTTTTAATCAAATCTTTTTGAACTAATGGAACTTCTTCAGCAGGTATCTCCACTCCTAGGTCTCCACGTGCTACCATTAATCCGTCGGAAACCTCTAAGATTTCATCAATTTTATCGACACCTTCTTGGTTTTCGATTTTCGGAATGATTTGAATATGCGTTGCTTGATGTTTTTCCAGTAGCTCACGAATTTCAAGCACATCCGATGCACGACGAACGAAAGATGCTGCAATAAAGTCAATGCCTTGCTCGATTCCAAATACAATATCCTGCGCATCCTTCTCTGTAATACCAGGTAAATTTACAGAAACTCCCGGTACGTTAACACCCTTTTTATTTTTTAACACTCCGCTGTTTAATACAGTTGTGTGGATTTCTTTATGATCATGGTCAACCTTTGTCACTTCAAGTCCAATTAGACCATCATCAAGAAGAATTTTCGAACCGACGCGTACATCCTCAATTAAACCCTCATAGGTAATCGAGAATTTTTCAGGGGTTCCAAGTACTTCTGTCATTGAAATGATGACATTTGATCCTGCTCTAAGTTCAATTGCATCGTTCTCCATGTTATGAGTACGGATTTCAGGTCCTTTTGTATCAAGTAAAATAGCTACTTGCTTGCCTGTTATTTTTGCTGCTTCTCTAATATTTTTAATTCTGGCAGCATGCTCTTCATGACTTCCATGAGAAAAATTCAAGCGAGCAACATTCATTCCAGCTTCAATTAATTTGCACAGCTTTTCTACCGATTCGCTAGCAGGGCCAATTGTACATACAATTTTTGTTTTACGCATTGTAAGAAAAATCCTCCTTTAATTTTGAAGAAAAACACAAAGTTAAATAGATAGTTCTTGTGAAAGCTTATACATGTTCATATCAATGACATGTTTCTTAGAAAGTGCTTCTATGATATCGTAATCAACCAGCTGATTCTTCTCGATCCCAACAGCACGTCCACCTTTTCCTTCAATTAAAAGCTCAACTGCTCTTGCCCCTAGTCTGCTTGCTAGCACTCGATCGACAGCAGTAGGAGAACCTCCACGTTGAACGTGACCCAGTACGGTTACACGAGTATCAAAATTTGTCATCTCTTCAATTTTCTTCCCAATTTCAACGCCGCTTCCGACACCTTCAGCAACTACGATGATACTGTGTTTTTTGCCTCGTTCGTGTCCGCGCTTGAGTTTTGCAACGATATCCTCCATATTATAATTCTCTTCCGGAATGATAATCGATTCTGCACCTCCTGCAAGACCAGCCCATAAAGCGATATCGCCTGCGTCTCTGCCCATTACCTCAATAACATAGGTTCTTTCATGAGAGGTTGCCGTGTCACGAATTTTGTCAATGGCATCAATCACTGTATTTAAAGCCGTATCAAAGCCGATTGTGAATTCTGTTCCTGGGATGTCATTGTCAATTGTTCCAGGTACACCAACGCACGGAAAACCGCGTTCTGTTAAAGCCTTAGCTCCCATGTAAGAGCCATCTCCACCAATTACAACAAGTCCTTCAATCCCATGCTTTTTCAATTGCTCGATTCCCTTAAGCTGGCCCTCTTCCGTCTTAAATTCAGGACAGCGCGCAGAAAAAAGTATAGTTCCACCACGTTGGATGATGTCACCTACTGAACCGAGTTCAAGCTTACGAATATCTCCATTAATCAATCCTTGATATCCGTGATAAATCCCGTATACTTCAAGATTATGATAAATCGCTTTACGTACGACAGCACGTACGGCAGCGTTCATACCTGGAGAATCGCCACCGCTCGTTAACACTCCTATTCTTTTCATAGCCATCACCTCATATAGTTAATTTCCATTAATGTACATTGCGTATTCCCTCTATGTACTATGAACGAACCATCCGAACGTTATTTTGCCAATTTACCAATAATCATTTATCTTTAGCGTTTGTAAATAGGCAAAATTTTATCCTGTATTTTTCGAGGCTTTCTGTACCATCTGATCAAGGGACCACACAATAAGGTTTATTCTTTTCTGCGTTTTCATTCTAAAATAGTTATTGTGTTTCGTAAACCCTGTTTGTGCAGTTTTTAACAAGTTTCACTTAAAAAATAAGATCTTTTCATGATTTTTTAATATCTTTAGAAGAAAATCCCTTGTAAGCGTTTAGTTTTATGAAAAAGAGTTACATTGATATTTTTCATATTAAACCAATATTTCAGTATCTTACCAATTTATTTAATAAGAAAAACACCACAGTAGCAAGTACTGTGGCAGCACACACAATGTGTATGTATTTTAAAAATTATTTCATTTGACTATATTCTTTATTCACTGAAAACTGTCCAATTTTCCTAAATTTATTATAACGATCTTGGATGAGTTGCTTTTCTTCCTTAGCTAGCAGTTCTTTTAAGGTATCCTTAAGAGTTTTTTCGATTAGTAATGCTTGTTGTTTTAGATCCTTATGCGCACCACCTTTTACTTCTGGTATAACCTCATCAACAACGCCAAGCTCTTTTAAATCTAGTGCAGTAATCCTCATGCTTTCTGCTGCCTTTTTGGCAAGAGTTGCATCCTTCCAAAGAATGGTGGCAGCTCCTTCCGGGGATATGACAGAATAGGTGGAGTTTTCAAGCATATGGATTTTATCGGCTACTCCAAGAGCCAATGCACCACCGCTTCCTCCTTCGCCAATGACAATAGAAATTACAGGAACCTTTAAACCAGCCATCTCAAAAAGATTTTTGGCAATCGCTTCACTTTGTCCTCTTTCTTCAGCAGCTCTACCAGGATAAGCACCTTTCGTATCGATAAAACAAATAACCGGTCGATTGAATTTTTCCGCTTGCTTCATTAATCTGAGGGCTTTTCTATAGCCTTCTGGATGTGGCATACCGAAGTTGCGACGGATATTTTCCTTTGTATCTTTTCCTCTTTGGTGACCAATAACTGTAACAGGCAATCCGTTAAATTTCGCAATCCCACCTACGATCGCTGCATCGTCGGCAAAACAGCGGTCCCCATGACACTCAAAGAAGTCTGTAAATAGATGAGAAATATAATCCAAAGTTGTAGGACGGGCAGGATGGCGCGCGATCTGGACGCGTTCCCAAGGCTTCAAATTTTTATAAATATCGTTTTGAAGCTTTTCAAGCCTTTTTTCAAGCTTATGAATTTCAGAACTTAAATCTACATCTGCATCTTCCGTGATTTTTTTGAGCTCGTCAATTTTTTTACGAAGCTCAACTACAGGACGCTCAAATTCCAATTCTCCTACCATTGCAATTCGCCTCCCGGACGATGGATTTCTAAAATCGTTACCAGTTTCTCCTTCAGTTCGAGTCTTGACACTACAGCATCTAACTGACCATGCTTTAATAGAAATTCGGCTGTCTGAAAATCATCCGGGAGTTCTTCACGAATCGTCTGTTCAATGACACTACGACCAGCAAAACCAATTAATGCTCCTGGCTCTGCCAAGTTATAATCCCCTAACGAAGCAAAACTTGCCGAAACTCCACCGGTTGTAGGATGAGTCATGACGGAGATAATCAGCCCACCATTTTCGCTAAACAGCTTAAGGGCAGCACTTGTTTTTGCCATCTGCATAAGCGATAAAATTCCTTCTTGCATCCGTGCACCACCGGACGCAGTAAAAATAATAAACGGAACCATGAGCTCATGAGCTTTCTCAATGGCTCTCGTAATTTTTTCACCGACAACAGAACCCATACTTCCCATACGGAAATTTGCATCCATAATAGCTATAACAACCTCATGCCCCTCGATTGTACCCGTTCCAGTTAAAACGGCCTCGTTAAGATTCGCTTTAGCTTTATCCTGCTCTAATTTTTCAATATAGTTAGGAAAGTTAAGAGGGTTTCCTGAAACTAAGTCGGAATCCAGTTCTGTAAAGCTATCTTTATCTAATAAACTGTCTAGTCTTTCAAAGGCACTCATTCTATGATGATATCCGCAATGGGAGCAAACCTTTAAATTTTTTAAAAGTTCTTTTGTATACATGATTTTTTTACAGCTTGGACATTTTGTCATAATACCTTCAGGTACATCCTGTTTATCTCTTTCTGATGGGATCGTGGCATATTTTTTCTTTCTAGATTTTGAAAAAAGCTCTTTCAGCAAGAAAAATCCTCCCTTTGTCGTTATATCTCCAAATATTGCCTGTCCTTTTAATGTACATGACACCTTGAAAAAAACTTGTAAAACGGTGTCACGATTCTTTCGACAATTTTCTAATCTGATTCATGTATAATTCCAGAACTCTTTCGTTATCACGATTTTTCAAGGCAAAAAGTAATTCTAAATAAGCCATTTTATCCGTTACTTTTTGAAGTGTATGAGATGATTTTTCATAGCTGTTGACAACACGCCATATTCTTTCAAGCAATCTATTTGGATTCAGAGCAGCAATTTTTTCAAAAAATTCACTGTCGGTAAAATCATTTTCTTCTGCCCATGCGATGCACTCTTCAATGATTTCGTTTCCAGCACGCTTTACAGCTGCTTGAAGGCAGTCCATTTCAATGAATCTTTTCGTTTCAGCCAAATCCTTTTTCGTTTTAGAATCCTGTAGAAAAAAAGCACCTAGCAGTTCAACAAGCCTGTGCTCTTGAAAATCTTTAATAAAAGTGCCTTCTCCTCTTCTTGTCTCAATTAATCCTAGTAGCTCGAGAGCCCGCAATGCTTCACGAACGGAGGAGCGCCCTACCTTCAGGCGCTCGGATAGCTCCCTTTCAGAAGGGATTTTATCCCCCGGTAAAAGCCCGGACTCTTCGATCATGGATCTGATTTTTTCGACTACTTCTAAATAAATTTTTGAAGAAGTATTAGGAATTGTGCTCAATACAGAATCACTCTTTTCCAATCATTGCAAGCTTTTTAGTCTTTTCCTTAACATCTTCCGGGTTCACTTTCATTCTCGCTACTCCTGTCTCCATAGCTGCTTTTGCGACTGCTGCAGCCACTTCAGGTGCAACTCTCGGATCAAATGGAGCTGGGATTACATAGTCTGCATTCAACTCAGAAGGGTCAATCAGTCCTGCAATCGCTTCAACTGCTGCCATTTTCATTTCTTCATTAATGTGAGTAGCTCTAACGTCAAGAGCTCCTCGGAAAATTCCAGGGAAAGCAAGAACGTTGTTGACTTGGTTAGGGAAATCAGAACGTCCCGTACCAACAACTGCCGCACCCGCTTCTTTTGCTTCTTGAGGCATGATTTCAGGAACTGGGTTGGCCATAGCGAAAATAATCGGATCAACATTCATAGATCGGATCATTTCTTTTGTTAAAGCACCAGCAACAGATACTCCGATAAATACGTCAGCTCCTTTAATTACATCTTCTAGGCTACCGGAAAGCTTATCTCGGTTCGTGATTTTTGAGATTTGATGTTTTATATCGTTCATTCCGTTTGGTCGGCCTTCATAAATAGCACCTTTTGAATCACACATGATTACATCTCGGACACCATAGCTATATAACAGCTTGATTATCGCGATTCCTGCTGCACCGGCTCCATTTACAACCACTTTAATTTCTGACATAGATTTTCCTATTAACTTTAGAGCATTTACAAGACCGGCCACTGTAACAATTGCCGTTCCATGCTGGTCATCGTGAAAAACAGGAATATTCATTTCTTTTTTTAATCTTTCTTCGATTTCAAAGCAGTTTGGTGCAGCGATATCTTCGAGGTTTACACCTCCAAATGTAGGCTCCATCAGCTTGACTGTCTCAATAATTTTTTCGACATCAGTCGTGTTTAAGCAAATTGGAAATGCATCTACACCAGCAAAGCTTTTAAATAATACTGCCTTTCCTTCCATAACAGGTAACGCAGCCTCTGGACCAATATTTCCCAATCCTAATACAGCCGTTCCATCCGAAACAACCGCAACCATATTACCTTTCATCGTATATTCATAAACGCTCTCTGGCTTGTCATATATTTCTTTACACGGCTCTGCAACACCAGGAGAATAAGCTAAACTCAAATCGTTTGCATTTCTTACTTGCACTTTAGAAACTGTTTCTAACTTCCCCTTGTTTATTCTATGCATATGTAAAGCTGCTTCTCTTAAAGTCAATGAAATTCACTCCTTAATATATCTAACAATACGTAGTTGATCATCCTCAAAGTGGTCAGACCACATCTCTCTTTTCCAATATAACATAAACTAAACGGATGTAAAGATTATTGCGATCGTAATACTACATTTTTTTCACCGACTAAAGACTTTAAACGTTCAAGCAAATGCTCTGTCGGGTTTACCCAATCCCAAACAGGAAGTCTTACGTAGCGATTTTCCTGTTCATAAAATAAGTGGACGCTTGTTTTTCCGGGATATTGATTTAGGATATTTTTTAGCTTTGAGATTAATATTTTTGAATGAAGCTTCCTTTCAATTCTTATGAAAAGCTTCGCCTTTACTTCTTCCGACCATTTTTTTAGCGTTTCTAGTGAATAGGCCTGCTGGACAATAAATTGTTTATGACCGTTTCGGGATTCCATATTCCCCTGCAGCATGACGATGTTTCCTTTTTTATAAAGAGGGGGATCTTTTTTATATACATTCGGAAAAATAACAGCTTCCATTTCTCCACTGTCATCGCTTATCGTAAGAAAAGCCATTACTTCTCCTTTTTTTGTTCGAATCGTTTTTACTTCAGAAATGTAAACACCTACTAATGCCTTTGTATCTTGCATTTTTTCCATTTCATTTAGAGGCTTACCTCCAAAATAAGTAAAAAGGTCTTGAAACGGTTCAACTGGGTGACTAGAAAGATAAAAACCAAGTGCAGCTTTTTCGAAAAGCAGTTTATTTTCTATATCGATTGGTTCAACCTTTACATATTTCGGCTTCAGTGTGAATTCTGAATCGGCAAACAAGTCACCTTGACCATCATCTAACTTAACAAGCTCGGCATGATCAATTGCTACATCAAGAGTTGCCAGCAAACTGGCTCTATCTTGACCAAATTCATCAAAAGCTCCAGAATGAATAAGCGACTCCATTACTTTTCGGTTAATAGCCCTGCTCGAAACCCTCATGCAAAAATCGAATAAATCCTCAAATGGTTTTTGCCGTCTCGCTTGAAAAATTTCACGCAGTGCATTCCCGCCTATCCCTTTAATGGCTGCAAGACTATAACGTATTTTTCCATTCTCTGTTTTAAAGGAAAAGGCACTCTCATTAATAGATGGAGGGAGCAATTCAATGCCCATTCCTTTTAATTCACGGACATATTGTGAAATTTTTTCTTCATTTCCAATAACACTTGTCATTAGGGAAGCCATAAATTGAAGCGGAAAACGAGCTTTTAGGTAGGCAAGCTGGTATGCAATAAAGCTATAGGCAACCGCATGGCTTAAGTTAAATCCGTAGTCGGCAAACCGAACAATTAAATCGTAAATTTCGTTAGCCGTTTCTTCTTTATAGCCCTGCTTAATGGCACCCATAACAAAATGCTGCCTCTGTTCGTTCAACACATCTCTTTTCTTTTTGGACACAGCTCTTCTTAAAAGATCCGCTTCTCCGAGAGAAAACCCTGCAAATTTGGAAGCAATTTTCATGATTTGCTCTTGATACACGATCACGCCATATGTGCTTTCAAGAATATCCTTCAAATCTGGATGAGGATACGTTACTTTTTCAAGCCCGTGCCTTCGTTTAATAAAGCTTGGGATGTTTTCCATCGGTCCTGGCCTATAAAGAGCATTGACGGCAACCAGATCTTCAAAACGTTCGGGCCTCAGCTGCATAAGCACCTTTCGCATCCCTTCAGACTCAAATTGAAAGATCCCGGTTGTCTCTCCCCTGCTTAATAGTTTAAATGTAGCCTGATCGTTAAGCGGAATGGACTGAATATCGATCTTTTTTCCAGTTGTTTTATGAATGGAAGTAAGAATATGATCGATTAACGTTAAATTTCGAAGTCCTAGGAAGTCCATTTTTAAAAGACCGATTTCTTCTAAAATGTCCATTGAGAACTGAGTCAAATGAATTCCGCCATGTCCTTCCTGAATGGCAATGACTTCTGTTAACGGAAGATCACTAATTACGACTCCCGCAGCATGAGTAGACGTATGACGAGGCAATCCTTCTAGTTTTAATGCCGTCTGAATCAATCTTTGATTACATTCATTTTCCTCATAAAAATCGCGTAATGGTTTAGACTCTTTTAAAGCTTGCTCAATGGTAATTCCCAACCTTGATGGCACCATTTTGGAAAGAGTGTCTAACTCTTTCGTGTTTAAACCAAAAACACGTCCGCAATCCCTAATGGCTGCTTTGGCAGCAAACGTTCCGAAGGTTAAAATTTGAGCAACATGCAGCTCTCCATATTTGGAAGCTACATATGAAATAACCTCATCTCTTCTTTCATCAGGAAAATCTATATCAATATCAGGCATGGAGATTCTTTCTGGGTTTAAAAATCTCTCGAATAAAAGGTTATGCTTCATTGGATCCACATCCGTTATATAAAGAACATAGGCTACCATTGATCCCGCTGCCGATCCCCTCCCTGGACCAGTTAGGATCTTTTTACTTCTCGCATACCTCATGAAATCCCAAACAATTAAAAAATAATCGCTGAAATTCATTCTTCCGATGACATGTAACTCATAATTCAATCGTTCTAGGTAGTGGCTCGGTGGATTTTTATATCTTTCCTGAAAGCCCTTTTGGCAAATCTCTTTCAAATACTCGTGCGCGTTTTTCTTTTCTGGAACGGGATATTTCGGAAGCAGCGTCCTGTTAAGTGGAATTTCAACATTGCATAAGCTACCGATATTCATTGCATTTTCCAATGCCTCCGGAATATCCTCGAAAAGCTCAAACATCTCCTGAGCTGATTTTAAATAAAAATTCCTTGAAGGTAGCCTTCTCCTCGATTCATCAGAAAGCTTCACACCATCTTCAATGGCCATTAATGCCTCTTGGGCGAGAGCATCGTTTTGATCCAAATAGTAAACTGGATTCGTTGCTACTAGCTGAAGCTTATGGTGATTAGCAAAATCCCTTAATTTATTATTTAATAAAGTTTCTTGGTCTGCTTTAACTCTTTGAAGAGCTAAATAGAAATACTTTTCTCCAAAGATGCTTTGAAAAAGGTGAAGGAATTGTAGTGCTTGATCTGTTTTCTCCTGCAATAGTGCCTGCTCTATGGCCCCATCTCTACCAGGAGTAAGCGCAAGAAGCCCATCCGCATATCCTTTTAACCATTTCTCTGGCAGACCTTGCGGAGATTTCGTCTTAATTGCACTGCTGATTTTTAGTAAATTTACGTAACCCTTGTAATTACGAGCATACAGAACGAGCGGGTAGGACTCTTCTCCATGCAAAATATCTGCAGTCAGACCGATAATAGGCTTAATGCCATGTTTTTTACATTCCTTATAAAAAGGAATAACCCCATGCATCACATTAATATCTGTAATAGCCAAGGCTGATAAACTGGCTGTCTTGGCTTTTTCCACAAGGCTTTCTATTTTTACTGTACTTCTTAACAAACTGTAGGCAGTATGAATTTGAAGCTGAATAAAAGACATAACACACACCCTTATCATTTCCGCATACTTGTTTTCATTATAGACTTTCAGAAAAAAAAAAGAAAAGCTAATGCGCAGGTGAGCCTCTTATCATAACTTTCAAGGTTCGTCCATATATAAGAAGTAAGAATAAAACTTGGTAAGGGATGATGAGATGAAGGAGGCTTTTTTTCCAGCGTTTTTAAATAGTTTTTTTATTTCCTTTGGTGTATTGATCGGTGGCTCTCTTATTGGAGGAATGGCTTCTTTTTTTACGAATCAGCCCCCAATGACGACAATTTTCCGATTATCTGATTCTTTAAGAATCTGGGCAGTAGTGGCTGCTATTGGAGGTACGTTTGATACCGTTTATAACTTTGAACGAGGAATCTTCCATGGGGAAACAAGAGATATTATTAAACAAATTCTTCTTATCTTATCTGCACTTGGTGGGGCACAAACAGGTTCATTAATTATTACGTGGCTGACACAGGAGAATATATCATCATGAGGATCCCCCCTTATTACAAAAATCCTTTGTGGCAACGTTTTTTTTCAGGAGTTGCTTTAGGAACGATCATCAGTTGGGTTGTATTTCTCTATTTATATGGGAACATGCAGGAAAGACAAGCTCAGCTCATTCATGCTCAAAGAGAAGAAATTAAAGATTTAAATTTGAAAAATGAAGTCTGGGAAAATGAATACAAAGCATTAAACGAGCAAAATGAACAAAAGCTTACTGTGCAGGATATATCTGTCCACATTACGAATGATAAAATATATAATCTAGATCCGTTAAGTGTTACGGAAGCACAGGAAGCGATCAAAGACGATTTAAGCTCCCTCATCGCCAAAGATATTGAGACCGTTTATAAAGGAAAGGATCTTTTACAAAAGTCCATTGAAAACAAAATTATAGAAATAAATAAAAAAAGATACCGTATCATTGTAAGTGAAATTATGTTTTTTACAACGCTAACCATTGAGGTGAAGATTCGGCAAATATAAGTGCAAAGTACCTTTAAAGAATTCGATGAAATTCTCTTTAGGTACTCTGGCACTTATATAAGCTCTTAAAGCATTTATTCATATGATTGGCAGGCTTTTTCTAAATCTCTCACCACGTTATCCACGTCATTCCATGAATAAATAGATGCTCCAGCAGCAAGCGGATGTCCTCCGCCGTTATACTTTCTGGCTACACCATTTATGACAGGTCCCTTCGAACGAAGTCTTGTTCGAATGACTTCATCTTCTTCAATAAAAAATACCCAGGCTTTCAATCCTTTTACAGTACCTAGTGTGCTGACAAGAAGGGAGGCCTCTGAAGGTTTGACATCATATTTTTGTAAGATGTTTTGATCGAGCACCATTTTTCCTACTCCGCCTTTGGTTATTTCAAAATTTTGCAATACATAACCATTTAAACGGATCAAATTTTCACTCATATCATACATGCTGTTAAAAAGTTCTGTTCGAGAAAAGTTATAATGAATAAGTTCACCGGCATATAAAAATGTTTTCTCCGTCGTACTAGGATACAAAAACCTTCCAGTATCCCCCACTATACCTGCAAACAATAATCTGGCAGCTTCATCATTTATTTTCAGACCATGGTCTTTTCCAAATAAATAAAACTCATAGATCATTTCACTTGTAGAGCTTGCAGATGTATCAACCCAAACTAGGTCGCCGTATGGATCTTCATTAGGATGATGATCAATTTTTATCAGTTTATTTCCAAGCTTATAACGATTGTCACTAATTCTTTCTTCATTAGCTGTATCACATACAATGACTAGTGCTCCTTTGTATGTACCATCAGGAATTTCATCTAGCCTTTTCATGTAATGTAAGGACTCGTCCTCTTCTCCTACGGCGTATATCTTTTTTTCTGGAAAAGAAACCTTAAGGATCTCTGCTAGTCCACATTGAGAACCGTATGCATCTGGGTCTGGACGGACATGCCGATGTAGAATGATCGTATCGTAATTCTTAATTTCCTTTAAAATTTCAGCTTTCATATTATTCTCCTTTTTTTCTCAATATATAATAGTGGTAATTGTGATTATGAACCGTTACAATATGTTATGGATTACATACTAACGGAGGGAATACAGTCAATGCCAATTCTTGTTACCCTTATTATCATATCACTTGCTTTATATATCTACTATAAAATTAAGTATTTTCGGACAAAGCTACCGATGGAAAGAAAGTGGATTTCAGCAAAATCCAGCATTGCTCTTGGGATGTTTGTGGCATTGTTCGGGCTTAACCAATTGTTCCTTTATCAAATGACAATCACTTATATCGTTGCAGCTGTTTTCATAATTGTAGGTGGCTTAAGCATTTGGGGAGGCATTCGAGCGTATAAATTCTATTTGCCGCATGCCATAAATGAGGCGGAGACAGCTTATAAGAAATAAGGAAGTGACACAAAAAGGCGTAACTGATGACCTTTTGTGTCACTTTTTTTGTCCAATTTATCAGGTACGGTCCAACAGCTGACACATCATCATTGCTTTACCGACCAGCTTTCCTTGATTGAAAACTTCCACATCTACCTTTCCGAATTTGCGGCCGACCTCAAGTACCTTTGGAATGATTTCAAGCTGACTATCAATTTGTACAGGCTTGATAAAATAGATAGTCATATTTTCGACTACTAGATCTCCTCGCTTATAAGCTCTCAAAACTCTATTGGCTGCTTCTGTGACAATGGTAGTAAATACCCCGTACGAAATCGTTCCTAAATAATTTGTCATTTGAGGTGTTACTTCGCAGCGGTATATTTCTTCTCCTTTGCCCCTACCACCCATATCGACTAGTTGGCTAGCAATCACATCATCTATTGTTTCGCCAACCTGAGGCTGCCGCTGGATCATTTGAAGAGCTTTTAAGACGTCTTGTCGACTGATAATTCCCTGCAAATTTTGATAATCGTCGACCACTGGCAATACCTCAATCCCTTCCCACACCATCATGTGTGCAGATGAGGCAACACTAGTTTTTCCATTCACGGTCATCGGATTTTTTGTCATGATTTTTTCAATCGGAGTTTCTGGATCCACTCCCATTATATCCTTCGATGTGACCATTCCCTGAACTTTCATTGTTTCGTCAACAACCGGAAAGCGGCTGTGTGTCGTTTCTTTATTGTACCGAAGCCAATCAGAAACTTTTTCGCCTATTTTTAAGAAAACGGTATCTTTCAGTGGAGTTAAGATATCTTCCACTAGTAAAATTTCTTTTTTAATTAGCTGATCGTAGATGGCCCGGTTAATCAGGGTTGCTACCGTAAAAGTGTCATAGCTGCTGGAGATAATCGGAAGCTCAAGCTCATCCGCTAATTTTTTCACTGAGTCATCTGTGTCAAATCCTCCAGTGACCAGCACTGCTGCTCCAGCTTTTAATGCTTGCTCATGCGCTTTCGTACGGTTACCGACAATCAATAGATTGCCTGCTCCTGTATATCGCATCATCGCTTCGAGCTTCATGGCACCGATGACAAATTTATTGAGTGTCTTATGTAAACCTGATCGACCACCTAACACTTGTCCGTCCACAATGTTTACGACTTCGGCATATGTAAGCTTTTCAATGTTTTCTTTTTTCTTACGTTCAATCCGGATCGTACCTACACGTTCGATGGTGCTCACGTAGCCTTTATTTTCAGCGTCTTTTATGGCTCGATAAGCGGTTCCTTCGCTTACTGTCAATTCTTTTGCAATTTGCCTTACTGATATTTTCTCGCCTACAGGGAGGCTATCAATATATTTTAAAATTTGTTCGTGCTTTGTAGCCAAAGCTTTTCACCCTTTACAAATGACATTCTTATTTTCATTATAAGGGTAAGAGCCAGGCTATACAATGTACGCCCTAACTTTGATACATTCTTTTCCTTTTTTCTTTAGTAACAGTTCCCTTCTTCATTTTCCTCTTCTTTGGAGCATAGACGAGAGCCGACATATTTCCTGCAACCACTAATAATGCAAGACTAAGCCAAGCAATCGAGAAAACACCAAAAACTCCCTCCGCCATTACATCTAGACGGGGAATAGCATAGTAAAGCAAAACACCCGTAAGCAGTATACACATTAACAAGCGCTGTTTCACAAAAAACCCTCCTTTTCCCCTATAAATTAGGCAGTTCGGTTTGTCCTATACCTTACCTTATGCAGATTCAAAGGGAAAATGACAGAATGGGAGAGGAGGATTATGAATTTTTTACTTACGTAATCAAACATTCGGGAGATTTTCTGAATGTCCCCTAAATTATTA
This sequence comes from Peribacillus tepidiphilus, assembly GCF_009466385.1. Taxonomy (GTDB): domain Bacteria; phylum Bacillota; class Bacilli; order Bacillales; family DSM-1321; genus Bacillus_BN; species Bacillus_BN tepidiphilus. Next base: position 164,617 of record NZ_WIAQ01000003.1, on the reverse strand, counting down.
AAAAATTAAAGAAAAGGCTACTGTTTTTTTATCATTTTTCTAAGCTTACATGAAGATGTTAATAACTTCATTTGCATTGAAGGCTTTCCGCTGTTAATCTCAAATTATAGATTATTTTAGAGGTGATACATAATGGTAAAGCGTATAGAGTTATTAAAGCAATGGCTAAGTGAAAAGGAATTAGATGCAGCATTCATAACATCCACCGAAAATGTTTTTTACCTAAGCGGTTTTCACAGCGATCCTCATGAAAGATTGTTGGCTCTTGCCGTTTTTCCTGAAGGTGAGTCCTTTTTGGTATGTCCGAAAATGGAAGCAGAAGATGCAAGAAAAGCAGGCTGGGAACAGGAAATCATCGGCTATACAGATATTGAGAATCCATGGGAATCCATTAAAAAGTCTATTGAAAAAAGAGGATTAACCCTTAACAAGATCGCGATTGAGAAGGAGCATATGAATGTAGAGCGCTATGAAAGCCTACAAAAATACTTCTCTACTCCTGCTCTTGTTTCAGCTGAAGAGAAGCTGAGAGAGCTTCGCATGATTAAAGACGAGAAGGAATTGGAAATTATTAGAGAAGCGTGCAAACTAGCAGATTTCGCGGTTGAGGTTGGAGTAAATGAAATGAAAGAGGGCAAAACTGAAATGGATGTTTTGGCCGCTATTGAATATGAATTAAAAAGAAAAGGCATTAATAAGATGGCATTTTCCACAATGGTTCTTACCGGAGCAAATGCTGCTTCTCCACACGGAACTCCGGGCATGACAAAAATTCAAAAGGGTGACCTTGTATTATTTGATTTGGGAGTGGTCCTAAACGGCTATTGCTCAGATATTACAAGAACCGTGGCCTATTATGATGTTAATGAAAAACAAAAAGAAATATACGAAACCGTCTTAAAAGCACAGGTAGCCGCTGTAAATGCTACTAAACCTGGAAAAACCGCTTCTGAAATAGACTTGACAGCTCGTAATATAATCAGCGAAGCAGGTTACGGAGAGTATTTCCCACATCGTCTTGGACATGGCCTTGGAATCAGCGTCCATGAATATCCATCCATGACTGAAACCAATGGCCTAGTATTAAAAGAAGGAATGGTCTTTACAATTGAACCGGGAATTTACGTACCGAACGTAGCTGGAGTTCGAATTGAAGATGATTTACTAGTGACCAAAGATGGTGTAGAGATTCTGACAAAATTCCCGAAAGAGCTTCAAATTATTAAATAAAGAGGAAAAAGGAGAAACCAATAAGATTGCGTTTCTCCTTTTATTTCTTATTTAACTTTTCTTTTGATTCCGTTCTAGTTCTTCCTGTAAATGTACCGTATCTCCACTCATGTAAGAATCAGCAATTTGTTTGACTGTTTCGTCAAGACCATCCTGATCGTAGGTAAACTCATTTGACTTTTTTTCTTTTTCCATGGTCATTCTCCCTTCTTTCTATTTCCCCTTATTTTTCGCTTTTTTGAAACATCTATACAAAGGGAAATATTGTATAATAAAGGTAGAATTCCAGTAATTTTTTCCACTGGATTAGAATTGGAGGAGAGGTTTATGGGACTAACGTATAAAAAAATACTTGTTGCTGTTGATGGATCCAAAGAAGCAGAATGGGCTTTTAAAAAGGCAGTAGAAATCACAAAAAGGAACAATGCTTCTTTAATCGTCGCTCATATCATCGACACTCGAAATTTTGCCACCATTGAAGCATATGACCGAACGATAGCAGAACGTTCCGAGGCTTATGCAACAGAGTTGATGAAAAAGTACAAAGACGATGCTGTTGCAGCAGGAGTAGAAAATGTAATAATTGAAGTAGATTACGGCTCTCCGAAAATAAAAGTACCTAAAGATTTAGCGAAAAAACATGAAGTAGATTTAATAATTTGCGGGGCAACCGGATTAAATGCGGTAGAACGATTCTTTATTGGAAGCGTTTCCGAACATATTACCCGATACGCCACTTGTGACGTCCTTGTAGTACGTACAAAAAAAGAAGAAGAATGATCTATGATTGGGTAGAACGTGAAGATCTGACTTTCATGTAAATCTCAATTAATTGCTTCCTAATTTTGAGAGAAGAAAAATATGTAGTCGAAATCATTCTTCTTTGTTCACAGAAAAAGGATGAAGCAGAAGACATTCCCAAGTCTTCTTGACTCATCCTTTTTTATTATACATGTACTTTTCCATTCATTAATTCTTTCGCTTTATCAATCGCCTTCTTCACCTGCTCAAAACCTGTGCCGCCAGCACTGTTTCTTCGTTTAACCGCTTCATACGGATTTAATGCTGTGTATATATCCTCTTCAAAAAGGGATGAAGCAGCTTTAAAGTCCGCCAAGGTCAAATCGGCTAAGTAGCATTCTTTTTGAATACAGTGCAGCACAAGCTTCCCAACCACTTCATGAGCTTCCCTAAATGGCATTCCTTTTGATGCTAAATAATCTGCTAATTCAGTAGCATTGGAAAAATCACTTCTCGTCGCTTTCTCCATGTTTTTTGAGCGGACTTTCATCGTAGAAATCATCCCTGCAAAAATCCTTAAAGAGCCGATCACAGTCTTCACTGTATCAAACATGCCTTCTTTGTCTTCTTGCATGTCTTTGTTATAAGCAAGTGGCAATCCTTTGAGCACTGTTAATAGCCCCATTAGATTTCCATACACACGGCCAGTTTTTCCTCTGATCAACTCAGCCATATCAGGATTCTTCTTTTGTGGCATAATGCTAGAGCCTGTAGAAAAAGCATCGTCTAATTCGATGAATTGAAACTCCTGGCTTGACCATAAAATGATTTCCTCGCTTAAACGAGATAGATGCATCATGAGCATAGAACTGTTGCTTAAAAATTCAAGAATAAAATCTCGGTCACATACAGCATCTAAGCTATTTTCGTAAATACCTGAGAATCCAAGCAATTCAGCTGAATACTCCCGATCAATTGGAAATGTTGTACCAGCCAGCGCACCGGCTCCAAGCGGCGATACATTGATCCTCTTAAAGCTCTCTTTAAAACGCTGCTTATCTCTTTCTAGCATCCAGAAATAAGCCATTAAATGATGGGCAAATGAGATGGGCTGTGCTCTTTGCAGATGAGTATAGCCTGGAATCAACGTTTCCACATGTTGCTCTGCTTGAGTCAATAGTGCCTGTTGAAGCTCTTGAATCAAGTCTATTACATCCGATGTCTGATTACGTAAATATAGATGCATATCTGTAGCCACTTGGTCATTACGGCTTCTCCCTGTATGGAGCTTTCCTCCAACTGGACCGATTTCATCAATTAGCATGCTTTCTAAGTTTAAATGGATATCTTCCATTTTTACTGAAAATTGGAGCTCTCCGGCTTGAGCTTTTTTCTGTAGATGCTTCAAGCCAGATTTGATTTGCTCTACATCCTCCTTCGATAAAATCCCACATTTTCCAAGCATCGTAACGTGGGCAAGACTGCCTTCAAGATCTTCCATTACGAGCTCTTTGTCAAAAGAGATGGAGGCTCCAAACTCATCAACCCATTCCTCAGCGGATTTGGTAAAACGTCCGCCCCACAGCTTTTTCACACTGTCACCTTCTTTTTATTGTTCACCATGCTGTTCACTTTTGTTGGAAGACCCCAAAGGGAAATGAAACCAACAGCAGCACTGTGATCGAACTCATCTTCAGATGTGTATGTTGCGAGCTTTTCATTATAAAGTGAGTTATCTGATTTTCTTCCCTCAACAATAGCATGACCTTTGAACAGCTTTACACGCACTGTACCGTTTACCGTTGCTTGTGTTTCTTTTAAGAATGCCATTAAAGCATCTTTTAACGGGGAGAACCAAAGTCCCTCGTAAATGAGCTCTGTTAGTTTTTTCTCGATAACAGGCTTAAAATGAGCAACTTCTTTTACTAAAGTTATATCTTCAAGCTCTTTATGAGCTTTAATTAGTGTGATGGCACCTGGGCATTCATATACTTCACGTGACTTTATGCCGACAAGGCGATTTTCAACGTGATCGATTCTCCCTACTCCATGCTTGCCAGCAAGTTTATTCAATTCAAGAATTAAGTTTGCTAGAGAATAAGATTGACCATTTAATTTAACAGGAACGCCTTTTTCAAAATCAATTTCTACAATATCAGGAGTATCTGGTGCATTTTCCAAGCTTGCTGTTAGTTCATAAGCTTCTTCAGGAGGAGCAGCCCACGGATCTTCTAAGATTCCACACTCGTTGCTTCTTCCCCATAGATTTTGATCAATCGAGAACGGGCTGTCTAAATGAATTGGAATCGGAATCTCATGATCTAGCGCGTATTGAATTTCTTCTTCACGTGACCAGCTCCATTCACGTACTGGAGCAACTACTTTTAAATCCGGATTTAGAGCCTGAATGGAAACTTCAAACCGCACCTGGTCATTTCCTTTCCCTGTGCAGCCGTGCGCTACAGCTACCGCACCTTCGAGCTCAGCAACTTCTACAAGCTTCTTTGCAATTAAAGGGCGAGAAAGGGCGGATACTAACGGATATTTCCCTTCGTAAAGAGTGTGCGCCTGCAATGCTGCAAGGGCAAATTCATTTGCAAATTCTTCTTTTGCATCAATTACATAAGATTTAATGGCCCCTACAGTTAAGGCTTTACTTTTAATAAACTCTAAATCTTTTCCCTCACCAACATCTAAGCAGCATGCTACTACATCATATCCTTGCTCCTGTAACCATTTAATTGCGACGGAAGTATCAAGCCCTCCGGAATATGCTAAAACAATTTTGGGATTTGCCATTTGATTATGTCCTCCTTGAATGAATAAAAATTCATTTATTATTATTTTTATTCAACTATATGAAATAATGTATCAGCTTTATTCACCTATTGCAAGGAATTTTTATCTAATATTTCCTAAAATAATATAGTTCTATTTTTTCTAAAAATTAAGATAAATAGATACAACATTTAATCTATAGTAAACTGTTACTATCGTTAATGAAACAGGAGGAATATAAATGGAGCAATATTTCATTTATGACCATCGGCTCGGTATACAAATTCCTGACTTAAAAAAAGAATGGGAACACTATTCGTATGAAGAACAGCAGGACATCCTGCTTAAATGGGAAAAAATTAGAGGGCATATTCCTGACAGAATCAAAGAGTTGGAAGCGATCATTAACACGAAGCAGGCTCAGCTTTCTTCCGAATCAAACTTTTTGGTATCCTGCCAATTAAACACAGAAATTGCTGAATTGGCTTCCATTATTAATGATCTTTGGCTCTGGTATCGCGCGAATCAGGGGGTTTCAAGTAAAGTACATTTATCATAGTATGGTTGGAATATTTGAAGGATGGGTTGAATTATTCCTAAGATGGGTTGAATTATTCTAAAAACGGATTGAATTATTCAATTTGAATGATAGAACACTTTATTTAAAAAGGCTTCAGACATAATTCTGAAGCCTTTTTCACACATCTTTCCTCAATTCTCTAACCACATGAGCAATTTCTGGTAATATCAGCTTATTCATTGCAAGTTTAACGGCTCCGCTTGAACCCGGTGTTGAAAATACTGCCTTGTCTTCAACTACCCCTGCAATCGCTCTTGATAAAATGGCCGCACTCCCGATATCTTCTGTATAGCTGAGCATACGAAACAGCTCACCGAATCCTGGAATTACTTTTGTCATCAAGGTTTGAACTGTTTCAATCGTTACATCACGCTTCGCTATACCAGTGCCGCCATTTGTTAGAATAACATCCACATTACTGTCAGATACACCTAACTTTATGGCATTTGCGATTTCCTCTTGTTCATCCTTAACAATTTCATATCGGACAATCTTGTGACCGTTTGCCTCTAATAAGTCGATCATTAGCTTTCCGCTTTTATCTGTGTCTTTGTTTCTCGTATCACTTACCGTAATAACCATACAATTTACTGAATCTGGTGCTTCTTGTTTATGTTCATATACGCTCATATTTCTTTCTCTTTTCCTTCCAAATATCGATATTGATAAAACTTGTGCGCAAACTCGCTAACTTTTCTTGTTAGCTGATAGTTGCTTCCAGCCCCTATCGCAATGCTCACTATTGGTAGACCTTGAAGCTTCTTTTTTCTGAAAGTCATAATTGCTATTGCTTTTAAAATATGCTTTAACGGCTGCTCAAGCCAAGAAATGTTTGTTAACTCGTCTTTTCCTTCATAAAAATATGTATCTTCGTTTGCTTCGAGATCTTGCAAAAGTTCTTCCCATCCGTACTTTTGCAATCGTTTTGGAAGAGTTCCTGCATGAAAAACCTTTAACGAAATCATCATTTCATATGGAGTGTTCACCTCGAACCCATAGCTCATGGCAATGAGCTGCACCATTCTTAAATTAATGACTGTTATGACAGGTAAATCACTGCCAAGTAACAAAGCTCCACCCATACCGCTTATACCACCTTGGGCAAACGAGTACAGACGGTGTCTAGAAATCTGCTGGTCAGCAATAAACCGCAATTGGTCGATGGACAACACTTTCAAATCTTGAATACTCTGGATTTCTTGATTAAAAACTCGAGCAGAAGACAGGATCCTTTCTCTCGCATCAAGCTGAAACTGAGAGCTTTGAACCAGGGCATGTAGATGAAAAAGCCATGTATCCAGTTTTGTGAAAATTTGCTTTTGAGCCTCTTCAGGCAGCAGGGAAAAGCTATTCTCCATCCCCTTTTCATACAGCATCTCTAGATCAGTGGGCTCGTAAGAAAAGAGTTCATTTTCCCAATCTAACAGCTCCTGCTTAATCACTTTTTCCCGACTTGATAATGTCATATGAACTCTCCTTTAACAACCTGAAAAATTGGTTGGACTTTCCTATAGTATACCATAGCGTACCATTCCCATAAAAAAAGAGAGTATCCCGGCATGAAAGCGGGCTACCCTCTTTTACGGTACATAATCCAATTATTTTGCCAATCTCACAACATCGCGAGCAATCATTACTTCCTCATTTGTAGGGATGACCATTACTTTAACAGGTGAGTGAGGATAAGAAATAAATGCTTCTTTGCCACGTGTTTTGTTTAATGCAGGATCCCAGTAAACACCCATGAACTCAAGTCCACGTAACACTTTAGCACGAATTACGTCACTGTTTTCACCAATACCAGCTGTAAAAATAATGGCATCTACGCCACACATACGTGCTGCATAAGAACCAATATATTTGTGGATACGATTTGCAAATACCTCAAGAGCTAATTCAGCACGGTCATTTCCTTTTTCAGCTTCCAATTCAATATCACGAAGGTCACTTGAAAAGCCTGAAAGGCCAAGCATACCGCTCTTCTTGTTTAGTACTTCAAGTACTTCATCTGCCGTTTTCCCTGTTTTTTCCATGATATACGGGATTAAAGCAGGGTCAATGTTACCAGAACGTGTGCCCATTGTCACCCCGGCTAGCGGTGTAAAGCCCATAGATGTATCAATTGATTTTCCACCTTCAATTGCAGCGATACTTGCACCGTTTCCTAAATGACAGGAGATAAGGCGAAGCTGTTCAATTGGTCTTCCAAGCATTTCAGCTGCACGCTCGGAAACATACTTATGTGAAGTTCCATGGAAGCCGTATTTACGAATTCCAAATTTTTTGTAATATTCATAAGGTAAGCTGTATAGATAAGAGCTTTCCGGCATTGTTTGATGGAAAGCCGTATCAAACACTGCAACTGCCGGAACATCTTTCAAAATTTGTTTGAAAGCTTTAATACCGGTAATGTTCGCAGGGTTATGAAGAGGAGCGAGATCAGATAGCTCTTCAATTTGCTTTAACACTTCATCTGTGATTAATACAGAATCATTAAATGTTTCTCCTCCGTGAACGACACGGTGTCCAACACCTTCGATCTCATCGTAAGATTTAATAATCCCATGTGCCAATAGTTTATCAAGTAGCATTTTTACCGCTATTTCATGATTTGGAATATCTGTAACTTCTTTTATCTTTTCACCATTAACAGTAATCGTGAATATTGAATCCTTTAAACCGATTCTTTCGACGAGTCCTTTTGTTATTACTTCTTCGCTCGGCATTTCAAAAAGCTGGAATTTCAAAGAAGAACTTCCGGCATTGATCGCAATAATCTTTGACATCGATTTCGCTCCTTTATTGAAAAATAATTAATTTATATACACAAGAATAGTTTGCTCCCAATTTCTCATTTAAGCATTGTATCCACTTCTTTTCAAGCAGTTCATTACAATGGAATCGCTTTCATAATAAAGTAAATAAATTCTGATTTTTGCACTATAACTGTGTTATAAAAGATTATTCTTGCTCTATAATACCAACTCAAGCAAATGAAAAAGCCGTTTTTAACGAACGGCTTTTTCATTTCCTTTTCTCATCTACAAACCACTGATCAATTTTTTGTAAAATATTGCTCATTCCTGCTTGATCTGAAAACTTAGGCAATTGAACGAGCAAGACATTTTTTGGTGGGGTGGTTTCTGTTCCTTTTTTTTGTATGATAAAAATGCTTTTTGCAGCTTTCTCTTTTTTAAAAATGGAAATTGGTAGCTGGATGACACCTTGAATGATGCAGTGTTTTTTAATAAATTTATGCAAAATTTGCGACTGCTCGGATTCAAATAGATTATTTGGCACAAGGAAAAAACCGTATCCGCCTGGGCTCAAATGGCGTACGCTTTGTTCAATAAATAAATGGTGTGCGTATGTGTGTCCTGAATCAGCTTTCATTTCATAATCTGCAGCACGAGCATCATTTGGATAATAACCAACTGGAAGGTCTGAAACAACCATATCAACTGGATCTACAAACAATGGCTGCAGGCTGTCCTGATTGAATAATTCGACAGAATGCTCCTGAAGATTTGCACCTACATAAGCAAGTTTAATGAGGATATCATCAATATCCACTCCGTATGCTTGTATCTTTTTCCCCTTAAGTTGATTAAGTATGGTAAATAACAGGTTACCTGTTCCTACAGCTGGGTCAAGAAGAGAAAAGGATTGCTTACCTTCCATGAACTTCTCTACTAAATAACTAACAAACATTCCGATCGTATCGGGGGTCATTTGATGATTAGGCTGAATATTTTCCTTCATTCCTTTCAAAATGGCAAGCTGAAAGGCTTTTCTAAGCTCTTCACTTGAATATTTAGAAAGAACTATATTTTGATATTCTTTATTTAATCTTTTCTTTGTAATCTCACTTAGTTCCTCTTGAATAACACTGCCATGAAACAAGTTTTCTCCTGTTTCTGCAAGCGCCTCTAAATACGAACAATCCAGCTCCTCTTGAAGAGCTTTAGCCGTGTCATCCAAAACATGAAATAATTGTTCGATTTGACTGAATTTCTCCATAAGATCCTCCTACAGTCTTTGGTATTTCATCTTATAAGCATACTCTTAACATAGAAAAGAAGCAAAAAGAAAACTCGGCCGATAGCCGAGTCAGACTGTTGAGAAACGCTCGCATTCTTCGTCACGAACCCTACTCCGGTACTCATTACCATTTAGGGTACCTCCGCTCCTCGCACGGATTCGTTCCTCGACTGACAAGCGTTTTCAATCAGTCTGAATGTGCGAGAAATACAATTTGTCTACAACCTAATTCGGCCGATAGCCGAGTTTATTTGAAAAAAAATCGTTGCTTTATTATTTGGCTTCTTTAGCAGCGTTAATTGCAGCCTCATAATCCGGATGGTTAGTAGCTTCACTTACATATTCAACGTATGTAACTTTGTCATTTGAGTCAACCACGAATACTGCACGAGCTAGAAGGCGAAGCTCCTTAATGTGGACACCGTATGCTTCCCCGAAAGAAAGGTCGCGGTGGTCAGATAATGTTTGAACATTCTCTAAGCCAGCAGCCGCACACCAACGCTTTTGAGCGAATGGAAGGTCGACACTAATCGTTAATACTTTGACATTGTCCAATTGTGCAGCAGCTTCATTGAATCTTCTTGTTTGTGCATCACATACTCCAGTATCAATAGATGGCACTACACTGATTAGACGTACAAAGCCTTTTGTATCAGCTAGAGTAACCTCAGATAAATCATTTGCCAACACTTTAAAATCAGGAGCTTGATCTCCTACTTTCACTTCTTTTCCAAGTAATGTGACCGGTTGATTTTTAAACGTAATGGATGGCAAAAAAATTCCTCCCCTTTTCATTAACAATATTTGCATAGTGTAATCATAGACCTTAAAACAAATTTTTGCAATTATAAAACATTTATATATGCAAAAAAAAACAAAGCGCCAGGCATTCATCGTTACTAACTATGAAGAACAGGGGAATTGTTCTACAAATATTTAGTAATTGCTAATGTGAGCCAGGCACCTATGGGTCATCTTTTCATTCGTTATTTGCATTAAAGATCTACATTTTGTTTTGGATCATTTTGTGAAGACTTCACCGTTTGTTGATGTTCTTTTTTCTTATTATTTTTTGCAAACATTCCTTGAATTTTCTCCACAGCAGCTGGGGCAGCATCTAGAATCTTTTCAAATAGATGTGTGCTTTCGTCTAAATGAAGCATTTTTACTCCGCTTGAATTCACGATTAAAAAAGCAATCGGAGTAATGGAAACGCCACCGCCGCTTCCACCGCCAAAAGGATGCTTGGTTGGCTGCTCTTTAGATGACTGGCTTCCATCCATATAAAATTCACTTCCGCCAGCCACAAATCCAAATCCTACCTTAGACACGGTCAAAATGACACTTCCATCAGGAGTTTCTACCGGATCACCAATTATCGTATTCACATCTATCATTTCTCTCAAGCTTTCCATAGCAGAATTCATTAATCCTTCAATAGGATGGTTATTAGACATACTGCTTCCTCCTGTCTATGCGGTTGTATTACGATTGTTTTTAGAGAGGACAGATAGCTTCTTTGATTTAAATGAAGCCATCCCTCCTCTCCAGTATCGTATAAACCTTATTCCTGCTAAAATAGCATTTCCAATCGTAAACACAAATATACAGTTGAACTTCGTTGAGGATATAGCTTTTTGGAAATCTGGAGAGATCGAATAAACAGGATAGATCTTGAAATCCAAGTACTTCGTTAATAAACCTATTATCATACTCTTTGCTCCCCAAATAGCACCAGTCAAGGCTCCTGTAGCTGCAGCATCACCTGTTCCCACCTGGCTGTTCCATTCAAAGCGCTTAACTTTTACCTTTTGTAAAAACTTTTTTATGATACTATGTAATCCAACGATATGAGAGATGAGTTCTTTTGTATCATGTAAGCTATTCAGAAAATCTTCCGCTGTAATTTGCTTAACATCTTTCTGCTTTTTTTGCTTATTTATCCCTTTTTTTACCTTTTCTTTCACAACAATTGTCGGCGAATCGTCATCCATTTTGATTAAGGGAATATCTATTTTTCTTTTAACAATTCCAAACAGCGCTCTGATCGTTACTGTTAGTTGATCATTATCCTGTCTGTGGCCATAACACACTTCTACTGTCAATCTTGTAAGGCTGATAACCAAAAGAAGGAAACAAAGAAGGAGGAAAATATAAAGAAACCAGATCATGTATTCACACCCTTTCAACCTACCAGTATGGACTTTGAAAGGTGAAAAAATACTTTATTTTTGATTGGGTCGGCTAAATGTCTGGAACTACTTTTTATAGGTTCTTTACTGTTTCCTGCAATTCCTCATCAATTTTACAAGTCCCTCTATGTAGTCTAATTCCAAAGAATTCATAACGAAAAATAATAAACCGCCTAGAACTGAAGTTCCAAGCGGCTTGATTATATCTATCATCTATTTCTTTCTAATAATACAGTAGTATCGGAAAATAGATCGTGAAGACCCTGTTTTTTAGGAAGAAAACCTACGAGTAAATATCCAATTATCGTGGTTTTAGATATGAACCGACCAATAAATTCACGGAATAATACCGTTCCCCACGTTAATTCGGACTGTTTGGTAGAAATTACCCTAACCCCCAGTACCATTTTTCCTAGCGTCTGTCCAAAGAACTTGGTCATCAGTACAAAATATAAATAAAACGTGATAGCTGTTGCAATCGTAATCGGCGAAAAGTTCGGCAATGCATAAGGAGAAATATCCAGCGCATTGAAAATAGGCTTGATTAAAATCCGATCTATACTCCCAATCACAATTAGGTCAATGATGTAAGCCCAAAACCTCATCCAAAAACCTGCATAATACTGTTCTTTTTTTGTTTCAGAAACGATACGATCCTTGATTGGCTCACTTTCAGTATCTAACTGGTCAGTAAGGTCCAATTTCTCAGGCTGTTCTTCTTTGTAAAAATCTTCTTTGTTCATCTTCTCCCCTCCTATTCTGCATACAGATACATCAATCGAGGAGAATTAGGCTGGGAAAGAATTTTTACAAGACCCGCCATTTCCAAGTCTTCTCCGAACATTTTTTTCGCACTCATACTAAACAATGATCCAAATCCAAGCTCATCTGTATAACGAACCACCATCGCGTCATCCAATTTCAAATCTTTTTTTAGAGCATCCGTAACATCTGTCAAATAACCGAAATCGTCAATTAACCCAAGTTCTTTTGCTTGGCGTCCATCATAAATGCGGCCGTCCGCAAGTTTTCTCACTTCACTCTCAGACATTCCTCTACCCTCTGCAATGATCTTAACAAATTGATTATACGAATTATTGATCATGGATTGAAGGATTTTACGTTCTTCTTCCGTCATTTCACGTGTTGGGCTCATAATGTCCTTGTATGGTCCGCTTTTAATTGTCACGAATTCAACTCCGTATTTTTCAGCAAGCTTTTCATAATTATAGCCTTGCATAATTACACCCAGTGATCCGGTTAATGTTTCTGGACTAGCGAAAATCTTATCGGCAGGAGCTGAAATATAATAGCCACCTGAAGCGGCCATAGAGCCCATTGAGACATAGACAGGTTTTTTCGTATCTTTCTGAATTTCCTTGATTTTGTCATAGATTTCAGCGCTTTCTACTACGCCTCCGCCCGGGGAATTCACCCGAATCACGACCCCAGCAATGGAATCATCTTCTTTTACCATATCAAGCTTTTTCATAAAAGCTTTGTGGTTATATCCGGTTGTATGCAAGAGGGACGTTGTGTCTTCATCAGTATCTTGGATGACACCTTCCACATCCAATACGGCTATTTTGTTAAATTCATCTCCATCTTCAATCACATCTTCAGTGAAAGTCTCTTCTGTCATGGAAAATAAATCGCTTAAGGTGCTTTCCGTATCTTGAAAAATAAAAGCAGAAGCCATGCTCGTAAAAATAGAAACAACAAATAGTCCGGCTGCTATCCCTAGAGCTGCCCATCGTTTTCCATTCATAAAGTATTCCTCCTTCTCTATAATACGTACGAATCAATTTTCAAAAAGTTTCAAATCATGATAAAATGAAGACACACGATAATATTTTAGCAAAATATTACAAAAAATAGTAAAGAATTATAAAGGTAAAAGAAATTTCACAATAAAGGGAGGATTCAACATGCCTGATCGCCGTAATATCTATTTCTTCCATAACAAGTCAAAGGAGATGCTAAATCAAGCAAATAGTCTGTACAAGCTAGCTTCCGACTATAACTTTAAAGTTGTACAAAATTACCGGGAAGCCAATATTATTGTTAGTGTTGGAGATGATGGTACTTTTTTGCAGGCTGTCAGAAAAACAGGCTTTCGTGATGATTGCCTATATGCAGGTGTTTCTACCACAGGATCTTTAAATATGTATTGTGATTTTCATTTAGATGATACCAATAAGATGATTGAAGCTATGACGAATGAACAGATCGAAGTCCGGAGATATCCGACCATACAAGTATCTCTTGATGGGCAGCCTCCTTTTTATTGTTTAAATGAAATGTCTTTACGTTCAAGCATCATAAAAACGTTTGTCCTCGATGTCTTTATAGACGATCTCCATTTCGAAACATTCCGAGGAGATGGTATGGTGGTTTCAACCCCTACAGGAAGTACTGCATATAATAAATCAGTAAATGGAGCTGTGGTGGATCCACTCCTTCCTTGCTTCCAAATAAGTGAGCTGGCATCTTTGAACAATAATACATATCGTACGCTCGGTTCTTCTTTTATTTTAAGTGGAAATAAAAAACTTACGTTAAAAATCGTCCAAGACGGCAATGACTATCCGACAATCGGGATGGATAACGAAGCGATGAGTATCCGTCACATTAACGAAATTACTGTTCAATTAAGTGACAAAAAAATCAAAACTGTAAAACTGAAAGATAATTCCTTTTGGGAAAAGGTTAAACGTACATTTCTATAAGTTTCACTTTATTTTACCAAAAGAGCTGGCTCTTTGAGCTGGAAAAAGAAAAGCTGACCCAACTTAAGTACCTAACACTTATGATGGGTCAGCTGCTTTTTCTCTACAAGGTATATTGTTTTTATGCACCAATTTTTCCTTTTTGTTTATATTTTGCCAATGTATTTTTTGAAAGCTTTGATTTGGACAGTGAGTATATGGTTAAGCCGCTCCAAATAAATAGAAAAGAGATAAAATGCGTTTTTGTAAAAGGCTCATGATACACAAAGACTCCTAATAATAGTGTCATCGTTGGTACAATATATTGAAGTAATCCTAGCATCGATAAAGATACCTTTTGTGCTCCTTTTGCAAAAAAGAGAAGTGGCAAGGCAGTGGCTATTCCTCCTCCAATAAGTAGCAATGCTGTATGGGTTGTCTCAAAAAATAAGGATTGGCCATTTAACGACAAATATCCAAAATAAAGGATAGCCAACGGCGTCACCATCATGGTTTCTAATGTTAAGCCAATTTCTGAATCAGCATTAATCATTTTTTTGACAAGTCCATACAACCCAAAGGTTATAGCCAGTAAAAACGAAATGGTCGGGAACTTTCCAAATTGGATCGTAAGGATTAGAACGCCTATAGAAGCTAGAGCGACCGAAAGGACTTGGGCTTGGGAAAGTTTTTCTTTTAAGAAGATCACTCCTAAAAGAACACTAATCAACGGATTAATATAATATCCAAGGGATGTATCCAAAATTCTGTCTGCATTGATTGCCCAGATGAATATTCCCCAGTTTGAACTAACCAATAAAGAAGCGAGAATGAGTGCAGACAATTTTTTATAGTCATGAGAAATTTCTTTTAAATAACTTAAGAAATGTCCCCATTTTTTCATACACAACAGCAAAACAACCATGAAAACAAACGACCATATTACCCGATGAGCTAAAATTTCTTCAGCACTTACATGACCTAGCCATTTCCAGTAAATCGGGAAAAAGCCCCAAATCAGATACGATAAGCCTGCATAAAAAATTCCTTCACGCTCCTGTGATCCCTTCATCCTGATAGCTCCATTCTATATATTTCTATTCTCGAAATAATATATATTATAAATCTACCAGTAAAATAATACCACACAAAAAACAGAAATACTTTTCGATCGACTTATCCCTTTTTATACACAACCTTCTCAGCGATGACTGTCATGAGCGTTTCGACATATACAATTTCTTCTTCTGCGACATGAAATAAATCCCTGTCAAAAATCGAAAAGTCAGCGGCAAAACCTTTTTCAATATAACCAAATCTCTTTTCATTTCCTGCAGCCAAGGCACTTCCAGCTGTAAAAAGCTGAATTGCTTCATACATGGACAGACGCTCTGTTGGGTTGGAGCTTTCTCCATTTCCCTCTAGTGAACGTCTTGTCACTGCAGCATAGATCCCGTATAGTGGGTTTAACTTTTCAATAGGAGCATCAGAACCTCCAGCACACTTTATGCCATTTTTTAGTAGTGTTTTCCAAGCATACGGAAGGTATCGTTTATCATCTCCCAATCGCTCCCTTATCCAAGAACCGTCAGAAGAAACAAAGACGGGCTGTATATCGAGGACAACCGGCACATCCTTAAGCTTTTCAATAATATCTGGTCTTAAAATAGAGGCATGAATAAGTCGGTCCTTTGTTCCTTCCGGAGGAGGACAAGCTACGATAGCTTTTAAAGCCATTTCAAATGCTTCGTCCCCAATTGCATGAATGGCTACGGGCATCCCAAAAATTCTAGCCTTTCTTACAAGCTCATTCAGCTCTTCTTCTGTATGAATTGCTATTCCTTTTGTTTCCTTTGTATCTGCATAAGGTCGACTCAATAAGGCCGTTCTACCACCTAGCGATCCATCAGCAAAAATTTTCATCGCACCAAATTCTACAAATTCGTTTCCTGCTTTAAAGAAATATCCCGATTGAATCATTTCATCCATCACTTCATGATGAACAAGCAAATGTGCGCGCAATGGCATTTCGTTAAACGACTCGCGAATGGCTTTGAACGTATCATTAAATCCATTGTAATAAAATAAATCCTCTGTGTGGACACCTGTAATCCCATATTTATAACAATCAACTATAGCAAGACGAAGCGCACCTTTTAAATACTCCTCATCAACACTAGGTAAGTGGGATACTATTAAATCTTGTGCATGATCCTGAAATAGCCCTGAAAGTTCTCCATCTGTTCCTCTTCCTATCCCACCTCCGAATGGAGCTTCTGTATTCTCATCAACCCCGCACACTTCTAACGCTTTGCTATTAACAATCAAAGCGTGTCGGCACACTCTTTTTAAGACAATTGGATGGTCTGTTGAAATATCATCTAATTCACTTTTATGAATAAGATCTGGCTGTATCCAGTTGTTTTCATTCCATCCCTCCGCTACAATCCACTTTCCTTTTTCCGTTTGAGAACATTTTTCTTTGATTGCATTCAATACTTTTTCTTTGCTATTCATTGAAGAAAGGTTTAAACGGAGTAAACTTTCTCCATAACCGATTAAATGTAGGTGGCTGTCTACTAAGCCGGGAAGCATCATTCCACCATTCAAGTTAATCTCTTCTTCAATTGTTCCTTTAAACTTTTCTTTTAATTGTATGTATAGGCCTGTTTCAATAATTTTGCCTCCATCAGTATACACAGCTTCAACCGTTTCGTTCTCCTTGACCATCGTATAGATTCTGCCTCCAAACCAAAGCTTGCCCATATTGCTTCACTCCCACAAATTCATGAATACAATCATTTTATACAAAAAAAAAATCTAAAAATAGAATACAAAAAAAATTCCGAAATAAAGAGACACACGTTCTCTTCATTCCGAAATTTAAATAGTTCATCAGGATTTAAGCGCTTGCAGCTCTTGTTGTCTTAATTCTATTCGACGGATTTTTCCTGAAGTAGTTTTTGGCAGCTCCTCGATAAATTCGATTTTTCTTGGATATTTATAAGGTGCCGTTAAATCTTTTACATGTTGTTGAAGAGCAGGAATTAACTCTGGATCGGTTGCATCTACACCTTCTTTTAATACAACGAACGCTTTAACAATATGACCTCGTACTTCATCTGGACTTGCAACAACGGCACATTCTTTTACAGAAGGGTGCTTAACAAGAGCATCTTCCACTTCAAAAGGTCCGATTGTATAGCCAGAAGAAATAATAATATCATCCCCACGGCCTTCAAACCAAAAATAACCATCTTCATCCATTTTCGCCTTATCTCCAGTAATATAATAATCGCCTCGGAATTGCATAGCTGTTCTTTCAGGATCTTTATAGTAATTTTTAAATAAAGCCGGGGTTTCCACATGCACTGCAATGTCTCCTACTTCGCCGACAGCACATGGCTCACCTAGCTCATTAATGATTTCCACACGGTTACCAGGAGTAGGCTTGCCCATAGAACCAGGTTTGATTTCCATTCCTTTCGTTACACCAACAAGCAATGTGTTTTCTGTTTGTCCGTATCCATCACGCACTGTCACGTTAAAGTGCTTTCGGAATGTGTCAATAACCTCTCTGTTAAGCGGTTCTCCAGCAGATACTGCACTATGGAGCTTTTCTAATTTGTATTCTGACAGATTATCTACCTTCGCCATTAAGCGATACTCAGTTGGAGTACAGCAAAGTACGTTCACTTCATAACGATCGAGTAGCTGTAAATATTTCTGTGGTTCAAATTTTCCGTTATACACAAGGCCAGTTGCGCCTGAACCTAATACAGATAAAAACGGGCTCCAAATCCACTTTTGCCAGCCTGGACCAGCAGTTGCCCAAACCGTATCGTTTTCTTCAATACAGAGCCATTTTGCAGCAGCTGTCTTCAAATGAGCAAATGCCCATCCATGAGTATGCACTACCCCTTTTGGATTACCAGTTGTACCAGATGTATAGGATAAAAACGCCATGTCTTCAGCTAATGTATCAGCTGCCTTACATTCATCTGAAACATTTTCCATCAAGCTTTCCAAAGAAAGCCATCCATCAACCTGTTTTCCTACTGAAAATTTTAGTAGCTGATCATACTCGTTAATTTCTGAAAATTCTTCAATATAAGGATAATAGCTTACTATCCCTTTTACGTCTCCGTGTGTAATCCGGTATTGGAGATCTTTCGTTCTTAGCATTTCCGAACTAGGAATAACGACTAAACCTATTTTTAATGCAGCAATATATACTTGATATGCCTCAATTAAGCGAGGAATAATAGCAAGGATTGTATCCCCTTTTTTCAATCCCTGTTCAGAGAAAACGTTTCCAATTTTATTGGCTGCTTTCATTAAAGCAGCGTATGTAATTTCCTTTTTTTCTCCTGTTTCGTTTTCCCATTTCAATGCAATCTTTTCTGGATTTTGGGCAAATCGTTCCATCTCCGATGTAAGATTGTAATGCTTTGGAGCAAGTAGGTCTTCTCGTTTCATTTACATTCTCCCCCTATCAGCTTAACTAACAATCATTATTATACAAAAAATTTTTAATATTTTAAATTATTTTTACATCGAAAAATTTTATGTAATAATGACCGGAGGATTTTTTGAAGAATAACGAAATCATCAATCTTTATAAATATAATGGGAGCAGGTATAAAACCTGCCCCTTTTTTGTATGTAGACAAAGTATATTTTATGCACATTCAGACTAATTGAAAACGCTTCTCAGTCAAGGAACGAACCCGTGCGAGGCTCGGAGTTACCCTAGATGGTAATAAGCACGGGAGGAGAGTTCGTGACGATGGATGCGAGCGTTTGCGGACAATCTGAAGGGAGCAGGTATAAAACCTGCTCCCTTCTGCAGCCATTTTGTATTTAATTATTTTTGGAAACCACCTAATTGTTGTTCAGCCATTTGAACTAAACGCTTAGTAATTTCTCCACCTACAGAACCGTTTGCGCGAGATGTTGAATCCGGTCCAAGTTGAACCCCAAATTCAGTAGCGATTTCATACTTCATTGAATCAAGAGCGTTTTGTACACCAGAAACTAGAAGTTGGTTGTTGTTTGCCATGTGTATTCACCTCCTTGTGAGTATAGATTGCGTAAAAACACATGGCTATATTCTTCTAGCTTCTTGGTAATTGTTCACAAATCCCCCAATTTTCTAAGCTTTTTTTCCTTGTCACTATAACAAATCAAAAAAACTCAATGAATGGTTATCATTTTTACTAGAAATATGAATGGTTTCTGTATTTTCTACTGCTTCCTTTATCAACTCTGAAAAATCAATAAAGCTTTCATAGTATTGTACCTTTTCTAGCTTAGGTTTCGTTTTCGGATTTGCTGGTGTGAAAACTGTACAGCAATCTTCATATGGTCTATTCGAAATATCCAACGTTCCTATGGTGCGTGCCATTTCGATAATCTCTGTTTTGTCCATTGTGATCAGTGGACGGAGTACAGGAGTATTGGTAACTTCGTTAATTGTGTACATGCTGTTTAAGGTTTGGCTTGCGACCTGGCCCAAGCTTTCACCTGTCACAATGGCCAACCCTTCATTTTTTTCACGCAGGCGATCAGCAATTTGCAGCATTAATCTTCTTGTGGAGGTCATCGTGTAACTTTCCGGGATTTGTTTATGAATAAGCTTTTGAATTTCCGTAAAAGGAACGATGTGAACCGTCATCTTTCCGGTAAAACCCGCTAACACATTTGCTAGATCAAGAACCTTCTGTTTTGAGCGCTCGCTTGTAAATGGAGGACTATAAAAATGTATACACTCAATCTCAAGGCCTCTTTTCAAAGAAAGATAACCTGCAACAGGGCTGTCAATTCCACCTGATAACATCAGCATAGCCTTTCCACTCGACCCATACGGCAAGCCACCAGCGCCCGGGATGATTTCCCCCGTTAAGTAAACTGCGTCTTTTCTAACATCGACGATCAGCTTTAGATCAGGGTTTCTTACATCGACTTTTAAACCATCCGTGTTTTTAAGAATGTGTCCGCCAATGCTATGATTGATTTCATCCGTTTTCATTGGAAAGGACTTATCTGCCCGATTGGTATCCACTTTAAACGTTTGGATGTTTTTTGATAGGTGCTTTACGTAATGAAGGGAAGCATGTTTTATTTCTTCAATGTCTCTTTCTACCTTTATTGCTGGGCTTAATGATTGAATACCGAAAATCCTCTTCAGCCTGTCTATAATGGGCTCATGGTCTTCTCCATTTAGTAGCACATACATACGATCCCTTTTTGAATCAATGGATACTGCTTTAAAATCAGCCAAGCTTTTTTTTATGCTTTTTTTTAAACGATCGATAAAGAGTTTTCTATTCCTTCCTTTTGTCGACATTTCTCCATATCGAATAATAATATGATCATATTTCAAGATTTCATCACCTCTTTTAGTCTTTTCAGAGCTGCGATTAATTCTTTTATGACTGTTTGCGCCTCTTCTAGAGTGTTTTGGTAAGATAAGCTCATTCTAATGGTGCTTTCAGCCAAATCCTCTCTTCCTGTCATTGCAAAAACTGTGCTGCTAATCGATTTTTTCTTTGAAGAGCATGCACTGGTTGTAGAAACATAAATACCCTTTTCCTCTAGTGCATGAACAAGCACTTCTGATTTAACGCCAGGAACTGAGAAATTGACGATATGAGGTGCGCAGTTTTCTTCTGGAGTATTCACAACAACTCCTGGGATTTTCCTTAATTCTTCTTTCAAAAACCTGCTGACCTCTAAAAGATTTTTCAAATCATGTTTCTTCTTTTCAAAAATCATTCTAAGTGCTTTTGCAGTTGACACTGCACCGGCAACATTCTCTGTTCCACTCCTTAACTTTCGCTCTTGGCTGCCACCAGTAAATAGTGGGAACATTTTTACCCCTTCTCGAATAAACAGAATTCCATTTCCTTTTAATCCATGAAATTTATGAGCCGAAATCGTGCAAAGGTCTATTCCACACTTTTTGATATTCAAATCCACTTTTCCGACACCTTGTACAAAATCAACATGAAATAATATTTTGGAATGATTTTTTAACAAACTCCCTATTTCCTCAATCGGCTGAATAGCTCCTGTTTCATTATTGACATGCATGACAGACACAAGGATGGTTTCTTCCTTAATAGCCTCTTCAACAGATGAAACCTCTACTCGGCCGTCCTTGTTCACAGGAAGTATTGTGATTTCAAATCCCATTTCAGCAAGTTGCTCACATGTTTGTTTAACGGATGCGTGCTCAATAGAGGAGATGATAATATGTTTCCCTCTGTTTTGATGAGCAAATGCTGCTCCTTTAATGGCTAAGTTGTTTCCCTCCGTTCCCCCAGATGTGAAGTAGATTTCGTTTTCGTTTACTTCCAATAGCTGTGCTACTTGCTGTCTAGCTTGGGTTAATAATTTCTCTGCCATTGCTCCAATCCCGTGTAGAGAAGAAGGATTACCAAAATAATCCTTAGATACTTTCATGAAAGAGTCCAACACCTCATCATAAGGCATTGTAGTTGCGCTATTATCAAAATAAATCATAATCGAAACACCATCCACCGTGATCTATTTACACAATTTTTAATATTAACATAGCAGAATCGTTTAGGAAACGACTAGCAAAAAGAATCGTATGTAAGTTCGTTTATAGGTTTTTCAATTTTTTATTTATTAGCCTAAATTTCAGAAGAACCATAAAAAATTTTCAGATCGTAATATGGTTAGCTCTCAGCAGGCGCTTTCCGTTTTTTTATTAAAAATATTTTTAGAATAGAATAAATTATTTCAATATATCGAATAGTATTACTTTTATAAAATGAAACTATTTTTAAAATAAATATGTTACTATGTTAAAGGTTTAAAAGTTCAAAATTTCTGTCAAATTTGGAGGTTTATTTTTCGTATGGTTGGTCAAAATTTTTCCGGTAAACAATTATTCGCAATCGGACTTATGCTATTTGCTCTTTTCTTGGGCGCAGGGAACATTATTTTCCCTCCATTTCTTGGACAACAAGCAGGAACAAATGTCTGGATTGCTGTTTCCGGTTTTTTAGTGACTGGAGTAGGATTGCCATTACTAGGGGTTGTAGCAATTGGTAAAGCAGGTGATTTACAATCTTTAGCCAATCGGGTGAGTCCTACTTTTGGATTACTTTTTACCGTTGTCATTTATTTAGCAATAGGTCCTTTATTTGGAATTCCAAGAACAGGAACTGTTGCTTACGAAATCGGCATCACACCATTCATGAATGATAATGTTTCTAAAAATGGTTTACCATTGTTCATTTATATAGTCCTATTTTTTGCCCTAACAGCCTGGTTATCATTAAATCCAGCTAAGCTAGTGGATCGTATCGGAAAATTCATCACACCTCTAATGGTTATGGTTCTTGTCATTTTAGTTGCAAAAAGCTTTATTACTCCAATGGGCGAGCCAGGAAAACCATTAGGCGGGTATGAGGAGCACCCATTTTTTAAAGGCTTTGTTGAAGGGTATTTAACAATGGATACGATTGCAGCATTAGTATTCGGAATCGTTGTCATTTCTTCGATCAAAGACATGGGGGTTACAGAACCTAAGGCTATTACCAGGGCTTCCGTGTCTGCTGGAGTCATTGCAGCAATCGGTTTAACTCTTGTCTATATTTCGTTAACTTTCATCGGATCAACAAGCAGTTCGGCAATCGGCTTACACGATAACGGAGGAGCTATCATTTCTTCTTCCGCTTCTTATTTATATGGAACGTTTGGAACCGTGATTCTTGGAGTGACGATTACACTAGCTTGTATCACAACTTCTGTCGGTTTAGTGTCTTCTTGTGCAAAATATTTTTCTATCGTTTTTCCAAGGCTGTCCTATAAAAGCATTGTAATTATTTTATCTCTGTTTAGTACAGTAATTGCGAATGTCGGTTTAACTCAGTTAATATCATTTTCACTTCCAGTTTTAGTTTTTATTTATCCGCTTGCCATCGTTTTGATTATTCTTTCATTTATGGATCATATGTTTAACAGCTACGCAAGTGTATATGGTTGTGCATTATTGGCAGCCGGTCTTGTCAGCTTATTCGATGGATTGCGCGCCGCGCAAATTACTTTTCCTACCATTGATACTGTCCTTTTACATCTTCCATTAGCTGCAGAAGGAATTGGATGGGCATTACCTGCTATCATTGGAGCAGTCATAGGATATGTTTACGGGTCTGTAAAAACTAAGCGTATGTAAAAAGAGGATGCCCCCAAACGGTGGTTTTGGGGACACCCTCTTATTTATTTGACTTCTTCTAGATCAAGTTCGAATTCGAGCTTCTTTAAGCAGCCCGGCTCAATCTCTTCTAATACTGCAGCTGCTTCCTCTACTGCACTTTCGTATTCAAAATTCATAAACTTCTGTTCAGCAGAGCATAACTGATCTGCCACACGGGGATATCTACTACGATAACGATTTCCATATTGAATCATTTTTTCAGCCATATACATTTGTTCAATCATTTCTTTTGTCATCTCATAAAACTTATCGACTGTAGTAACGGCTTTTTCCAAAAATATCTGCACAGATGCCATATCAAGCGGCTTTTCATCTAGCTTTTGCTGAACATCATCTAAGCTTTCCTTTACTTCTCCTAAATATTCCTTGTATTGAATTGGTAATCCTGGAAGATTGCTTTTCGCAATCATTCGATTTGATAAGGAAAGTTTTCTTTTTAGCTCTTGGACCGTTTCCCTTGCTTCCATTTCGTCTTTTCGAAGAGCTTTTAGCTTTGATGTAAATGCTTGTTGCTCTTGTCTCAGCTCACTCATTATTTTTTCAATCTCTCTCATATCATCAGCAAGCACCGAAAAGGCTGTTTGATTTTGCTCGAGTTTTGTCTTGAAAAGCTCATACCTTTTCATAATCAGGGATAGCTGTTTTTCCGTTTGACGGTGTGCTTCAAGCTCACTCTCTGAAATATGATAGGTTTGCTGGACAAAGGAAATTTCTGTTTTTAATTGATCATTCTCATATTGTACATTGGCTAGTTCATCTTGGATGCGCTCTGAATGAAGATTTACAAACTGCTTTGCAACCGCTTCTTTTTCCAATAAATCGTAAAGGACGTTAATACTTTCTCTTAGCTCCTGCATCCCATCTTCTATTTCTTTTATCTCCGCTTTAAAAATATATTCCCTAAACGCTTCTAACGTTTTTTCAATAGCCTGAATATTTTTCTCAAACTGAATATGCTCCAAAATATATCCTTTTTCTTCCATTTCTTTATAACCATCCTTCAATTCCTCAATTTGAGTCGGTAAGGATGATTGGATTTCTACCAGGAAATTTGGAATAAGTTCCATTTTTTTTGATAAATCCTGGAGCAAAGACTTAATTTTTAAAACATGCTCTCTTGCCTTCAAATAGTTCCCGTTTTCGGTAGCCTTTTCAAACTCTTCAAATACATCCACAACTTGTTCCAAAAGTACTTCCAATCTCGTTGCTGCAGGACCAAATGTATGTCGGTGAGCTAGAAGGGTTTTTTTAGATGTTCTGTATGCTTCCTTTAACTCTTCAATTTCCAATCGATTTTTTTCTTCACTTCCTACTAGCTGATTGAGTTCTTCTAAAATCTTCTCAATACTTCCTTCTATTTCTTTGAGCTTCCATTCTATTTTTCTTTGCACTTCTTTTGATTTATTAAAGCGGAGTTTATCAATATACTCTTCAGCATCAAACAATAGCTCTTCAACATCTGGAATATGTACTGTAATAATCGCGTCCCATTCTTTCCGCCATCTCTCAAACATTTCTTCCGTTTCACCGGTCATGTTTAACTGCTTGATTTTTGACAATTCTTCCAAAATCGGTCGATTCATTATGTCAATTTTCCAAGCTTCTAATTGGTCTACTGCACCATAATGTTTTTTGCGAAAGAAAAATCCTAATACGATTCCTATTAATACAACGACAATAGCTCCTAATATGTAATCCATAATAAGCCCCCGTTCAACATATGCAATTACATCCATCTATTTCATTAAACACTTCCGTGATAAAATAAAAGTTATTATGTATAATGCTTTTATAATACCATGTATACCATCTTTTTTGACTATCAATTTGAATTTTTATGTAAGAAATTATTTTAATAAAGTGGACTGATGCTCTTTAATTCACTAAATACAAATGGA
This sequence comes from Peribacillus tepidiphilus, assembly GCF_009466385.1. GTDB lineage: Bacteria > Bacillota > Bacilli > Bacillales > DSM-1321 > Bacillus_BN > Bacillus_BN tepidiphilus. Next base: position 139,196 of record NZ_WIAQ01000003.1, on the reverse strand, counting down.
AAGAAGGTACGCTATGAAGTACGACGGCCATGTTCATACTCCATATTGTCCTCACGGTTCATCTGATTCTTTTGTACAATATATAGAACGTGCATTACAACTTGGTTTGAAAGAAATTTCATTCACTGAGCATGCACCCCTCCCTGAAGGTTTCATTGATACGACCCCTACAACAGACAGCGCAATGCACATTGATGACCTTCTACCTTATTTCGAGGACATCCAGATTGTAAAAGAGAGGTATAAGAGCAAAATAAAAATTAATGTTGGACTCGAAATTGATTTTATTGAAGGGTTTGAAGAGGAAATTAAGACTTTTCTTACTAAATATGGCCCCTTCCTGGATGACAGCCTTCTTTCAGTTCATTTTCTAAAAGCAGGAAATGATTGGATTTGTCTAGATTACAGTCACGAATTATTTGGCGAACTAACCGCTAAGCTAGGGTCTGTTGACGAGGTATATAAATGCTATTACAACACTGTTGAAAAGGCGATCAATAGTGATTTAGGTGAATACAAGCCGAAAAGAATTGGCCATTTAACTCTTGTACAAAAATTTCAAAAAAAATACCCTCCTAGCCTCCTTTTGGATGAGAGAGTATTTGCATTACTAGATATAATGAAACAAAAAGGACTGGCTCTTGATTACAATGGTGCCGGCGTGATGAAGGAATTCTGCTTAGAACCGTATCCTTCTCATCGATTCGTTACCTATGCCCAAAAAATCGGTATACCATTAGTTTTTGGATCAGACGCTCACCAAGCAAAGGATTTAGGCCAAGGTTTCCATCAATTGCTGCCAGTTGCTCTTTCGGCACCATCTTCCCTAATAAAGCATTCATTTACAAAAAATAAAGAATAAGCTCATCCTAATTCATTATTCTAGAGGAATGCGTTTCTTCCCACAAATAGGAAGAGATAAAACGAGCCATTTGGTCATTATATTGCTCGAGAAAGTATTTTTCCTGAGGAAAAGAGTGAAGTACTTCTATTGAGTAATGAGCATTGAATACAGGTGAAGTAATCAACCCTTTTAACTGTAGGATAAAAGATGAGATTGATACCTTCTTAAAATTTTTTGCCTGGATCCCTTTTTTTATGACAAGCTCAAACAAATACTTTTCTTTGGCTAAATAAGTGGAAAGCACTTCTCTATTTAAATTAGAATCTAAAGCCATTTCCCTTAAAATAAAGCGGGCAGCCAAAAAATTCTCACTGTTAAAATATAAAATCTTCTTTATGATTCTTAATAAGCATTGCTTAGGTCCGATATCGTCAAGCTGCTTCACTTCTTTTTCTATCAAATGCGTATATTCTTCTAAATAGGTAATAAAACAATATTCTAGTAACCCTTGTTTGCTTTTGAAGTAATAAGAAATGTTAGCAGGATTTATATTTGCCTTATTTGCGATATCCCTTATAGAGGTTCCGTGGAAGCCTCTTAAATGAAATAGATAAAGAGCCGACTCAATAATCACTTTTTTTGTATTGTTTAATGGTTTCATAACATTACTCGCTTTCGACTAGCTACAAAATTTTCTCATACTAAAAAAAGCTTGATCACGATTTAAGGATTCTCATTGTTTTTTTTTTACCAGTCTTGTATTACCGTCTTTCAAAAGGTAATCAGTTTGAATAGATTGGAAAGTAGAAAAATACATTGTTTTTTTGTACTATTCTTTATATCATGCTTTCTTTCCTTTAACTTTTTCTCGACATTTACTTACATTCTTCAACTTTCATGTAACAAAAACACAATGAATAAATTAGGGGGATTATGATGTTTCACGTCGAATCATATTCAGGGACGAGAGAAGAAAACTATGCCCTGCTGCTAAAACAGCTTAAAGCTTTGTTAGAAGGAGAAAAAAATGTCATTGCTAATTTAAGTAATGCTTGCGCTTTGTTAAATCAGTTTTTGACAGAGGTTAACTGGGTCGGATTTTATCTATATGATGATCAAGAGCTCGTATTAGGTCCTTTCCAAGGTCTTCCTGCATGTGTACGTATTCCACTCGGTAAAGGGGTCTGTGGTACAGCAGCACTTGAAAGAAAAACGATTACAGTGGATGACGTTCATCAATTTCCTGGTCATATAGCCTGCGATGCAGCCTCTCAATCAGAAATTGTAATTCCACTCGTGAAAGAAGGTCGTTTGCTCGGTGTTCTTGATATTGATAGCCCAATTAAGAGCCGATTTGATTCTATAGACCAAGAACACCTGCAAAAATTTGTAGACGTTCTGCTGCAATATATTTAATTGAATGTTCTGTAAAGCTTATTCCTAAGTCTCATTTACAAAAAAAGCAGCCTAACAAAAGCTCATTACTCAACGATCTTTTGTTAGGCTGCCTTTTCTTAATCTTCACAGGGTTTGATTCTGGACAACCACCCTGTTCCTGCCACTATTCTTTGCAATGTATAATGCATCATCTGCTCTTTTAAATAGTGTAATAGTCGTATCTTTTAACCCAGTATTCCAATATGATACACCACAGGATACTGTTATATTTGGATCGGTATTTTCTTCTACTTTTCTCCGAATACGCTCAGCGATTGTTTTTCCAATTGATAGGTTAACTCTTGGCAGGTAGATGGCCAGCTCTTCTCCTCCCCATCTTGCCCCGATATCGCTATTACGGATACTGCTTTTTATCAAGCCTGCCACCTGAACAAGTACATCATCCCCTACCTGGTGTCCGAATGTGTCATTCACCTTCTTGAAATGATCGATGTCCATCAGGATAAAGGCCCCTTCCTTATCCACCTTCATGGATTCTTTAAGCTTCTCATCAAGATAATTACGGGAAAACAATTTTGTAAGATGGTCTGTCACCACCATATTTTCCAATTCTTCACGGAGGATCGAATTCGTGAATGCCAAAGTAGAATGATGAATCAATGATTGAAGAAGCTTGAACATCTCAAAAGAGAAATAATAAGGCTGTTCGTGCAGTACAATTGCAAAGCCCTTTAGCTCTTCACTCTGAACCATTGGCACGGCCATAATAGATTTATATTTCGCCTCTTCTTTTTCATCAGAAAATTTCAGATCACCAATGAAAATAGATTCCTTATCTTTATTGATTTTGTCAAAAATATATTGAATATAGCGAGTAGCCTCGTTCGATTTAAAAAAGTCTGAACTCCCCTGAAGAGGTTTTGTTTCATTTTGGGAACTGATCATGATGAAACCGACTTCTTTAGCATTGAATGATTTGGAAATTTGCCCTCTCATATAATTGATGGTTTCTGTAAGCCGTAAATTTGAATTTAGACAATGTGAAGTTTCATTAATTAATTGCAGATCTGCAACCAATCGTTTCGATTGTTGGTAAAGCTGTGCATTTTCTAACGCACTTCCTGCTGTATTGGCAAGCAATGTGATAAACTCCACTTCATTTTTAGGAAACACCAATGTATCAGATGATATTACCTGAAGAACGCCATATACCCCTTGTTTTCCTTTTAACGGGGCATATAGGACTGATTTTCTCTCTTGTATGGAATCCTCGATTTGAACGGTACCTGTAACATAAGCCTGCATGGCAGCAATATTTTCACTATCGTACTCTAAATCCTTAATAGGAAGGTTTTCATGATTATTATTATCATGGGATAACAGCAAGAAATAGGTAAAAGATGGATAGACTTCTTGAAGCGTATAGATGATTTCACCAAGTACAGCATCCATGTTCATTGACGAGTGAAATTTTTCAGTGACCCGAAAAAGCTGTTTGTATCTTTTCTCTTCAGCTACAATTTTGGCGATATTGGCTGCTGTTTTCAGTAAATTGGTACATTCTTTTGTCAGAACAGCAAAAAAAGTGACATCATAGCTAGGGAACTTTTCAACACTTTCCTTAAAAGCAAGTAAACCAAAAGGCAAGCCTTCTCCATTTATAGGCAGTACAAGTTCATATTCTTCAAAATCCACAATCGGAAAATTGCAATAAAAATATTCCTTTTCTGAAATAGCCTTTTCAATTTCTTCACATGCAATGTTTAAAGGCTGATCTTTTCCTTTTTTTACAGGATTAGTAGAGTACTCCAGAAACAATTGGCCTTTCCATTCATTACATTTATATAATGAAACTTCGGAAGCATTCAAAAACTGCTTTAGGCTTTCAAGTACCTTTGCAATAAAGGTATCATATTCAAATAGTGAAGTATTAAAATCCATTAATTCATAAAATGCACTTTTCAATGCAACAATTCGATCTGTTTTGTACAATTCCATTTCCATCATCCCTACTAATAAGTTCCCTAACAGTTTTATTGCAGTCAAAAAATTTCAGCCTATCAAATTAATTATAAACTCCATTTACATTTTTTTGTTACTCAATTATGACTTTTTCGTATCATTTTAAGATCAGCCAGCTCATTATTCTAATTCTTTCTTGACATTCTTTTTCCTGCATTATATACTGTTCTTTGTGTAAAATATCGCAGCCTATGTGAACACTTTCTTGTACTCATTTTGTTCCTCTTATGATTAGAGGTGTATCTCGTAACCCTTAGCTGCTAGGGCGAAGGTACATGAAAACAAAATGGTCTGGATTGTTGTCATCACAACGGTTTTTATTTTACCAAAATAAAAACATAAGGAGGAGTCAATCATGGCTCGTTATACTGGTCCAAGCTGGAAATTATCACGTCGTCTTGGCATTTCATTATCTGGAACTGGTAAGGAATTAGAAAAACGTCCTTACGCTCCTGGACAACATGGTCCAAACCAACGCAAAAAGCTTTCTGAATACGGTTTACAATTACAAGAGAAGCAAAAGCTTCGTCATATGTATGGTGTAAACGAGCGTCAATTCCGCAACACATTTGACAAAGCAGGAAAAATGCCTGGTAAACACGGTGAAAACTTCATGATTCTTTTAGAATCTCGTCTTGACAATGTTGTTTACCGTCTTGGCCTAGCTCGTACACGCCGTCAAGCTCGTCAATTAGTAAACCATGGTCATATCCTTGTTGATGGAAGCCGCGTTGACATTCCGTCTTACAGAGTAACACCTGGTCAAACAATCTCTGTTCGCGAAAAATCTCGCAACCTTGATATCATTAAAGAAGCAGTTGAAGCAAATAACTTCGTACCTGATTTCTTAACTTTTGATGCGGACAAATTAGAAGGTACTTTCACTCGTTTACCAGAGCGTTCTGAAATGCCAGCTGAAATTAACGAAGCTCTAATCGTTGAGTTCTACTCTCGTTAATCTTCTCAGATTGCATAGTAATGCACAAAAACCCCTTGAAATGTTGTTATATCAACGTTCCGAGGGGTTTTTTATTTGTATCTAACTTTGCAAAACGATTCGGATTTGGATTTATCTGTATACTTGGAGTAAGCCCAAGGGATAGGAACTTCCCTAGCTATTAGGATATCTCCACAAATAGTTGGTGAAGGGGTTGTATTGCCAACAGAAACCGTTGGATCAGAATCTTTGATACAACTTTTCCCCTTTCCATCACATTCCTTCCATTCTGTAGATTTAGGAAGATTGTAAACTATAAGTCCAAGTTCAATTCCTTGACTTCTTCCATATCGATAAATTCCAAAGACATTCTTTATTCTGTTATTTAGCCAAACAACTACATCACTTTCATTAGATATGCTATATACATTCAATGTTTCTTCACGGGGGCTTTTACTATAAAATCCCCATCCTTGTGGAATTACTTGTCTAAAAATTTTTTTGTTAGCAAGATCTAAAGATAATGGATTATTAGGTAAAGCTACAATAATGCTATAAAAGAGTAAAAGCATCCATACAGTAAAAACAAATATGAAAATTAATCCCAGCCTATTCTTTAGTTCATGTTTAACAGAATCCATAGAATCATGCCCCTTCATCCAAAAGTATCCTTTTGTTGAAAAATGTGTAATTAAACTTTACAATTAACATCGTTAAATAAATTTTCAGATATTTCAAATAAAAAATGATAAAGAATGGAAAATAGATAAAAAGTCCTAAAACAGAAACACAATTTTTAAATAAGGGGGATAAAAAATGAAGGGGAAAGGAAATATTATTGTATTCTATGATAGTTGGTGCCCAGTCTGTAATAAAGTAAAGAATAATATTGAAACACTGAACTGGCTTAATCAAGTAACGTTAGTGAGTATAAGAAGTGAAGATATAAAGTATATCAATATTCCATTTAAAGAATTAGAAAAAAGTATGCATTGTATGTACATTAAAAATAATCGAATTGTTTCTGGTATTGATGCTATAGCAGCAATAGTAATTAGACTACCGTTACTGGTTCCTTTATGGCCTCTTATTAAATTATCTAGTATTTTCGGTGTAGGTCAAAAGCTTTATAACCATATAGCCAAGACTCGAAGAATAGTTCCTGTAAATAATTGCGAAGGTGATTCTTGTGAGATAAAATAAATTAAAGACAGTAAGGGGGGATAAAAATTTTACCAACAATATTCACCGTATCACTTGGGATTTTCATCGTATTTATTGGTTATCTTATTACTAAGAAAAAAGCAACTTTTCTAATTAATCTTGTTCTATGGAACGGACTGACCGGTGATGAGAATTTAATAGCTCGTATTTTTGGCACTATTTTAATAATTGTCGGTTTTATTTTAATTATCTTGCCTTTTATTTTATAGGTTACCGTATGTAGATTGTCAAATGCCCAATAAGCTTGTCTCATAAAGTGAAATCGATCTGCAATAATAAGAGGATTCCCTAATTGTCTTTGAACAGCTTTCTTAAATGACTTGGATAAATCCATCACCACGATCTGGACATTCCCTGTATCACATTGTTTTAAATAGGTTTCAATCGTTTTTACACGTCGGTCTGGCAGAACATCCAAAACTTCTCGATTTNACCAGACATCTAGTTCACTCTTTAACTCATAGGCTTCCCTCAAGTCCGAATCAAGTGCCAAGAGTTCCTTTACTCGCTCTTTCTCTTTTTGATTGAGCTTAAACGGGGATTTCCATAAAAGCTCTTTATTTCTTTTCATTCGAATACGTTGTTCTTTATATAATTTATGTTGCACTTCTCTTCTTACTTGATCAAATGCCCAATAAGCTTGTCTCATAAAGTGAAATCGATCTGCAATAATAAGAGGATTCCCTAATTGTCTTTGAACAGCTTTCTTAAATGACTTGGATAAATCCATCACCACGATCTGGACATTCCCTGTATCACATTGTTTTAAATAGGTTTCAATCGTTTTTACACGTCGGTCTGGCAGAACATCCAAAACTTCTCGATTTTCTACATCGACAATAATCGTTTGATATTTTTCTCCTCCTGCATCACCCTTAAATTCATCAATGGCAATCGCACGCGGAAGTACCTTTTTAACAGGGATGGATCGTGCATCGAACATTCTTAATAGTCGGTTTGTACTTACCCCAGCTAGCATCCCAGCATGTGTAAAGGACATTTCTGCACTTAAACATAATGCCTCCTGAGCTAGCATGAGCGTGTGACGTTGATATCGATCTACAAACGAAAGCTTTTCATAAAAAGTATGACCACATGTTGTACAACGATATCTTCGCTTCTTCACATGTAAGTACACTCTTTTTCCCGCCATTGATGAACTCTGTATTTTTTGCATTCGATAGCTATGGATGCGTTTTGTACGGCTTTTACACTTCGGACATTTCTGCATTTTCACACGTGTATGTAGTTCAAACCAAAATACGCCTTCTTTTTCCCCTGAATCAAAAATCTCTACATGCTTATCTTTAATCCCTAATAAGTTTATGATAGAATGAGTAAGCACCTATCTTCTCTCCCTTTGGTTTCTATTGTTGGCAACTTTAGATTATCAAAGAGAGAGAAGAAGGTGTTATTTTTTAATCATTTTTTGTGAATTATCTGAGCCCTTGAGATGATAAGCATGACCACCACATTTAGTATAGAGCCATTTTTCACGAAGAAATAAGAAAGCCTTGGTTACTGGACAATCCCAGCAATACCAAGGCTTTGATATCATTAATACATCGTCATATATTGCTCGCGTTCCCAAGGATGAACTTGAGTGCGGAACATATCCCATTCAATTTCTTTTGCTTCGATGAAGTGCTCAAGTAGGTGGTTACCTAGTGCGCTCTTGATTACTTCATCAGATTTTAGATTTTCAAGCGCAGCATATAAAGTAGCTGGAAGGTCTACAATTCCTTCTTCAATGCGCTCTTCTTTAGACATGATGTAAATGTTACGGTCAACTGGTTTAGGAGGAGTCAGCTTGTTTTTGATTCCGTCTAATCCAGCTTTTAATAAGACTGCTATCGCTAGATAAGGGTTTGCAGCTGGGTCAACGCTACGAACTTCAACACGTGTACTTACTCCGCGGGAAGCCGGAATACGGATTAGCGGACTGCGGTTGCGAGCTGACCAAGCCACATAGCAAGGTGCTTCATAACCAGGAACTAGACGCTTATAAGAGTTTACAGTTGGGTTTGTCACAGCTGTGAAGTTTGGCGCGTGCTTAATGACACCTGCAATGAATTGATAGGCTGTTTCACTAAGCTCTAATTGGCCATTTGGATCGTAGAATGCATTCTCTTTTCCTTTGAATAAAGAAACGTTACAGTGCATACCAGATCCGTTCACTCCGAACAATGGCTTAGGCATAAATGTTGCGTGTAAACCGTGTTTACGTGCAATGGTTTTAACAACTAGCTTAAATGTTTGAATGTTATCGCAAGCTGTAATGGCATCAGCATATTTGAAGTCGATTTCGTGCTGACCAGGTGCTACCTCATGGTGAGATGCTTCAATTTCAAATCCCATTTCTTCTAGTTCAAGTACGATATCACGACGGCAGTTTTCCCCAAGGTCAGTAGGAGCTAAATCAAAGTAACCGCCTTTATCATTTAACTCAAGAGTAGGCTCGCCATTTTCATCTAATTTAAATAAGAAGAATTCCGGCTCAGGTCCTAGGTTGAAATCTGTAAATCCAAGCTCTCTCATTTCAGCAAGGATTCTTTTTAAGTTAGCACGAGGATCTCCCTCAAACGGTGTTCCATCTACATTATAGATATCGCAAATGAGTCGTGCTACTTTACCTTTTTCAGACGTCCAAGGGAAGACTACCCAAGTGTCTAAATCAGGATATAAATACATGTCAGATTCTTCAATGCGGACAAAACCTTCAATGGAGGAACCGTCAAACATCATTTTGTTATCCAGCGCTTTCTCCAATTGGCTAACCGGAATCTCAACATTTTTGATTGTTCCTAAGATGTCAGTAAATTGAAGACGAATGTACTTTACATTCTCTTCTTTCGCTAAACGCATAATGTCTTCACGAGTGTACTTTCCCATGTTTCCAAAATCCTCCCTTTTTAGTGACCCATTAAAATGTTTTTATATTTATTAATGGAAAAAGCGCGACATGTCACCTTGACGCAATGAAGTACGGTTTCTGCTGTGCATTAGCTCTGCTCGAAGCAGCTTTCGTAATTCCGCATCCGTTAATTCACGTTTCACTTTTTCCTCTTGCAAGCTAGGCTGTTCCGCTTTTAAAGAGGACTCCTGTTTTACAGAGAAAATCTTTTTAATCCCGGCAAGATTCACTCCCTGTTCAAGCAGCTCTTTAATTTCCAGTAACGTATCAATATCGTTCAATGAAAATAGCCGACGATTTCCTTCTGTTCTAGCTGGAGAGATTAGTTGATGCTCTTCATAATATCGAATTTGGCGTGCTGTCAATTCAGTTAGCTGCATCACAATTCCCATTGGGAAAAGAGGCATCGAACGTCGAATATTATTGCCACTCACCATCCAGCATCCTCCTTTTTGCTTCTATGGAATTTATTATATTTCGTGTTAGAAATAATGTCAATGTAATGTTACATTTTCTAACATAAAATAATCAAAAAATTTTTTATATCATTTTCCTCTGTAACTTTCTCTAACTTAATGAACAACTTATCGAATTCGTATTTAATATCGCAATAACATTCACCTACCCTACCAAGATTAATTAACCTTCTCAAAATAAATAGCAGTAAACAAATGTTTACTGCCTACAATAAAGAAAAAGTATATTTTACGCACATTCTGTTGCCTTTTAGTTTAGTAGGGATATCATTTTTCTTTCAAGCAACATATTGATGGCTGTCAAAATAGCAATTTTTACATGGGAATAGGTCAGTCCGCCTTGAACGTAAGCCTCATACGGTGGTCTTGTCGGTCCATCAGCTGTCAGTTCAATGCTGGCGCCTTGAATAAACGTTCCAGCTGCCATAATGACATCATCTTCGTAACCTGGCATATAGGCTGGATATGGAGTCACATGAGAATTTACTGGAGATGCATATTGGATCGCCTGACAGAATGCCACCATTAAGTCCCGGTCCTGGAATTGGACGGATTGAATGAGATCCGTTCTTTGTGCATCCCATTTCGGATAAGTATTCATTCCCAATTCCTCTAAAATAGCAGAAGTGAAAATTGCTCCTTTTAAAGCCTGCCCTACAATATGAGGCGCTAAAAAGAAACCTTGATACATTTCCTGTAGACTATATAGTGAGGCACCCGCTTCCCTTCCTATTCCAGGTGAAGTCAGTCTGTATGAACAGGCGTCCACCCATTCCTTTTTACCAACAATATAGCCGCCTGTTTTAGCTAATCCCCCGCCTGGATTTTTAATAAGAGAACCCGCCATTAAATCCGCCCCTACATGACATGGCTCCAGCTGCTCTACAAATTCTCCATAGCAATTATCAACAAACACCACAATGTTTGGATTGATTTCTTTTACAAATGAAATCATTTCCTTAATTTCTGCTATTGTAAAAGAAGGTCGGCTTGAATAGCCTTTTGATCGTTGAATCCCAACCATTTTCGTTTTGGATGAAATCGCTTTGGACACAGCTTCAAAATCCACTTTTCCTTCATCGGTCAAAGGAATGGAACGATAATCGATATGAAACTCTTTTAATGAACCGTTACCAGTTCCTCTAATTCCCACAATTTCCTCTAATGTGTCGTATGGTTTTCCTGTTATATAAATTAACTCATCGCCTGGCCGTAATACACCAAAAAGAGAGATGGCGATTGCATGTGTACCTGAAATAATTTGAGGACGGACAAGACCAGCTTCCCCTCCAAACACCTCAGCATAAATATCTTCAAGTGTATCGCGACCAATATCGTCATATCCGTATCCAGTAGAAGGAATAAAATGTGAATCGCTCACCTTATTTTTTCTAAAGCTTTCTAGAACCCGGTATTGATTATATTCAATATTTTCATCGATTTTTTTGTGGAGATGGCCTATTTTATTTTCTACCTTTTCAGCCAGTTTTTTTAAAGCGTCTCCGTATGATAAATTTTGATACACCTTCATCAGCTTCCTTTTTCAAAATACTCCGCTCTCCATCATAACAAAAAATAACGCAGATTAGAAATAAATAAAACAGAAAAAACTTTTTTAATAGTATTGAAGCGTGATAAAATGTTAATTTGGATTAAACCTTTAAGAATAGACAAATGACCGGATTTTCGTTTGTTAGCAACGGGGGAATAAGTATGACTGAATTGAGCTGGGAGGTTTTTACTGTCATTGGGACTATTGCTTTTGCAGTTAGCGGAGCAATTGTTGCGATGGAGGAAGAATACGATATATTAGGAGTGTATTTTCTAGGACTTGTGACAGCTTTTGGTGGCGGTGCAATCCGAAATTTGCTCATAGGGCTACCAGTTTCAGCACTTTGGAATCAAAGCATGTCTTTCACCATAGCGATCCTATCTATTACAGCTGTTTTTTTGTTTCCTAATAATCTCTTAAAACATTGGAAACGATGGGGAAGCTTCTTTGATGCGATCGGTCTTTCTGCTTTTGCTATCCAGGGCGCGCTTTATGCTGTGAAGATGAATCATCCAATCAGTGCTATCATCTTTGCTGCTTTGTTAACCGGAAGCGGTGGAGGAATTGTAAGAGATCTACTGGCACGCAGGAAGCCGCTTGTTTTTAAAGAAGAGATTTACGCGGTTTGGGCCATATTGTGTGGACTTTTTGTCGGTCTAGGCTTTGCCTCCTCATCCTTGGAATTATATACTCTCTTTATTGTCATTACGGTGTTGAGAGTCATTTCATACACTTATAAATGGAAGCTTCCGATTAAATCTATTCGCCATTACGAATAGGGGAATGATTTTTCACACAAAATAAAAAAAAACTTGTCAACAATCTAAATATATGAGAAATATACTTTGTCTACAACCTAAGGCTGAATCATATCGATTCAGCCTTTTGCCTTTCTAAAATTAGAATGAAATGTCTTCTTCATCATCAAGAGTTATGTCTTGACTCATTAGGGTGATTAATTCATTCTTATCATATTCGTCATTCATTAATAAGCGCATCGCTTGTGTACGGATGGACTTCTCGATGACATTCCGGATATAACGCCCATTTGAAAAGCTTATAGGACTCCATGTGCTTTTGATCTGAGCGAGATGGTTTTTGAGTTTCCTTTCAGCTTCCATGCTCAAACCATATTCTCTCTCATTCAACATACGTTTTGCAATTTCCATAAGCTGGTCAACGGAATAATCCGGAAAATCAACGACAATCGGAAAACGAGAATGAAGACCGGGATTTAGTGTCAAAAAATGATCCATCTCTCTTGAATAGCCAGCAAGAATCAAAATAAATTCATGCTGCCGATCTTCCATGTGCTTCACAAGAGTATCGATAGCTTCCTTTCCGAAATCCTTTTCTCCTCCGCGTCCTAAGCTATAAGCCTCGTCCACGAACAAAATTCCGCCAATTGCTTTTTTTATGAGATCCCTAGTCTTTTGAGCAGTATGACCAATATATTCCCCTACCAAATCTGCTCTTTCAGCTTCTATCAAATGACCTTTTGACAAAACATTCATTTTTAAAAACAGCTTCCCTATAAGTCTAGCTACTGTCGTTTTTCCTGTTCCAGGGTTGCCTTTAAACATCATATGAAGTGCCTGTTTGCTAGCTTTTAATCCTTTTTCTTCCCTTTTTTTGTTCACATAGATCCAGGCGTATATTTGTTTAATCGTTCTTTTCATCTCTTCCATACCAACTAGCTGTTCAAGTTCTGCTTCAATTTCCCTAAGGGCCATATGATGAGGAGGTACTTCTTTTTCATATATTTCCCTTATCGGTGGATCTTTTTTTATCGTCTTTTTCTTTTGTCCGCTCAGAACGATATTGATTTGTCCATTATTTCTCATATGAAAAGGCTGATCCAATGCTGTCACCTCACTCATCCATCCATCTTTATTCAACAAAGATTGTCAAAAAAATATGTTTTCAACAAAATAGATCACATATTTCGGGTCAGCCCGACAATTTTCTTGTCATCCCCACTAGTGCTTGTCAGATCTTGCGCTTTCCCAAGAAATATTTCCTTATAATATATGTATTCAAATGCCATTCATTACAGTATATGTTTTGCCTTATTAAGAAATACGGCAATCGCCCGGTTAGCTTATGATGAAAGGAACGTTTACGTACGTTGACTTTACTAATGGAAGTTTTATTTTATCCAAGGGCTGGTGTTTCGAAATAAACAATGCCACTCCATTCATCAATTAAACTATATAAAAAACAGACATGACTCTCAGTCATGTCTGTTTTGCTTTTTATTCTTTTACTTCAAAATCAATTTGTACGTTTCGCTGTGGAGCGAAAGTTGAAATAGCGTGCTTGAATACTAACTGTTGTTTTCCTTCTGATTCCAATAGAACAGTGAAATTATCGAAGCCTTTAATTTGACCTCTTATTTGAAAGCCATTTAGTAAAAAGACCGTCACATACGTTCCGTCTTTTCTTAATTGGTTTAAAACCTGATCTTGAATATTAACTGATTGTTTCATTGAATGATCCTCCTCTTATATCTCTAAATTATCTATTCGCTTTTATTTTCAGCTTTCCTTCTATAAAAGCGGATATTTCCTCAACTTTTTTTTCAAAGCTTTCCACTTGGGTCATATCAAACCACTTCACATCCATTTTGTTACGGAACCATGTCAGCTGTCTTTTTGCGTATCTTCTGGAATTTCTCTTTAATGTTTCGACTGCCTCTTCAAGCGAAGTTTCGCCATCAAGATACGCATATAACTCTTTATATCCGATGGCTTGGATGGATTGATAATCCCGTAAACCTTGGTTATACAAGGCTTTTACTTCTTCTAGTAGACCTTCCTTCATCATTAAGTCCACTCGTTTATTGATTCGCTCATACAGTACTTCACGATCCATATCCAGACCTATGACTGCAGCATCGTAAAGCGGAACATTTTGTTGTCTTTTTAAGATCGAACTCATCGTTTCGCCTGTACAGTGAAAAATTTCTAAAGCCCGAATGACTCTTCGAATATTATTTGGATGAATTCGCTCGGCACTTTCAGGATCATATTGTTTCAATAATTCATGAACATATTCGTTTCCCTTATGTAAGGCCAATTGTTCAAGTTGGTTACGGTAGTCTTCATCAGAAGGTGCATCGGAAAATTCATAATCATATAAAACGGATTGTATGTAAAGACCTGTTCCCCCGACAATAATGGGCATTTTTCCTTTAGCTGAAATTTTTTTGATCCATTCAGTGACCTTTTGCTGAAACTCAGCAACGTTAAATGACTCGTAAGGCTCCTTGATATCGATTAAATGATGAGGGATTCCCTCCATCTCTTCTTTCTTAATTTTTGCAGTACCGATATCCATCCCTTTATAGACTTGCATAGAATCTCCGCTTATGATTTCACCATTGAATCTTTTGGCCAGTTCTATACTAAGTTTGGTCTTCCCGACAGCTGTTGGTCCTATGATCACGATTAGCTTAATCATTTCTTTCATTTCTTCACTGCCTTATTCGGTTTAATCTTATCTTAACACAATTTAGTAAAAAGCATGAGAACATCTAATTATTATAGGTAAGACAGGTTCATTTTATTCAGAAATCTATGAAAATCTTCCCCATCAAATGAAAATGAATAGAGTCCAATAAGGAATTGGCTAAATGGGAGGCTGACTCTCATCTGCCTTAGCAACTATAGAAGGGTATGGACTTTTCTATAAATGAAGGCATTATGGAGGCAGCCCCTTTACTTATTACATAATCCGTTTAAACATTTTTTCCATTTCATATGTCGTAAAATGAATAATAATCGGTCGCCCATGTGGACATGTAAACGGATCAGAGCTTCTTCTTAAATCATCGAGTAGAGTTTGAATTTCTTCTTTACGCAAATACTGATTTGCCTTTATAGATGCTTTACAGCTCATCATAATCGCCGCTTCTTCTCTTAATTTTTTTACATCCACCTTTTTCATATCCAAAAGCTGACGAATCATTTCTTCAATGATTTCTTGCTCCATACCCTTTGGAAACCAAATCGGGTGTGAACGAACAATAAAGGCATTTACACCAAATTCCTCAAGAAATACTCCGACTTTTTCAAGCTCAGATTTGTACTCATTCACTCTAATGACTTCATCAGGTGAAAACTCCAATGTAATTGGAACTAACAAATCCTGAAGTTCGTTTGTGACCTGTCCTACTTTCTCCCGAAAATACTCGTATTTGATTCTTTCTTGAGCAGCATGCTGATCAACAATGTATAATCCCTTTTCGTTTTGTGCCAAAATATAGGTTCCGTGCATTTGACCAATTGCATAAAGAGGCGGGATTCTTTCTATTTTTTTCTTTTTCCCTTCAATTTCTTCCATCGTACTCTCTTCTGGTACGTCTGTTTGATTGTCTTCATTTAATAATGGAGGAGAAGGAATTTCTTTCTCGTCAGCTTCAGGTAAGGTAAAATTTGTTTCAAAAATCACAGGCTTACTAATTGGTTTCGGTTCAATATTTACAGGAGCTTCCTTTGAACTTTCTTTAATTTCGTACTTATTTTCATCATGATTCTGATTAAAAATCGTGTCTAATTCAAAGGAAGCTTGTTCAGATTTTGGTTTTGCCACTTTTTCAACGATATGGCTCTGAGAAGGAATTAACGTCTGCTTTTTAAAGGCATCTTTTATAGCTTGTGTTATAAGCTCATTTAGCTCTCCTTCTTTGCTCAACCTCACTTCCATTTTAGAAGGGTGAACATTGACATCAACCAGCACTGGATCCATTGTGATATTTATTAAGCCGATTGGATATCGTCCAATAGGCAGTAATGTATGATATCCTTCCAGAACGGCTTTTGCAAGAGCGTAGTTTTTAATGAATCTTCCATTAATCATAAGTGTTAAATAATTTCTAGATGCTCTTGTCAGTTCAGGTAGAGAAATATAGCCATTTATCGTAAAATCCAAAGATTCTGCCTGAATGGGAATCATTTTTTTTGCAATTCCAATTCCGTATATACTGGCAAGTACCTGTCTGACATCCCCATTTCCATTTGTATGAAGAAGAACTTTATCATTATGAACCAGCTTAAAAGATATTTCAGGATGCGATAAAGCTAATCGATTGACGACATCGCTAATATTTCCCAGCTCTGTATGAATCGTTTTTACGTATTTTAATCGGGCAGGTGTATTAAAGAATAAATCTGAAACCGTTATATCTGTTCCTTTGCGTGCATGAGTTTTTCCATGCTCTAGAACCTTGCCGCCTTGAAGACGTAAAAATGTCCCTGCCTCACTACCGGTGCTTGTTCTCAATTCAACATTAGAAACAGAAGCAATACTTGGCAGCGCCTCTCCTCTAAACCCTAATGTACGAATACGAAATAAATCGTTTTCGTTTTTTATTTTGCTTGTTGCATGCCGATCAAACGCTTTTATTACATCATCTTCTTCAATTCCATCACCGTTATCAATAATTCTGATTGATGCTAATCCTGCTTCTTCAACTAAAATTTCGATAATAGAACTATTTGCATCAATAGAATTCTCAACAAGCTCCTTTACTACAGAAGCCGGTCTCTCAACGACTTCGCCAGCTGCAATTTTATTGGAAAGTGAGTCATCCAACTGAATAATTTTCGCCATTCTTTCACCTCCCTATTTATAGAAGTTTAGGAGTTTTGCTGAGATTTAAGCTTTTTCTGCAATTTATAAAGTGTGTTCAAGGCATCTAAAGGTGTCATCTCTAACAAGTTTAGTGACGATAATTCTTGTAGTAATTTCTTTTCCGATGAAGTTTCTTTTTCAGCTTTTGGTACTATTTCATCTGTAAAGAAAGAAAGCTGAGCAGCTGTTTCTTCAATCGAACTTTTTCTTTCTTTTGTTACCTCTTCTCTAGTATTAGAACCTGCTTCTAGCTGAACGAGAATTTCATTTGCTCGTTTTATCAGAGAAGGAGGTAACTCTGCCAATTGCGCTACATGAATCCCGTAGCTTTTGTCTGCAGGTCCTTCTTTTATTTTATGAAGAAAAACGACTTTACCATTTTGCTCAATTGCGCTTACATGAATATTCTTTAGATTTGGCAATTCTTCTTCTAAGCTTGTCAGCTCATGATAATGGGTAGAAAATAACGTCTTAGCTCCGATGTGGTTATGAATATACTCAATGATCGCTTGAGCAAGAGCCATTCCGTCGTAAGTAGAAGTTCCGCGTCCGATTTCATCAAAAAGAATTAAACTGTTTTTTGTAGCGTGAGCAATGGCATTTTTAGCCTCGAGCATTTCGACCATAAATGTGCTTTGACCGGATATTAAATCGTCGGCCGCTCCAATTCGTGTAAAAATTTGGTCGAAGATCGGCAGTATAGCTTCTGAAGCAGGAACAAAACAACCTACTTGGGCTAAAATCGCAGTTAAAGCAATTTGTCTCATATACGTACTTTTACCTGACATATTCGGACCGGTAATTAATAGGATTTCGCGCTCCTGATCCATATAACAATCATTTGGTACATATTCCTGTGACTTCATCACCTTTTCCACAACAGGATGACGCCCGTCTTTAATTATGATTTTTCGCTCATCAGAGAATGATGGTTTTACGTAGTGTCGTTTTTCACTTACTGTTGCAAAACATTGTAGAACATCCAATTCACTAATAATGCGAGCGAGAGCCTGAAGTCTAGGAATATATGTTTTTACTTCCTCTCGAATGGAGAGAAAAAGTTCATATTCTAAATCTACAATTTTCTCTTCTGCTTGAAGAATTAGCGCTTCTTTCTCCTTCAATTCCGGAGTAATAAAACGCTCGGCATTTGATAACGTCTGTTTACGCTCGTATCTTCCTTCTTCTAAAAATTGAAGATTTGCTTTGGTCACTTCAATATAGTAACCAAAAACACGGTTATATCCTATTTTTAACGATTTAATGCCTGTTCGTTCTCTTTCTTCCTTCTCAAGTTTTGCGATCCATGTTTTTCCATTCCTGCTTGCATCACGGTATTGATCTAATTCTGCATTGTATCCATCTCGTATAATATTTCCCTCTTTAACTGAAATCGGAGGGTTGTCTACAATGGATCGTTCTAGAAGGTCGGTAAGCTCTTCACAAGGGTCTAATTGATTAGCTAAATGCTGAAGATCTTCATTTTGAAAACGATTTAGCATATGAGCAATGGCAGGAATTTGCTGCAACGATTTTTTTAATTGAATGAGGTCTCGTGCATTAACATTTCCAAACGCTACTCTTCCAGATAGGCGTTCTAGGTCATACACTTCTTTTAGTCCTTCTCTTAGCTCTTCTCGTTCAAAATAATGGTTAATCATGCTCTCTACGATACGATGTCGTCGCTCAATTTCCTTCTTTTGAATGAGGGGCTTGTCGATCCATTGCTTTAATAAACGACCGCCCATCGCAGTTTTCGTTTCGTCTAATAGCCAAAGAAGTGACCCTTTTTTTCCTTTAGTCCTGATTGTTTCTGTTAACTCTAAATTTCTTTTTGAATAGTAATCAATTTTCAAAAACTGATTTGTATTGTATGATTTTGCTTTTTGTAAATGATCTAAGCTTCTTTTTTGAGTCCGGAACAAATAATGTAACAAGGTGCTCATGGTTTGTTCAAGTTTTTCATCATCTAAATCGGTTAACAAATGTTCAAAAGACTTGGATATAGAAGTCTCATTCTCCAAGCTGATCGTTATGAAAAACTTTTCCTTTAAGTCTTTTTTCAATTGCTCCGGAAAAGTGTCATCTACAACCACTTCCTTTGCTCCAATGGAAGCTATTTCATTGATGACCTCTTGAAAATTTTCGCCTAGAAGAGTTACTTTATTTTCACCTGTTGACAAATCATTATAAGCAAAACCGAATGTTCCATCATCGAACAAGGAAACAGCTGCGATAAAGTTGTTTTCTTTATCTTCAATTCCTCTCCCTTGCATAATGGTACCAGGGGTAATGAGCTGAACGACCTCTCTTTTAACGACCCCTTTTGCTTGCTTTGGATCTTCTGTCTGTTCACAAATTGCTACTTTGTAGCCACGTTCAATTAACGTTTCAATATAATTGGCAGCTGAATGGTAAGGGACCCCGCACATCGGGATACGTTCGTCTCCCCCGCCATCTCTGCTCGTTAAGGTGATTTCAAGCTCTTGTGATGCTTTAATGGCATCATCAAAAAACATTTCGTAAAAATCGCCTAAACGAAAAAATAAAAAGGCATCTTGATAGTCTGCCTTAATTGTCAAATATTGTTGAATCATTGGCGTATATGTAGCCATGTACCTTCAAAACCTTTCCCCAATATATTCTATCAGTAAACCATATTATATCATAACAGTTCCAACGGTCTAAGTTAAACAAATGGGAAAATCTCATTTAATGAATTGGGAAAATCGTAAATGGTATTGATTTCAAAGAAAAAACTAGGAAGAACTCTCCCTAGTTCAGAGGACTTGCTTATTTTTCACGCTCGACAATAAAGTCTGGATCAATTTCATCAAACTCGTCGTCATCCACTTCATTGTACCATTCATCATCATCGTCTGAACAGCCTTTTGGATTTACTGCTACACACACCTTTGTTTCACCGATTACTTCGACATAGAATTCTCTTTCCACATGTACTTCAACTTTCTTTCCACATGAAGAAATGCATGCTTCAATACAGTTTGGCTGTTGTACAACCCTTGCAATTACTTCGTTATCATCATAACAATCTCGATCGCGGTATTTTAGTTTTATTTCATCTTTGTAATGGACCGTTTCTGTTTTAACATCTGTTTTTGTATTCTTGTTGTAGGAATACCAAATGCTGATATCATAGCAGCCTGTTATTTCAACTCTTTTTCCGACCTTTTTGGCAGTATATGAATGATTAATAATCCAACAACCGAGAATGCTGGAAGGATGATGTTGTGGCGCGATTGTATCGCAGGACTTTGTAAATTTACGTCCTTTTGCTACGACTGCCTTTGTGATTATTTCTCTATAATATGACATTTAAGCGAACCCTCCTCATTCAGTTTCATTTCATCCTATGCGGTATAAACGACTAGTGTGCGAATAATTTCTATAAAAATATCTGGTATGTGTGCGTGTTTTATATCTCATTTTATGCAGCATACCGGGATATGTGTCACGATTAACGATCAAAATCACAGAGGAAGGGCTGTTCAGTTGGTTTCACTTGGAAAATAAAAAAATCCTTGCTTGTAATAAAGCAAGGATTTTTTTATTATGAACAGCTTGAGCCACCTGCACGAACCTTTGAGCCTGTTTCACCACGAAGTACGTCTCCGCCAGTGGATTCTATGATGATGTCAGTGACCGTATTTGAGATAGCGGATGCTACCATTTGCAATAAGTCGTTTACATCCGTTTGGGACTGCTTAAACTCCTGAACTACAGGAATCTCGTTAAGCTCCTTTTCAAGCGCATCAATTTTTTCCTGCACTTGATTGTATGCTTTTTCTTTTCCATAATGTTGGAAATTGATTGCTTGCTTTTGAAGACTTTTGATACTCGCAATCATTTCGCGAACCTTTTGATTTTCATTGATTTGCGCTTCAGCACGTTTAAAGAAATCAACTTCTTCTGTTTCTGCAATCATTGCAGCAAGCTCCTTGGCTTTTGTTAATAAATCATCTTTCGTATATTTAGCCACTTATTTCACCTCTACTGTTTCTTCCACCATTTCTCCGTTTAATGACCAGGTTTTGGCTTCTGTTATTTTTACCTTCACTAGCTTACCGATTGCTGTTTTTGGACCAGTGAAGTTAACTAGCTTATTCTTTCTTGTATAACCCGCTAAAACATCCGGATTGTTTTTACTTTCTCCTTCTACTAACACTTCTACAATCTTACCTTCATGTTCTTTCATTTTTTGTGCAGACAACTCGTTCACAAGAGCATTTAGTCGTTGAAGTCGCTCTTTTTTCACTTCCATTGGAACATTATCATGCATTTTCGCAGCAGGTGTACCTTCTCTAGGTGAGTATATGAAAGTGTATGCAGAATCGAAGCCTACCTCACGATATAGTGAAAGAGTTTCTTCGAATTGCTCTTCCGTTTCATTTGGATACCCTACAATAATATCTGTCGTTAAAGCTACATCCGGAATGGCAGCTTTAATCTTACGAACAAGTTCCAAGTATTGCTCACGAGTATATTTGCGGGCCATAATTTTCAACACATCATTGCTACCCGATTGAACAGGAAGGTGAATATGTTCAACAAGGTTACCACCTTTTGCCAGAACTTCAATAAGGTGATCATCAAAGTCTCTTGGGTGACTTGTCGTGAATCGAATGCGTGGAATGTCAATCTTTCTAATTTCATCCATCAAGTCGCCAAGACCGTATTTCATATCTGAAAAATCTTTACCGTATGCATTTACGTTTTGACCAAGCAGTGTGATTTCTTTGTATCCTTGAGCAGCTAAATGGCGTACTTCTTGGATGATGTCCTCAGGGCGACGGCTTCTCTCTTTCCCACGAGTGTATGGAACGATACAGTACGTACAAAACTTGTCGCATCCATACATAATGTTAACCCATGCTTTTATATTGCCGCGACGGACCTTCGGAAGGTTTTCAATAACGTCACCTTCTTTGGACCAAACCTCTACCACCATTTCTTTAGACATATATGCTTCATTTAAGATGTATGGCAGTCGATGGATATTATGAGTACCGAAGATCATATCCACATATTGGTGTTTGGAGAGAATGCGGTTTACAACGGATTCTTCCTGTGACATACAGCCACAAACCCCAAGAAGAAGATCTGGCTTTTCCATTTTTAAAGGTTTTAGATGACCAATTTCTCCAAAAACCTTGTTTTCAGCATTTTCACGAATCGCACATGTATTTAGAAGAATGACATTAGCATCTTCAGCACGGTCAGTCGGTTCATATCCTAAAGCCATGAAAATACCTGCCATTACTTCTGTGTCATGCTCATTCATTTGACAGCCATACGTGCGAATGTAAAATTTACGTCCATTCCCCATTCCTCTAAATTCCTCAGGAATCGAAAAGTCCTTGTGATACTTGACTTCTTCTTTTCCACGTTTTTTTGCTTCCTTTAAGGAAGGAGGAACGTAAACTGCTTCAAAGTACTTGCTATAATCCTTGGTGGATTTTTTGTCCACTGGATTTTCATTTTTTACTTGTCGTGATTGCAAACGTTGTTGTTCGTTCATTTCTTTACCCCTTTCGTTCATTTAAAAAAGAAATTATCATAACAATTTTAATTTATTTCAGAAATTGTGTGTATAGAAATATACACATTATCATAGTATAAAGCTTTTGTAATTAATAAACAATACTTCCAATCAAGAGATAAAAAATGTAAGAAAGTGTTCATAAATCGAAAAGCGGAGTGCGCATGTTTAAGTTTCTAAACTTCTTCTATTAAATTGAAAAGGAGCCTTCCCTAATAAGAAAGCTCCATTTCCATTCAAATGATTCCCAGTTCTCTACCGGCTTTTTCAAATGCATCTAAGGCTTGTTGTAATTCCTCTTTTGAATGCTGTGCTGTTACAATCGTCCGGACGCGTGCTTGACCTTTTGCCACTGTTGGAAAAGCGATTCCTTGTGCAAATACTCCGTATTCTTTTAGTCTATCAGAAAATTGATGGGAAAGAGCTTCACTACCAACGATAATCGGTGTGATTGGAGATTTGCTTTTCCCAGTATTAAACCTTAACTCTTGCAAGCCGGTTTTGAAGAAACGAGTATTATCCCACAGTTTTTCAATTAACTCCGGTTCTTCCAATAATACATCAATCGCTTCCATGCAAGCCATTGTAACCGCTGGAGGGTGTGAAGTGCTAAAAAGGAATGGACGCCCTTTATGCATTAGGTAGTCAATTAAGGTTTGCGAACTAGCGACATAGCCTCCTAATACACCAATAGCTTTACTTAAAGTTCCTATCTGAATGTGCACTCTTCCGTCCAACCCAAAATGATTTACGCTGCCTCGGCCATTTTTCCCAAGGACCCCTGATGCATGTGCATCATCAACCATAACGATGGCATCATATTTCTCGGCTAATGCCACAATTTCTGGAAGTGGAGCAATATTCCCATCCATTGAGAATATACCATCCGTTACAATCAATTGCTTTCTATAATCTTTCGTTTCTATTAATACTCTTTCTAAATCTTCCATATCGACATGCTTATATACTTTTCTTGCAGCCTTCGTTAAACGAATTCCATCGATAATAGAAGCATGGTTCAGTTCATCAGAAATCACTACATCTTGAGCAGAAAGGATGGCAGAAAGGACTCCTTGGTTCGTAGTAAATCCAGATTGAAACACTAGTGCAGCTTCTGTATGCTTGAATTTTGCCAGCTTCTTTTCCAAATCAACATGCATCGTAAAGGTTCCGGCGATTGTTCGGACAGAACCTGTTCCCGCCCCGAATTTCTCAATTGCTTCTACAGCTGCTTTTCGTAAACGAGAGTGTGATGTTAACCCAAGATAATTATTAGAAGAAAGCTGGATCAATTCTTTTCCATCAACCACTATTTTAGAACTCTGTTCTGATTGTAAAGGAATTAATTTCCTATAGGTAGCTTCTTTTTTCATTACATCAAGTTCCTCTTGTAAATATTCAAATCCTTTCATACCCCATCCTCCTTTTCTATATTTATACATATATTAATAAGTCTCATCTTCTATTACGGATAAAGAACGACCTCTACACTCAAGTCTATTCCAAATCAAACCAATGACATGAAAAGGTAAAACGCACATTCTTAACAAAATGGGATAAAAACTGTTCCGCTTGTCCATTTCTTGCATAAGATACAATGTATTAATAATAAAGGAGTGTTGTTGATGAGTTGCTTTCGTAATGATAATGTTCTAGGTGCTTTTGACGATCGAGACAGAAGAAGAAGAGAAGACTTCAAATTTGACGCAAAGGTTAAGCTTGACAGAGATGATTTTTGTAGAGCTGTACGCCGCTGTCTAATCGATGACCTTGTTGCTGGAGCAAGAGATGATAGACGTGACGACAGACGTGACCACAGACACCGAGGATGCTTCTGGTAAACAACGAGTAAATCATATTGATAAAATCAGAGATGGATAGTTGAAGCAAGTTTATCTTGCGAAAAAATGCCGAGAGACATAGTCTCTCGGCATTTTGAATGATGTTACATAAATTCAGCAACCAGCTTATCAAAGCTTTCTTGTGAAAGTTTGAGTTCTGATTGTGTTAACGGCTTCTCGCTAAAACCAGGAATCAGTTCTTGGTAGGATTTTCTTTCTGTATTTTGGTAAATGATTCCTGTAACAAGACCGTTATGCTTCATTAAAGTCTGCATAGCCATCTCACGATTGGATGGATCATAGCCATCAATATCACTTAATTTTGTAAGATTTTCCTTAAACCAGTCATATGTATTAACCTTGTTATAGGTTACGCATGGACTGAATACATTTATTAAAGAAAATCCCTTATGCTTAATTCCAGCCTCTATGATTGCTGTTAAATCCTTCAGATCAGTCGAAAAACTCTGGGCAACAAACGTTGCACCTGCCGTTAACGCCATTTCCATTGGCGATAACGCTGGCTCAATAGATCCTTGAGGCGTTGATTTTGTTTTAAAACCAGCGGCTGAACGAGGGGATGTTTGACCTTTCGTTAAGCCATAGATTTGATTGTCCATTACAATGTACGTAATGTCAATATTTCTTCGGATTGCATGAATTGTGTGGCCCATCCCTATTGCAAAACCGTCTCCATCACCGCCAGAAGCGATTACCGTTAAATCACGGTTTGCCATTTTAACACCTTGAGCAATAGGCAAAGAACGACCATGAATTCCATGAAATCCATATGATTTAATATAGCCTGAAATACGTCCGGAACAACCGATCCCAGAAATAACAGCTAGTCCTTCAGGTTCAAGACCTACGTTTGCAGCTGCACGCTGAATGGCAGCTTGTACAGAGAAATCTCCGCATCCAGGACACCAGTTAGGTTTTACATTATTGCGAAAATCTTTAAATGTGGCCATCTTAGAACAACTCCTTGCATTGTGAATGAATTTCATGCGGCAAGAACGGATTCCCGTCATATTTTAAGATGCTCTTAATTTTATCGATATGACCGACATTCATTTTCATAATATTGGCTAACTGTCCTGTCGCATTATTCTCTACTACCACTACTTTTTTAGCAGATTGAATTAAAGGCAGCATTTCGTTTGTCGGGAACGGATGAATGAGGCGAACATGAGCATGGTTCACTTTTATTCCATCCTGTTCTAAACGAGTCATCGCTTCTTCGATCACACCACGTGTAGAATTAAAACCAACAATCAAAAGATCCGCTTGTTCGTGTTTAACGTTTTTATGAACAGGCGTTTTAAAGCGTACGTTTTTAATTTTTCTCATACGCTTATCCATTTGTGCTATACGGTTGGCTGCTGACTCTGAAGGCTTACCTGTTTCGTCATGCTCAACACCTGTAACGTGATGGATTCCACCCTTCATACCTGGAATCACCCGAGGTGAAATACCATCTTCCGTTACTTCATAGCGCTTAAAGTAGCTGTCTGTTGCAGGAAGATCCTCAGTAACCAGCTTTCCTCTTCTAATTTCTACTTTAGAATAGTCAAGAGGTTCTACCGTTTGCTTACCCAATGAAAGCTGAAGATCTGTTAACAAAATAACAGGGCATTGGTATTCTTCGGCCAAGTTGAAAGCTTCTGCAGCATCGTAGAAAGCTTCTTCAACCGTACTTGGAGCCATTACGATTTTCGGAATTTCACCGTGAGTGCCGTAAATCATGGCCATAAGGTCCGATTGTTCTTGTTTTGTCGGTAAACCTGTTGATGGACCTCCACGTTGAGTATCGACAATGACCACAGGGGTTTCAGTAATACCTGCAAGACCAATCGCTTCCATTTTTAATGAAAGTCCAGGGCCTGCAGATGCAGTCATTGCACGTATTCCACCATAATTTGCACCAATTGCCATCGTACATGCAGCGATTTCGTCTTCAGTCTGAATCACAGTGCCTCCTACTGTTGGTAGCTTTTTAATTAAATATTCCATGATTTCAGAAGCAGGTGTAATTGGATAGGCTGCCATGAATCGGCATCCGCCAGCAAGTGCACCAAGAGCGATTGCATCATTACCAATCATAAATAAACGCTTTTTGCCGTCCCCTTTTTCGAGCTGCATAGCACCAACTTGATCCCCTAGCTCTTCTTTCATATAATCATAGCCAGCTTTTATAGCATCCATGTTCTTTTGAACAACTTGCTCGCCTTTGCGGCCAAAGATTTCTTGAACTACATCTTTAAATACTTCGATGTCCAAATTTAACACTGCACAGGATGCACCAACCGCTACCATGTTCTTCATCAATGAAGTACCAAGTTCCGTTGCAATATCAGTAAATGGAACCGCATACAATTTCGCATTCGTATCTTCAGGACGCTGAGGATTAAATTTTGCATCCGCAATGATAATTCCTTTGTCGTGTAACTCCTTGTAGTTTACATCAATTGTCTCTTGGTCAAACGCAACAAGAATGTCCAAGTCATCAGACACCGAGAGAGTTTGAGTCGTACTTACACGAATCTTATTATTCGTGTGTCCCCCTTTAATACGAGATGAGAAATGACGGTAACCATACAAGTAGTAGCCTAATCGGTTGAGGGCTATAGAGAAAATTTCCCCCGTACTTTCGATCCCTTCCCCTTGTTGTCCGCCAACTTTCCATGAAAGTTGATTGATCATCTTTTACACCCCTTTAGATACGTTCAAAATGGAAAATAAATTCGATAGAAGTGTAGTACTTTTCCAAATAAATAACTAGATTGCCTATCAGTAATGTATGTACTATTCAAAACAGCTTTCCCAGCCTTAGTTGGAAGGTGTACTAAACGCTTTCAATTCTAGACCTATAGACCGAAAAAAGCAACCCTTTGGCTTAAATTATTGACGAAAATATGAAATTTTTTTATTATTTTTATATTCTAATATAATGTTTATATTTCTCAATCATTCTCATAAATAAATATCGCTTCGTTACGATGATTTCATTAATAATTTTATGAAGTTTTTATATAAAAAGCCATCGATTTGACTTGAGCTGTAGTGTTTATACAACTCTTCCACCAGAATGCTGTATCCTTCGAAATTTTCTAGTTTCTTTACAAACTTTTCGATACCGTCAAAATCCGATCCGAAACCGATATGCTTTTCCCCACCTAATGAGCAAATATGATCTATATGATGAAGAATATCTTTAATTTGTGCATTTGCATTCTCTTTCAAAAATTCTGGTACAAAGGTTACGCCTATCACCGATTGATTTTGGATTAAAGCTTGTATTTGCTCATCTTTCAGATTTCGAGGATGAGGGCATAATGTATGACAATTGGAATGCGAAGCCAATACATATGGTGTCCGCTCTAAAACATCCCAAAAGCCTTTTTCCGATAAGTGGGATACGTCACACCAAGTCTTTGAATAGTGAAGTAAATCGACTACCTTTTTTCCGAATCCGGACAATCCTGCGCCTCTTTCTTCCAATGCACCATCTGCTACATAGTTTGCATAATTCCACGTCAAACCAACGAACCATACCCCTAGCCTAAGCAAGGTTTTTAATTTCAGCAAATCTTCCCCGATACAATCACAGCCCTCTAGAGTCAAAATGGCCCCTATTTCATCTTCGCCAAGATTTCGGATGTCTTCAGGGGACTTTATTTGTTTCATATTTGGGAGAGTCAATACCTTTTCATAAAAGATGTCAATCATAGATAATGCTACTTCAAATCTCAAATTTGGATGAATTTTTTCAGGAATATAGATGGCGAAACATTGGATTTTCCCTCCAGAGGCTTTCAAACGATCGTAATTCAGGTTCAGACCGCTGCTGTCTTTAAAGGAAATGGTGTGATCCAAGAACATTTTCATTAATACATCACAATGTGCATCAAAAATCTTCGGAGTTGGCATAGTAATCAGCTTCCTTTTTTCATACTTTACTTTTATTCTACTTATTTTTCTTTAAAAAATCTCCTATAAAAAAACCTGCTTGCAAGAAGCAAACAGGTTACAAATTCATTCCTATTACCTTGGTTCAACAATTAATTTTATTGCCGTTCTTTCTTCGCCATCTATTTTGATGTCGGTAAAGGCTGGAATGCAAATCAAATCAACTCCACTAGGCGCTACAAATCCTCTTGCAATTGCTACTGCCTTAACGGCTTGGTTTAACGCGCCGGCTCCAATGGCCTGAATTTCTGCGACTCCTCTTTCCCGCAATACACCTGCTAGCGCGCCTGCTACAGAATTAGGATTAGATTTTGCTGAAACCTTTAATATTTCCATTCCTAGGTCCTCCTTGCGTGATCTCTTCCCCATCGGTTTAGGTGAGTTAAAATCGATATATCTCTTTCCACTGATACTATATTCTCAGAATCATTTAGTTATTCCAGCTTGTTCTATTTTTTATAAAAATGTGCGAAGAGGAGAAAAAAATTTTTCAAAAAGATGTTTAAAAAATGAAAAAAGGTAAGCTCTCTACGCTAGTAAAGCGTTAAGCTTACCCTTATCATCAAGAAAAATGAGGATGGTCTTCGTTTATTAAAATTCGTTCAATTTTTTTGGCTTTTCCACATTTTTCATCAATATCCAATAATACACCACTTAATTGAGTTCTTCCCTCCTTAGGTACTTCAAAACGCGCTGGAAGGCTTGAAATAAATTTATAGATAATAGGGTCCCGATTCATTCCAAGGATTCCATCATATGGACCGGTCATCCCTACATCTGTAATATAGGCAGTTCCGTTTGGTAAAATACGTTCATCGGCCGTCTGCACGTGAGTATGTGTGCCGACAATAGCAGAAACCTTCCCATCTAAATACCAACCAAGAGCTTGTTTTTCACTAGTAGCCTCAGCGTGAAAATCCACAAATATGATGTTTGTTCTTTTCCTTGCTTCCTCTACCAATTGCTCTGCTGTTTTAAAAGGACAATCAAGAGGGGGCATAAACGTTCTCCCTTGAAGATTTATGACAGCAACCTCAATCGTGTTCCATTTAATAAAAATTAATCCTTTTCCAGGTGTGCCTTTAGGAAAATTTGCGGGTCTAACCATATACTTTGCTTCATCTATAAATTCGAAAATTTCTTTATTATCCCACGCATGATTCCCAAGTGTAATAGCGTTTGCTCCCCATTCCATTAATTGACGATAAATTTTATTTGTGATTCCACGACCAGCTGCTGAATTTTCTCCATTAATGATAATCGTATGGGGTTTGTATTTTTCCTTCAATTTTGGCAGGTATTCCTTCACCATTTCTCTTCCAGGTGAGCCTACAACATCACCGATAAATAAAAGTTTCATTCTATTTCCCTTTCTAATCGAATGTTTTCTTTATTGTATCGTTTTATGAGCGGAAGAACAAACAGTCGCCCTCAATTGCCTTTTTGTCGATTCCTATTCGATTATGATGACCTGTTCTATTATTTCCAAGGGCAAAATTTACTCTTTCATTAAAAGGGGAGTGGTAAAAGTAAGTCTTTTACCACTCCCCTAGATGTTATTTTGCATATTCAACTGCGCGTGTTTCACGAATCACGGTAACTTTAATATGTCCCGGATAATCGAGTTCTTCTTCAATTCGTTTACGAATATCACGAGCTAAGCGATGAGCTTCAAGGTCGTCGATTTGCTCAGGTTTAACCATAATCCGAACCTCACGTCCTGCTTGAATCGCAAATGATTTTTCCACTCCATCGTAGGACTCGGAAATTTCCTCAAGCTTTTCAAGTCGGCGAATATAGTTTTCAAGCGTTTCACTTCTTGCGCCCGGTCTAGCTGCTGATAATGCATCCGCTGCAGCAACCAGTACGGCAATTATAGAAGTAGGCTCTGTATCACCATGGTGTGAAGCAATACTATTGATCACAACTGGATGTTCCTTGTACTTTGTAGCAAGTTCAACACCAATTTCAACGTGACTTCCTTCCACTTCATGGTCAATTGCTTTGCCAATGTCATGCAGTAAGCCTGCACGTCTTGCAAGTGTCTCATCTTCTCCTAATTCAGCAGCAAGCAAACCAGATAATTGGGCTACTTCAATAGAATGCTTCAAAACATTTTGGCCGTAGCTAGTACGGAATTTCAATCGTCCAAGTATTTTGATTAAATCAGGATGGAGCCCGTGAACGCCAACTTCAAATGTAGTTTGTTCACCGATTTCACGAATATGTTCATCCACTTCTCGTCTTGCTTTATCAACCATTTCCTCAATTCGAGCAGGATGGATTCGACCGTCTTGCACTAATTTTTCAAGTGCTAAGCGAGCGGTTTCACGTCTGATTGGATCAAAGCCGGATAATATGACCGCTTCAGGAGTATCATCAATAATCAAATCAATACCTGTAAGTGTTTCAAGCGTACGAATATTTCGACCTTCCCGTCCGATAATCCGTCCCTTCATTTCGTCATTTGGAAGATTTACAACAGAAACTGTTGTTTCTGCAACATGATCAGCCGCACAACGTTGGATTGCAAGTGAAAGGACTTCTTTAGCTTTTTTATCAGCTTCTTCTTTTGCACGATTCTCATGTTCCTTAATCATAACCGCAATATCATGCGCTAATTCTTTCTCAACACGATCAAGGATAATGGCTTTCGCTTCGTCCCGGGTTAGACTCGAAATACGTTCAAGCTCAGCTTGCTGTAAACGAACCATCTCGTTCACTTTGCTTTCCATCTCTTCAATATGCTGTTGTCTTTGGTTAAGAGAATCTTCTTTTTTCTCCAGTTGACTCTCACGTTTATCTAACGTTTCATCTTTTCTGTCAAGGTTCTCTTCTTTTTGCAATAACCGATTTTCTTGTTTTTGTAATTCACTTCTTCGCTCTCTGATGTC
Organism: Peribacillus tepidiphilus; assembly: GCF_009466385.1. Classification (GTDB taxonomy): domain Bacteria; phylum Bacillota; class Bacilli; order Bacillales; family DSM-1321; genus Bacillus_BN; species Bacillus_BN tepidiphilus. The sequence continues at coordinate 107,931 of NZ_WIAQ01000003.1, read as the reverse complement.
ACGTTCTGCATCTAAACGAAGTTTATGAATTTCATCTTTTGCTTCCAATAGGGCTTCTTTTTTGGCAGCTTCCGCTTCACGCTTCGCATCATCTATGATGCGTTCCGCCTCACTTTTAGCCCCTGCTATTTTATTCTCCACAATGGATTTCCGAACAAAATAGCCAACAGCCGCACCGACGAATAGGCCAAGCAAAGTGAAGATGATATCAATGGGTCCCATCTTTTCACCTCCCCTTGCTATGAAATTATTTTGCTAATGTTGTTTGTCGGCATGTACATTGTTACATTACTTCAATATACAGCACTTTGGCTTTTCACAATTTTAGTTTGAAAAAATGTAAAATATACATACTAATTGTAATTCCGGCAAAATTTATTGTCAAGCGTTTGTCCTTTCTACCCCTATTAAATTTTCAGAAGGGTTTGACAGCTTGTCTCCTCTATCGTTAATAGAATCGTCATTTCTGCCCAATATTCGAATCTAGACAACCATCTTCCCTTAGATTCACCAATACTACTCCATTTTGTGCCTAAAAAAAGACTTAGCTTTTTTGCTAAGTCTTAGAGGGGCGATTAATCGATTAACTCAAATTCTTCTTGATCGTTTTTGTCTTCAGGAGCAACATGTTCTCCATCTAATTGGTAATGATCGCGAATTTTTTGCATGATTTCCTGGCGGACTTCAGGATTTTCTTTCAAAAATAACTTTGCATTTTCTCTTCCTTGACCGAGACGCTCATCATTATATGAATACCAGCTTCCGCTCTTTTGTATAATATCTAATTCAGAACCCATATCAATGATTTCGCCCTCACGTGAAATCCCTTCACCATACATAATGTCCACATCTGCAGATCGGAATGGCGGAGCAACTTTATTCTTAACGACTTTAATTTTCGTCTTGTTCCCCACTATGTCATTTCCTTGTTTTAACTGCTCAGCGCGTCGAACTTCAAGACGAACGGAAGAATAGAATTTCAACGCACGTCCCCCTGGTGTTGTCTCAGGATTGCCAAACATCACGCCGACTTTTTCACGGATTTGGTTAATGAAAATAGCTATCGTATTGGATTTGTTGATGGCTCCAGAAAGTTTACGCAGAGCTTGGGACATAAGTCGTGCTTGCAAGCCAACGTGAGAATCTCCCATCTCACCTTCAATTTCTGCTTTTGGTACAAGAGCTGCAACGGAGTCAATGACGATGATGTCAACTGCTCCACTACGTACTAGCGCCTCAGCGATTTCTAACGCCTGTTCCCCTGTATCAGGCTGGGATAGAAGTAACTCATCAATGTTAACCCCTAATTTTTGCGCATACACTGGATCCAGTGCGTGCTCTGCATCAATAAATGCAGCTTGTCCACCTCTTGCTTGCACTTCAGCAATTGCATGGAGTGCCACTGTTGTTTTACCAGAGCTTTCCGGTCCATAAATTTCAATAATTCTTCCTCTTGGATATCCGCCGACACCCAGAGCTACATCCAACGCTAATGAACCACTTGGTACAGTGGAAATTTTACGGTCTGTCTGTTCACCAAGCTTCATGATGGAACCTTTTCCGAATTGCTTTTCAATTTGTTTTAGGGCCATTTCCAAGGCCGCTTGACGATCGCTCACTAAAGTTCCTCCTTTATATTAAACAATTGGCTAAAGAATAGTTATAACTGTTTGCCAATAAAAATTGGGTTGAATGAACGGTTTTAACTTGTCTCATCTCAAAACCTAACTTTACTATATACTTTTTTTGTACGTTTGCCAAGCAAAAAATCGAACATCCATTCGATTATTTTTCCTTTCTTATTTTATCAAATAACACATTTTTCTATAGAAAAAATTCTTTTTTACAGAGATAAATCATAAAAAATAGACATTCTATATTATTGATTTAGTATTCTGAATATTAAAGCAGGTTGGTCTGTCTTCATTAAAAAAAGGGGAGTATATCATTCCCCTTTCAGACTGTTGACAAACGCTCGCATTCATCGTCACGAACCTTGTCTAGCTACAGCGCCTAGCCCCTCGAGGTCAAAGTCAAACCCTTATGGAAATCGGGATTTCCTACAGGGTTCGCCTTTTGCTTGTCGGACTTCGACAGGACGTCGTGACGTCGACGTTTGCCACAGGACGTGGCAGCAGTTAGTCGACGTTCCTTTTAACTAGGCGCTTCCGCATTTCAATCTACTCCGGTGCTCATTACCGTCTAGGGTAACTCTGCTCCTCGCACGGGTTCGTTCCTCGACTGACAAGCGTTTTCAATCAGTCTGAATGTGCGTGAAATATCATTTCTCTTTAAGATTACCCAAATTCTTCAATAAAAAGTGACAGCCATATTTGACAGAGCGGATCCGGTTTTGCTTGCGGCTTCCAGCCAACTGAATCTTCTCTACGAGTGTAGTGCCATTTATAAATGACAGACCGATATATACAGTGCCAACCGGTTTTCCTTCTAGCTCATCTGGTCCGGCAACTCCAGTAAAGCTAATTCCAATATCCGTGTTTAAAGCTACTCGAATGTTCTCAGCCATCTCTTTTGCACATTGCTCGCTGATCACTCCATGATGGTGGATGGTTTGTTCTTTAATATTTAACAGTTTTACTTTCGCTTCATTGGTGTAAGAAACAACCCCACCTTTAAAAATGGAGCTTGCTCCGGGAATATCTGTTAGTTCTTCCTGGAACATCCCCCCCGTTAAGCTTTCTGAGCATGAGATGGTAGCATTCAATGATTTTAGCTTTTTCACGACTTCTTTCATTAAGGAAGTTTGATCATTTCCGTAATGGAAATCTCCAACTCGGGCCAAAATCTTTTTCTCAGTCTCCTGTATTAAACGGAGAGCCTCCTCCTTCGACTCGTGTTTTGCCGTTATTCGAAGGGTCACTTCTCCATCCGAAGCGAGAGGTGCAATGGTAGGATTTGTTTGACCATCAAGTAAATCCTCAATTTTCGTCTCTAGTAATGCTTCCCCGATTCCAAAAAATCGCAGGACCTTTGATTCAATTCTCTCTGTTTTTTCAAGTTTAGATAACAGGCTCTCCATCCCGTATTTTAAAAACATTGGCTCCATTTCTTTCGGAGGTCCAGGTAAAAGCATATAGGTAACATTCTCAACAGTCAGCACCATACCAGGAGCCATACCGTGATCATTTGGAAGGATATGGGACCCTTCGAGGACAAGTGCTTGCTTTTTATTGTTATCAGTCATCGTCCTTCCGGTTTTTTCAAAGTATTTCTTTATGGATTGAAGAGCATTTTCATCTATAACCAAACGACGATTCAAATGCTTAGCAATCGTTTCCTTCGTTAAATCATCTTTAGTAGGTCCAAGTCCTCCGGTAAGGATGATCAGATTGGATCTTTTTTCAGCAACCTCTAATACAGATTTCAGTCTAGCCGGATTATCTCCAACCACAGTATGATGAAAAACATTGATCCCCAATTCGGCAAGCTGGGCAGATAAAAACCTTGCATTTGTGTTCACAATTTGCCCCAATAACAGTTCAGAGCCAACCGCGATAATTTCTCCATTCATCTTGATAACTCCCTCTGTTATTTTGAATTTCTAAAAACCTCTTTGTTTTTATCAAAGTAGTCCCATCCGGACCATATTGTGAAAAACATGGATACCCATAAAGCAATCGTCGCAAATGGGAAATCGATTAGCTCAAATGGCAGGTTATATAAAAGCAATGCAGATATAGCGATGATTTGCGTCCAAGTTTTAATTTTCCCCAACATATTCGCTGCAACCACTTCACCTGTACCTGCTAGAATTAAACGTAATCCTGTTACAGCAAATTCTCGGCTAATAATGACAATTACGATCCAGGATGGAGCCAATTGTAGTTCTACAAGAACGATTAAGGCGGCTGATACGAGCAACTTATCAGCCAATGGATCTAAAAATTTCCCTAAATTGGTGACTAAATTTAGCTTTCTTGCATAATAGCCATCGATCCAATCCGTTGTAGAAGCAAGAATAAAAATAGCTGCCCCGATCAAATGGGAGACTGGAATCGTTACATCATCAACTTTCCATTCTCCCCAAGGGAATTTCACAAGCATGAAGATGAGAAAGAGAGGAATTAATAATATTCGTGACACAGTAATCTTGTTAGGTAAATTCACTATAAAAACCTCCAGCTATTAAATAAGAAGAACTCGGCTAAGCCGAGCTCATAAGAGCAATAAAGAGAATACTCAAATGAAACTTATTGTGTTTGAGTTTTCACAAATTGAATCACAATATCCTGTCTTACCGTTTTATTTGGATCTATTACAAATTCAAGTTTCTGATCATTCACATATATTTCAGTGTCCAAAGCCCTTCCAACGACGATTTCTGCAACGTCTTCGTTTGTAAAATCTACTTCCTGGCTTTCGTTTTCTTTCAAAATTCCTTGAAAGAAGGAATAATTCTTGCCATTTTTAATATCGATCCAAGTTTCACCCTTTGACAGAACTTTTAACTTAAATTGATCGGTATTTTTTAATTCATACGTTGTTTTTCTTCCTTCTGTGCCTAAAACAGTGAGCTCTTGAGAAGAAACAGGCTCAGCTTCTTCCTTTTCCTCTATATCTGTTTTTTCATTTTTATCCGTTTCTTCCGATTGAGTGGATTCTTCATTTTTATTTAATGGTGAATCATCCTTTTCTTTTAAAATAACAGATTCAGTTTGCTCCTGATCAGGAGATTCAGTGGAAGTTCCCATATTTTTGGAAAACCATACCCAAATAAATACAGCTGCACCAATAATAAAAATGGCTAGGAATAATTTTGGTAACATATCTAAAATCTTTGAATTTGTAGGACCGAGCGTTTTTCTCGTTTGAACTCTTGACAGCTGAGGTAGTTCGTCGTTATGAACAGAAGGAATATCATTTTTATATTGTTCAAAGATTTCTTCCGGCTCTAGTCCGACAGCCTCTGCATATTGTTTTATAAATGCCCTGACATAAAATTTCCCGGGCATCATCTCATATTTTCCTTCTTCGATACCGACTAAATACCGCTTCTGAATTTTTGTGATTTCTTGCAAATCATCTAAGCTTAAACCATTTGCTTCACGAGCTTCTCTTAGTCGATTTCCTAGTTCAGTCAATTGTAACACCTACCATATTATTAAAAATCAAATGAGCCAAAATCAGAGCCACCAAATATATGATTCTGATCGACTACTTCATATGTAATTTCTTCATCAGGGTTGTTTCGCAGTTCAATAATATAATCAAAATCTTCAAGCGTGTATTCAGAGTTTTGAACGAATACATCAGGATGCTCGATCACTTTTACAGCATCTAAGCGCATAATTTCACGTACAAGCTGCCAATGCTTTTCATTTGCACGACGAGTAGAAACAATTCCGTCCATTATGAATAGATTGTTGCAATTATACTCATCCTCAATCAGTTGGCTTCTGATCGTTTGCTTTAAAAGAGTAGAGGAGACAAATAGCCACCTTTTATTCGCACAAACACTAGCTGCAACAATGGATTCAGTCTTACCAACTCGAGGCATGCCCCGAATGCCAATTAGCTTATGTCCTTCTTGCTTAAATAATTCTGCCATAAAATCTACAAGTAATCCTAATTCATCTCTAACAAATCGAAACGTTTTTTTATCATCAGCGTCTCTTTGGATATATCTTCCATGCCTAACTGCCAATCTGTCCCTCAGTCTCGGCTCGCGCAGTTTGGTTACTTTTATCGTGTCCATTGTAGAAAGAATTGATTCAAGTCTTTCGATATTCTTATGATCCTTTGCCAGAAGCAAAAGGCCGCGTCTTCCTGCATCTACCCCATTAATCGTCACGATATTAATAGAAAGCATACCAAGCAAAGAGGATATGTCACCTAATAGCCCCGGACGGTTTTTTTGAATTTCATACTCTAAATACCATTCTTTACGATCCATACCCCAATATCCTCCCCGTCAAAAAAAGAGACAATTTCCAACAAATTTCTCTCGCTTCTTCAATCATATATGATTTTGTAAAAACTTAAAAGAAAAAACAAAAAAAATCCGATGATGAGGTCTTATAAATAGAAATGTAATACTTATTATTCCATGAAAAAAGATAACACCAAAAGGCCGCATACACGTCCTTTTAGGTTATCCTCTAAGGGTGTTCCGTTATTATTGGCTTACTAGCTTTACCATCATATTGGCTATTGCATGCTTTTCTTCATCTGATGCAACAGACCAAAGATCAGCCAACACTTTTTCTTGTTCATTCTTTGGTTGGACTTGCTTCGCAAGATAATCTCCTATTTCGTAAGCTAGCTCCGAAATCGTTTGTCCCGTTATCCCTTGACTTTCAGCTTGGTTTAAGCGCTCCCCTAAAAAGCTTTTCCATTGATCCCAACTATCTAAAACTGACATGAAGAATCATCCTTTCTGAATGTTGAACTTCATGGGATAGTTTGTTCCAGATGTTAAAAAAATATACCAAGGAGACTCATTTAAAATATTACATATACCATCCGCCATTGACACCGATAATTTGACCGGTGATATACGAAGCTTTGTCGGAAAGTAAAAAAGCAACAACCTCAGCAATTTCTTCTGGATTACCAATTCGTCCCATCGGTATTTCTTCAGAAAGCATTGAGAGTTCTTCCTCTGAAAATTGGGACAGCATATTAGTTGAAACAGCTCCCGGTGCCACAGCGTTTACGCGTATTCCGCTTAAAGCCAGCTCTTTACTGAGAGCTTTTACAAAAGCATTTTGCCCTCCTTTTAGCATCGAATACAATACTTCGCAGGCAGCTCCCGTTTGTCCCCATATGGACGTTACTGCCACGATCGCACTACTTTGATTAGCTTTCAATTTGGGCAAAAGCTTCTGTACAATGAAAAAAGGACTTGTAATTCCAAGCTGTACACTTTCTAACACCGTTTCCTCATCAAAATCTGAAATAAGTCCAAAATGGCTTCTTCCGCTGTTTAATACAATTCCATGAAGTGAAAAAATTCCCTCGCAAAGCTCTTTTACTCCCTGTTGCTTGCTTAAATCTGCTCGTATTGGTATGTATTCCCCTTTAAAAGACTCGAGTTCTACCAATAAATCCCGTATGGAATCTTCATTTGAATGAAAATGTAAATATAGGGAGTAGCCTTCTTTTGCAAGTTGCCATGCAATGCTTTTTCCAATTCCTCCACTAGCCCCTGTTATTAAAATAAATTTCTTGTTCAAAAACTGTGCAACTCCTTAAAAAATCTATCCTTATCATAATAAGTTCTTGCATAAAAAGAAAGGGGCTGACCTAATACAAGAACCAAACACCCTTCGTTGCTAAATATTAAAAGCAGGAGAACTGCTCTACAATAGGATAGGAACTACAGAAGGGAGTCAGGCACTTATTGGTCAGCTTCCTTTTCATTCACTTTGGTACCACCTGGCAAACGGTCATTCTTTCTTCTGAAACCATTTCATTTAGTGATGAATGAATATCATCAAGCGTTATTTTCTCTAGCATTGGGACAACATCGAATAAATTCATCTCATTGAAAGCATATCTAGTGAACTGATTGGCAATATACTCAGGTGAGTTTAATGCCCTTAAAAATCCACCGATTTTTTTCTTTTTGGTTCGGCTAAGGACTTCTTCTGTAATCTCTTTATTGTTTTTTTGCGCTAACAAATACGAGGATATTTTTTCAGCTAGTTCATCTGGACTGTCAGTATCCCCTCCGATCATAGCAAAGCCAAAGTCTTTTTCTTTCGTATAATCATAAGAAAAAGTACTGTCGATCAATCCTGCTGAATATAAGTCATCATACATTTTCGAACTTTTTCCGAAGAGAATGTCCAACACAAGATTTATGGTTAGCTCATGTTTAAGCATTTCTTCTCCCTGTAGAATTTTTGCTGGTGCCTTTATACCTACTAGGCATTTTGATGATTGTACGTTCATCTTTAACACTTGCTTTTTCTTAGCAACAGCTTCAGGTTCTTGTTCAAACCTGCGTTCAATTTCAGGCTGGTTCTTGTAATCCTTTTTGCTTTGATTTTCTTTGATGAAATTCATTGTCTCCTCGGGATTAACCGGACCAACAACAAACAACAGCATATTGCTCGGATGATAAAAAGTTTCGTAACATTCATATAGCATTTCTTTTGTAATCTTAGAAATTGATTCGATTGTACCAGCAATATCGATTTTCACAGGATGATGATGATACATATTTTGAATCAGACCAAAGTAAAGTCTCCAATCAGGATTGTCGTCATACATTGTGATTTCTTGTCCGATGATTCCTTTTTCCTTTTCAACTGTTTGATCAGAAAAATATGGAGCCTGGACAAAGTCAATTAATGTCTCGAGATTCCGCTGAAACTGAGAGGTACTCGAAAACAAGTAGGCTGTCCTTGTAAAAGAGGTAAAGGCATTCGCTGAAGCGCCTTGCTTTGAAAACTGCTGGAATACATCCCCATCTTCTTTTTCAAATAGCTTATGCTCTAAGAAATGTGCGATTCCGTCTGGAACTTTTACGAATTCATCTTTATGAAGCGGCTTAAAATGATTATCAACGGAGCCATACTTGGTCGTAAAAGTAGCATAGGATTTGTTAAAGCCTTCTTTAGGCAGAATATATACATCAAGTCCATTTGGAAGCTTTTCGAAGTAAAGCTCTTCTTTGAGCTGATCAAAAGGGATTTTCTTCATTCTTATTGCCCCTCCGTTCCTGTTAAAAAGTAAATCGTATCAAGCTGAATGTTCTTTGATACATCCACAATGTCTTCTTTTGTCACCGTATCCGTTTTCTGGAACCATTCCTCTAAAGTAATATCCTTACCAACCATTACGTTATGATATAACACTTCCACTAACCCACGGGCAACATCAATCGTTTCAAGCAGCTGATTTTTGATCACAGCTTTTGTTTGAGATAGCTCCTCTTCTGTGAAGTCCCCATTTTGGATCGCTTCCATTTGAGCTTTAATGATTGAAACGGCCTTGTCATAATTTTTATGATCAATTCCAGACATTACTAACAACAAACCTTTATGACTTTCCAATCGAGATGCCGCATAATAGGCAAGACTCGCTTTTTCACGAACGTTAATGAAAAGCTTAGAATGAGAAAAGCCCCCGAAAATCCCATTAAACACTTGAAGAGCATAATACTCTTCATCACCATAATAAACATTTGTTCGGTAGCCAATATTAAGCTTACCTTGTTTAACATCTTGTTTTTCAATTACTTCTTGAGGGGTTTCGATTGATTTTCTTTCATGACGATGGACCGGCTTAGGTGTCCGTTCCTCTAATGTGATGAACTGTCCTGCTAGGTTCTTTACCTCTTCTTCTGAAACATCACCAATAACATAAAAATCAATTTCATCTTCAGACAGCGCTTTTTTATAATAACTATATAGCGCCTCTGGTGTAATGGCATCCACGTCTTCCTTTACCCCGTTTGCTTCCAATTGAAATGGTTCATCTTTACACATTTCTTCAATTAGGCGGACGGAAGAGTATTTCATTTTATCATCATAAATCGATTGAATTCGCTGTTTTAATGTTCGCTTCTCTTTTTCAACTGTATCCTTTGTGAAAGCATTATTGTCTAAGTTCGGTTTAAAAATAATTTCTGTTAACAGCTCGAAAGCCTTTGCAAGCAACGGTGTAGAATCCGTTAAAAATTTTTCATTAGCTATTTCCATTGTAAAAGTCATAATGTGATATTCGCCTTTTTTGGCTAAATCGACAAACAAGCTCGCACCGTACAAATCATCTAAATATGTACGCAGCTTGGTAGTTGAGGGATATGTTTCTGTACTGCTTTGTAAAACATGCGGCAAAAGCGCACGAAGTGTAACGGTTTCTTTTTCTAACGGAGCTTTCATTTTCCATACAAGTGTATTGGTTTTATATTTGTTCGTATTGACAACGTGAAGCATATACCCTGGATTTTTAACAATTTTTTCAGGTATGCGTAACATAATACTTCCTCCCTCATATCGAATAAAGTGAAACTTCCATCAGTGGGGTCTTTCTCCCGTTAATGCGGGATCAACAATATACACACAACATTTATTCTTTGTAAGCTGGTAAAAATTTAAACATATACTTAAAATATACAGTTTACTTTCAAAAACATGCAACTTAACTGGTTTGATAATACAGTAGTTTACATAATATTATTATGTTTTATCAATTATTAAATGAAAAAACCCGAACCGACGATTGTGTCGATTCGGGAAAAAATAGACGGTAATGAGCACCGTAGCAGGGTTTGTGACGAAGAATGCGAGCATTTGTCAACAGTCTGAATGATTTATCTTTTTCCTTTGATATAAGGAGTCCCCAATGCTTTTGGTGCATCTGCTCTTCCGATAAACCCTGTTAATGCAATTATTGTAAGTACATATGGAGCTATTAACAAGTATACAGATGGTATGTCTTTGAAAAATGGCAAGCTTGCTCCAACAATACTTAAGCTTTGGGCTAATCCAAAGAAAAGAGCTGCACCCATGGCTCCAAGTGGATGCCATTTGCCGAAAATCATAGCTGCTAATGCCATAAAGCCTTGACCATTAATGGTGGAATGACTGAAGTCTAATGTTACTGTTGAGGCATGAACTGCCCCCCCGATACCGGCAAATGCTCCTGAAATCATGACACCTAAATATCTCATTTTAGTAACATTAACACCCATTGTATCAGCAGCCATTGGGTGCTCCCCTACTGAACGTATTCTTAAGCCAAATGGTGTTTTATAAATCATGTACCAGACTAAAAAAGCTAACAAAATAGCTATATAGGAAATGTATGAAACGTTGGAAAAGAAGATTTTCCCGATCACTGGAATATCACTTAATAAGGGAATATCCACTTTACTAAATGATTTTTGAATAAAATCCGTCTGTCCTTTATCATATATTAATTTAACTAAGAACAGGGTTGACCCTAATGCTAAGAAGTTAAGAGCAACGCCGCTTACCACTTGATCAGCCCGAAATGAGATAGAAGCCACTGCGTGAAGGACAGAAAATAACATGGAAACAACCATTGCCACAAGAACTGCCACCCAAGGTGTTGCAGCACCCAACTGATCTGCAAAAGCAAGGTTGAACACAATCGCTACAAACGCGCCAATAACCATAAGTCCTTCAAGCCCAATATTTACCACACCGGATCGTTCAGAGAAAACTCCACCTAGAGCTGTAAAAATAAGCGGAGCTGCCAACGCGATCATTGCAGGAACAATAATAGATAATACGTGTAGAAAATCCATTTATTTCGCCCCCTTTTTGCCAGCACGATCTAAGAACCAACGAATCATGTAATTTGATGCCACAAAGAAAATAATTAGTGCTATGACAATATCCACTAGTTCATTTGGAACTCCAGCTTCAAATGGCATATTCAAGGCGCCAATTTTTAATCCGCCAAAAAGGGCTGCAGCTAAAATGATCCCTACAGCAGTATTTCCACCTAGCAATGCAACGGCAATCCCATCAAATCCTACACCTGTAAAGCCGCCCTTAATCGCAGCATATTCAAATGTACCGAGGCCCTCCATCGCACCTGCCAATCCTGCAAAAGCGCCAGAAATGACCATAGATAAAATAATATTTTTATTCACGTTCATACCTGCGTATTGTGAGGCATGCTGGTTAAATCCTACTGATCGAAGCTCAAAGCCCATTGTTGTTTTTTCTAATATAAACCACATGACCAAAGCGCCTAATAAAGCTATAATAATTCCCCAATGAAGTCTCGAATAATCCGTAATACTTTCAAAAAATGGTGATCGTAGCGTTGCTGAATCAGCTACCTTTGGTGTCTTATCTTGGTTATCTGTCAATACGTTATAAATTAAATAATTTGTCGCATGAAGTGCAATGTAGTTCATCATGATGGTAACAATTACTTCATGTACACGAAATAATGCCTTTAGTAAACCAGGGATAAATGCCCATAAAGCTCCTGCAAAAGCAGCAGCCAATACAGCAAGCGGGAGATGGATCACTTTTGGAAGCTCAAAAGAAATCCCAACCCAAACAGCAGCTAACCATCCGACGATTAACTGGCCTTCTACTCCAATATTAAAAAGTCCCGTACGGAAAGCAAAGGCTACTGCTAATCCTGCTAATATATAAGGAATAATTTGCCGCACGGTTTCCCCAATCGAATATCTCTCTCCGAATATTCCATTGAAAAGTGCCATGTATCCATTTGTTGGATTATATCCACTTACGAGCATGATAATCGCTCCAACTAGTAAACCTAAAAATACGGAAATGAGCGGCACCAATATATTGGTTACTCTTTTAGACATCTGCAGACTCCCTCGCTTCCATTTTCTTGCTACCCGCCATTAATAAACCTAGTTCTTGCTCTGTAGTCTCTTTCGGATTTAGTACAGCAACAATTTGACCTTCGTAAATAACAGCAATTCGATCACTCACATTCATGATTTCATCCAGTTCAAACGAGATAAGCAAAACAGCTTTGCCATGATCTCTTTGCTCAATCAACCTTTTATGAATAAATTCGATTGCACCTACATCTAGACCTCGGGTTGGCTGAGCAGCAATAAGTAAATCCGGATCCCGATCAACTTCTCTTCCGATAATAGCCTTTTGCTGATTACCACCAGATAATGCTCGTGCAGGGGTATAAACAGATGGCGTACGTACATCAAACTCCTCGATTAAGGATTTAGCTTTTTCGTAGACTTTAGTAAAATTGATGACGCCTCTATTAGAATATGGTTTCTTGTAATACGTTTGCAGAACCATGTTTTCACCAATTGGGAAATCCAAGACAAGCCCATGCTTATGACGGTCTTGAGGAATGTGTCCAACACCTGCTTCCGTTATTTTTCTCGGTGGTAGATTTTGTATTTCTTTAGCATTCAACAGGATTTTTCCACTTTCACTTTTTCTTAATCCTGTAATGGCCTCAATCAGTTCAGACTGACCGTTGCCATCAACACCCGCAATCCCAACAATTTCCCCGGCTTTCACGGTTAAATGAAGGTTTCTAACAGCTTCCACACCGCGATTGTCTTTTACCGTCAAACCGGTAATTTCTAAAACAGGATGCTTAGGTGCTGCATCCTTTTTCTCCGTTTTAAAAACAACGTCTCTTCCTACCATGAGACTAGCTAGCTCAGTTGGATTTGTATCTTTTACATTAAGCGTTCCGATTCCTTTACCTTTTCGGATTACCGTCACTCGATCACAAACCTCCATAATTTCTTTTAACTTATGGGTAATTAATATGATCGATTTGCCTTCTTGAATCAGCTTCTTCATAATGCCTATTAACTCTTTTATTTCTTGTGGAGTAAGTACAGCGGTAGGTTCATCAAAAATTAATATTTCTGCACCACGGTATAAGGTTTTTAAGATCTCTACCCTTTGCTGCATACCTACTGAAATATCTGAAATTTTAGCTTCTGGGTCCACGCTTAATCCATATTGCTCGGAAAGTTTACGAACTTCCTTGCTCGCTTCTTTCAAATTAATTTTCCCTGCTTTGGACGGCTCTTTTCCCAAGATAATATTCTCTGTGACGGTAAAGGTATCAACGAGCATAAAATGCTGATGAACCATACCAATTCCGAGGTCATTTGCAACATTCGGATTCGTAATTTTAACAGTCTTTCCTTTAACCTTTATTTCCCCTTCTTCAGGCTGGTATAATCCAAACAAAACATTCATTAAAGTGGATTTTCCAGCTCCGTTTTCTCCTAATAAAGCATGAATTTCCCCTTTTTTCACTTGAAGAGTTACTTGGTCATTCGCAACAATTCCAGGAAACTCCTTACGAATGTTAAGCATTTCGATTACATACTCCACAAGGCTACACTCCTTCGCTATTAAGTCTATAAATAGTGGGATGCCTGATTAATTATTTGCTGCCATTGGTTGATTATGGCGATTAAAAAATTAAATGAAAAATTATAAAGGTATTTACAACCTTTCATTTAATTTCTTTGACCTTTCAAAAAAGCAAAAACCTTATTGTATGAACAAATCTGCAAAAATAGAAGGAATAGCCACTATAAAAGTGATATTCCTTCTATATTCATATATTTAGAACTTCATTGCTTTTAATTCTTCACGTGTTGAAGGAACCTTGATTTCACCTTTTAGAATTTTTTGCTTCCACTCTTCAACCGCTTTCAAAGCTTCTTCCGAAACATTATCTTGAGTTGGAGCAATAGAAACTGCGTCCTGTTCAAGACCGTATTCGATAATTTCTCCACCCGGGAAGTTGCCTTCTTTTGTTTTGTTTGCTAAGTCTTTTACAGCAATATCAACACGTTTAACCATTGAAGTTAATGTTACGTTTGTTTGATCGTCGATTTTACCTTCATCACTTTGGTCACGGTCAACACCAATTACCCATACGTAGCTGTTCGGATCTTTTTTCTTCAAATCTTTGGCTGCAGTGAAAACGCCGTTTCCTGTTCCACCAGAAGCATGGTAAATAATGTCGATGCCTTGAGCATACATGGAGTTAGCTATTTCTTTACCTTTTGGAGCATCACCGAAGCTACCTGCATACTGGACTTTAACTTCTGCTTTAGGATTTACAGATTTAACTCCTGCAATAAATCCAGCTTCAAACTTGTTAATTAAAAATCCATCGACTCCACCAACAAAGCCAATTTTATTTGATTTTGTAGTAAGACCTGCAACAACCCCTACCAGGAAAGAACCTTCATGCTCTTTAAATGTGATGCTTGCTACGTTATCTTTTTCTACAACAGAGTCAACAATTGCAAACTTGGCATTTTTTCTTTGATCAGCAACTTCTGCCACAGGCTCGGCAAGAAGATATCCGATACCAAAAATAAGGTCAAAATCTTTTCTTACTAATGTATTTAAGTTTGGAGTATAATCTGAATCACTTTTTGATTGAAGATAATCGATACCCTTACCTTTTTCTAATCCGTGCTCTTTGCCGAATTCAGTGAGTCCTTCCCAAGCAGATTGGTTAAATGATTTGTCGTCGACACCACCAATATCTGTTACCATTCCAACAGAAAATGAATCTTCTTCCTTGCCTTTTGTTTCTTCTTTTTCAGCCTTACCACAAGCTCCCAGGATGGTACCTGCAGCTAATACGAGAGACAGCGCCAAACCAAATTTACGCTTTTTCAAAGGTAAAACCTCCTAAATGATGTTGTTGATTAGTAGAAACGAATATTTTGGGGCATTATACTCTTTTTCTCACGACATGAAAGCTGAACTTATCTGCCTTGAAATAATTAATCGAGTATAATATCGGGCGATCTTCTTCATCATAGTGCATTTGTTTCAAAACGAGTAAAGCGGTTTCAGGATCACATTCTAAAATAGGAGAAATCTTTTCATGGTAGCCAATTGGTTCAATCTGTGCCACCGCATATGTAACCTTAATGGAAGAATGACTCTCTAATACTTCAAAAATAGACTCTTCCTTATAAGAGAAATTAGGTGGCAAATTCTTTTTAAGAATTTTATCAAGACAATACACAACCGGCTCCTCGTTTGCAGTCCTTACCCGCTCCATCACCATGAGCTCTTCTTCCTCTTTACAGCCAAACTTTTTAATATCTTCTTCTGTTGGAAATGAAGTAAAAGTGTTAAGAAAAATCGTACCCGGTTTCATACCTGCCAGTTTAATCATGTTCGTCACACTATTTAGCTGTTCAATTCCAGAAGTGAACAACGGTTTCGCACTCACAAAAGTCCCTACTCCGTGCCTGCGTATGATCACGTTTTCTTCTTCAAGAATCCTAAGTGCCTCACGTAATGTAGCACGGCTGACTCCAAGCTGCTTTGCCAATTCAAACTCAGAAGGAAGCTTTTCTCTTTCTCCATAAATCCCTCCTTCTATATCTTGTTTGATTTTGTCAATCACTTGAAGATATAAGTGACGATTGTCTTGTTTAATTGACATGCTGAAACCCCCAAAATGTAATACTTTTCAGACATCAGACTTCTGATGTTCTATCATTCTACTAATCACATTAAATGTATCATTTTTTTTTGTAGAAATAAATAGTACTAGAAAGAATTTATTTTATTTTTATCATTTTTTGTTTTTTCACTAAAATATTCTTTTATTCAGCAAAACATTAACTTATCAAAGCAAAAAAATTTTTTCTAATTTTTATACTGTTGCAACTTCATTCGTTATAATAGATGAGGGCTGATCAAAATTATTTCAATATACCTTACTCCACAATAAAAATCTTGATATTTCACCCCTTCAAATAAAATAAAACCTAGGATATGTCTCCTAGGCTGTATTTGTTCAACGATTATGAGCTTTGTAAATCCTCATTTTGAATCTCTTTTGACACGAGCACGCTTCTCGGTTTACTGCCTTCATATGGACCGACAATTCCACGGGCCTCCATTTCATCAATCAATCTAGCCGCACGGGAATAGCCAATTCTGAATCTTCTCTGCAGCATAGAAACAGAGGCTGTTTGCATTTCAATAACCATCTGAACCGCTTCTTCATACAAATCATCGTCCACTTCAGTTGTAGCTTCCGGAACATCATCTGGAATCATTTCTTCTTGATATTGTGCTTTTTGCTGGGAAATGACGAAATTAACAACTTCCTCAACCTCTTCATCTGAAAGGAACGCTCCTTGAACCCTGATTGGCTTAGACGCTCCTACCGGTAGGAATAACATATCTCCACGTCCCAAGAGTTTTTCTGCTCCACCCATATCCAAAATCGTTCTTGAATCTGTCATGGAAGATACGCTAAATGCAATTCGGGATGGAATATTCGCTTTTATGATACCGGTAATGACATCTACTGACGGTCTTTGGGTGGCAATAATCAAATGGATGCCGGCAGCCCTTGCCATTTGAGCAAGTCGAGTAATGGAGTCTTCCACGTCAGAAGAAGCAACCATCATCAAGTCAGCAAGCTCGTCCACAATCACTACAATATATGGTAAATATGGCTGTTTCGCTTCTTCAACTAAATTGTGGCGCTTAATATAGTCGTTATATCCTTCTATATTTCGAGTTCCCGTATGCGAAAACAATTCATATCTTCTTTCCATTTCACTTACGACTTTTTTCAAAGCCTGTGAAGCCTTTTTCGCATCCGTAACAACAGGTGCTAGTAAGTGTGGGATTCCATTATATACGTTCAGCTCAACCATCTTTGGGTCAATCATCATCAACTTCACTTCATGAGGCTTGGCTTTCATTAGAATACTTGTGATAATTCCGTTAATACATACAGATTTTCCGCTTCCTGTTGCACCAGCTACAAGCAGATGGGGCATTTTATTCAACTCAGCCAGCACCGCTTCACCATAAATATCCCGTCCGAGAGCTATTTGCAGTTTTGAATCTGGATTATTATATTCTTTTGCTTCTAAAACTTCACGCAAAGACACCATCGCAATTTCCGAATTAGGCACCTCTATCCCAATGGCAGATTTACCCGGGATTGGCGCTTCTATTCGAATATCTTTCGCTGCTAGGGCAAGCGCTAAATCATCGGAGAGACTAACAATTTTACTTACTTTTACACCCACATCTGGATGTACTTCATATTTTGTTACTGCTGGACCTAAATGTACTTGGGTAACACGTGCTTTCACTCCGAAGCTGTTAAAAGTCTTTTCCAACTTGGCAGCATTACTATGTATAAGCTCGTATTCACCGCTTTGGTCAATTTTCTTTGGTATTTTTAACAACGAAAGCGGAGGAAGTTGATAGTCAAGATTCTCCATTTCCGGTTGATTAATGGAGACAGTTAATACCGAATCATCCTCATCTGTACTTGGTTCGTGCTCCGATAAATTGTTACCGGGTTCTATACCATGTTCAACGGAATGTTCTTTCGATTCAGTTAGTGTTTTTTCACTAAAATTAGAAATAATGGTAGGTTTTACAAATTCCTGTTCAATAGGTTCCGCTTTTTCTAAAGTCATTTGTGTCTCAGTCTTTTGTCTCTCCGTTTTTTTCTGCTCTCTTCTTTCTTTCTTCTTTTGGCGAGCTACTTTCCATTCGTTCATATCCGTTCGAAAGGCTTGCCATTGACTTGCTAAAAATCTACCCATAAAGGATAGCATTTTGCCCAATACATCTCCAATCGTTTTACCTGTTAAGAGAATAAAGCCTATGATCATAGAAATGATAGCTGCAATCTTTGAACCAGCTGCGTCAAATAAAAAATAAGATGCAGCAAATAACAATGCCCCAATCATACCTCCACCAAGGTCATGAGAAGAGGTTTGTTTTCCATTAACCTCCATCCAAAACAATTCCCAAGTATTTGTGATGACACTTGGCTTATTAAATGGTCCTCCTTCGGATAGCAAAGTAAATAATGTGACATGACTAAGGAGTAAAAGACTGCCAATGATAAAATACAGGCCAACCAACTGTCTCTTAAAGAAAAATGGAACTCTTCTTTTCCACATCAGAAAAATACTTAGGAACAAAAGTCCAATTAATAAAATGATATACCATTCACCCATAAAAAATCGTGATACCAAAGCTAGTGACTTACCCACTGCACCAAGCTTTGCCATCGCAATCGCTGATAGACCGAACAGCGTAAGTCCAACCAGCTCAAATTTTAACGTGTTTTTTATGTTCCCTTTATTTTTTGAACGCCTTCTTTTCCTTTTGGCCATTTTCTCACCCAACCCTTTTATCTATCAAGGTGTTCTTTTTTTTTTTGAAACAATAAAGCAGCCAAAAATCGGCTGCTAGGCTGTAAAAGTCCAGGTCACCACAATGATAGGCAACCTGACCAATTTAAAGATATTATACCATAATATTCTGGTCATAACGATTTTCTTACGGATTAATTTGTGGATGTGAGAGGGTAATACATGTTCCCGGTATTATGGAATCGTGTAAATAATCATTCGGGTTGGTACTTAAAACTTTTGTAATGATCAGCTTGTTATCACTTGTTTTTTGTGCCATCACCGGTATCCCTTGATAATTAATTTGAATAAGATTATTGAACTGCTCTTGGTTAACAGGGAAGATCCATTCATTTGGGACCGTAGTATATAAGATCATTGCAGCATAGCTCCTTTATTTTCCGGTGGTAAATCAGCCTTTTTAGCATCAATTAAGCTGTTAAGCTTTTGCATGGCTTGACCAATGCCACCCACTTCATCGATCAATCCATACTTTACTGCATCACTTCCAACCACATTCGTTCCAATGTCACGGGTAAGATTTCCTTTTGCAAACATTAGCTCCTTGAATGTTTCTTCCGTAATATTGGAATGTTTTGTTACAAAATTAATCACCCGATCCTGCATTTTGTCTAAGTATTCAAATGTTTGAGGAACACCGATAACCAGTCCTGTTAAACGAATAGGATGAATTGTCATAGTCGCAGTTTCAGCAATGAAAGAATAATCACAGCTTACTGCAATCGGTACCCCGATGGAGTGACCTCCTCCAAGGACTATGGAAACAGTCGGCTTGGATAAAGAAGCAAGCATTTCAGATATGGCAAGACCCGCTTCAACATCACCACCTACCGTATTAAGTATGACAAGCAAGCCTTCAATTTTTGGATTCTGTTCGATTGCTACAATTTGAGGTATCACATGTTCATACTTTGTTGTTTTATTTTGAGGCGGCAATTGCATATGACCTTCAATTTGACCAACAATGGTTAAACAATGAATTTTCGAATCCTGAGACATTTGTGGAACGTTTGTCTGACCCATCTGTTGGATTTTGTCAATTAAGTTTGAACCTTTTTCTTCTTGCTTTTCTTCACCTTGTTGAAATCTAAGCTCATCCACACTAAATCCCCCTTTAAGAATCATGTATCTTTAGTATGGACGCAAAAGCTTTCTTCATTCTACCCTACCAGCAAATCTGTTTCATTACGAAAGAAAAAAGGGATTGTCCAGAAAGTCAGTTTTCCTGACTTTCTGGAGCCTGAAAGGTTACGTTTAAAAAATACCAAAATAAAAAGAATCAGTCTGGTTATAGTAGCAGGCATCCGCCAGCTACTTTCAAAGAAAAATCCAAATAACACAAAAGCAAGTGGAGAAAAAAAGATCGTTTTTCTCCACTTGCTTCATTTTAGGGACTTTTTAGACAGCCCCATTTTACAATAATTAAATCTCCATAATAATTGGTAAAATCATCGGTCTTCTTTTCGTTTTTTCAAATAAATAGTGATTTAATGAGTCTCTAATATCCTGTTTTAACATAGACCAATCAAAGGAAGAGCTCTTTGTATTTTTCTCGACTGCTCCTTTTACAAGTGCAACAGAATCCTCCATCAGCTTTTCAGATTCTCTTACATACACAAAACCGCGTGAAATAATTTCAGGTCCAGCAGCAATGGATTTATCCTGTTTATTCAAAGTAACAACTACGATTAATATTCCATCTTGAGAAAGAAGGCGGCGATCACGTAGTACGATGTTTCCAACATCCCCCACACCACTTCCATCAATAAGAATATTGCCAGCAGGTACTTTGCCAGTTGGACGAAGCTTTTTCCCTTTAAGTTCAACAACTTCTCCTTTTTCGGCTATGCAGATTTGATCATAGGACAAGCCGTGTTCGTGAGCCAATTTAGCGTGGGCTTTCAACATTCGATATTCACCATGTACTGGCATAAAAAATTTCGGCTTCATTAAGTTAAGCATCATTTTCAACTCTTCTTGACTGCCATGACCTGGAACATATACAGTACGCTTCGTTACCACATTGGCACCAGCCCGGAATAATAAATCAATGGTTCTATATAGAATTAATTCACTACCACGGACTGGAGAAGCCGCAATGATTACAGTATCACCTTCATTGATATTGATTTGTTTATGTGTCTTCTTCGCCATCTTTTGAAGTGCAGCGATCGGTTCACCCTGACCGCCAGTTGCGAGGACGACGATTTCATCATCCGGATAATTTCCGATATCGGAAATTGGAATAATAGTTTCTTTATGTACGCGTAAATATCCAAGTTTCAATGTGATATCAAAGACACTTTTAAGTCTTTTTCCGACAACTGCCACTTTCCGATTACTATCGTAAGCCGCATTGAACACGTGCTGTATGTGATTAATGCTAGACGCAAAGCAAGCAACAATAATCCTACCCTTGGCACTGTTAAAAACGTTTGTCATTTCTCTAGCAACAATAGCTTCCGAAGTCGTGTATCCTGGTTTTTCAGCTCCAGTGCTGTCAGACAGAAGGCAAAGAACACCTCTTTCACCAATTGACGCCATTTTCCCAATTTCAGGCTGATAAAGCTCTGTAGCTGACTGATCAAACTTAAAATCACCAGTGTAGACAATGGCTCCTTCAGAAGTATGTATACAGATTCCTACAGAATCAGGGATACTATGGTTTGTCCTAAAAAAGCTAACTTCTACGTCGTCAAAATGAAGGACAGTCTGTGAATCCACTTCAAAGAATTCAATTTCTCCATTAAAGCCATCTTCTTTTAATTTAGCTTTTGCCAATTCAAGTGTTAAGGTCGTTCCGTACACAGGTACATCGAGATACTTCAACACATATGATAAGGCTCCAATATGATCCTCATGCCCATGAGATAAAAAGATTCCTTGTATAGAATCCTTGTTTTCAATCAAATATGTTATGTCGGGTATAACGATATCTATTCCGAGCATTTCCTCTTCTGGAAACATGAGACCAGCATCGAGGACAAAAAGTTTTCCGTCAACCTCCGCAACATACATATTTTTTCCGAGTTCTCCTTGACCCCCGAGGGAAATAATCTTGATGTTTTGACTCTTTTTCTTATTCACTATTACGTTTCCTCCTATAAAATATTGGCCGAACGAATCAAATTATTTTTATTATACAGTAAGTTAAAAATAACTGACAACCATAAAGAAGCTAAAAAGAGGCTTGTTGCTAACCGGATATGATTCAACCTAAACATGGTTCTTCAGCCAATACAGGATCATTAGTAGTACTTTGATCAGCAAAATAAAAAGGTTGCACCTTTAGTAGTGCAACCCTCAGACTCCCCGCAAACGCTCGCATTAAAGGATTTTGCTTAATTTGTTTCGTTCTTCTTCAGTTAATGGAACAAGTGGGAGTCTTACAGACCCGACATCTAATCCCTTCATTTGCAGTGCTGTTTTAACAGGCACTGGGCTAGGAGCCATAAATAGTCCTTGCATAATTGGGGCAAGCTTACGGTGTAGGCTTGCAGCTCCACTAATGTCTCCGTTTAAAAACTTGGCGATCATTTCTTGCATTTCATTGCCAATGATGTGCGATGAAACCGACACGATTCCTGCTGCTCCAACGGACATCATTGGGAGCGTTAAGCTATCATCACCGCTATAAAGAGCAAAATCCTCCGGCGTATTGGCAATAATATTGGTTACAGCATTTAAATCGCCGCTTGCTTCTTTTACTGCTACGATATTAGGGATTTGTGAAAGCTTAATGATGGTTTCAGGGAGCATGTTTGCAACAGAACGCCCAGGAATATTGTATAGCATGACAGGTAGAGAAGTAGCTTCTGCTACCGCCTTAAAGTGCTGATACAGTCCTTCTTGATTCGGCTTATTGTAATATGGAACTACAAGCATAATCGCATCTACACCAGCTTGCTCTGCTTTCTTTGTCAGTTCAATGCTTGCATAGGTGTTATTGCTCCCTGTTCCAGCGATAACTGGAACTCTTTTATCGACTACCTTGACCACATGCTTGAATAATGCCAACTTTTCTTCAGTAGAAAGTGTAGGAGATTCACCTGTTGTTCCAGCTACTACCAATGAATCTGTGCCATTTTCAATCAAATAATTAACCAGTTGGGTGGTTTTAGCAAAATCAATGTTCCCTTTACTATCGAACGGTGTCACCATTGCTGTTGAAACTCTTCCGAAATCTACCATAAAAAAACACTCCTTTACCGTTTGAAACGATTTCTACTCTCTAGTACTGTAAGCCCGGCACTTCTTCATGCAATTCAAAAGCATCATGAAGAGCATTTACAGCATTGACTAAATCCTTTTCTTTAACGAGAACCCATATTGTAGTATGGCTATCAGCAGACTGCAAAATCGAAATGCCTTTTTCTGATAAGGCTGTAACAATTTTGGCCGTAACACCCGGCACCCCTGTAATACCAGCCCCAACTACTGATACTTTGGCACAGTTTCTCTGTACTTCGGGTTCATGACCGATTTCATGGAGTACTTCAATGGCTCTTTCCGTCATTTCTTCTGTAACAGTATAGACTACACCATTTGGTGAGATGTTGATAAAGTCAACACTAATCGATGCATTAGCCATCGCTTTAAAAACTTCTGCTTGAAGGTCATATTGACCCTTTTTGGCATTGACTTTTATTTGAGTAATTTTGGAGACGTGTGCAATTCCCGTTACAAGACGTTCCCTAATATCTGTGCCTTTATTTTCTTTATTCAGTGATGTAACCAAAGTTCCCAATCCATCTGAATAGGTGGAACGAATGCGAATTGGGATCTTTGCCTGCATAGCGATTTCTACTGCTCGTGGATGAATGACCTTAGCTCCTTGATAAGCCATATTACAAACCTCATTGTATGTGACCACTGATAATGGTCGGGCATTTTGAGCAATGCGAGGGTCAGCTGTCATAATACCTTCCACATCGGTAAAAATATCTACCCATTCTGCATTTAATGCTGCACCTAAAGCTGCAGCTGAGGTGTCACTTCCTCCACGCCCAATCGTAGTAATATCTCCGTTTCGTGCCGCTCCTTGAAATCCAGCAACAACAATTACATCATAGTTTTCTAACTCTCTTAAGATACGATCACATTTCATTTCTATAATTTTTGCATTCGTATGGTCTGAATTCGTTCGAAAACCTGCTTGAGCTCCCGTAAATGCGGTTGCTTTTATGCCATTTTCCAAAAGCATATTAGAAAAAACGACAGAAGAGATTGTCTCACCGACAGAAAGCAATAAATCCTGTTCTCTTTTTGTTACCTTCGTTTCTGATCCATTAATCAAAGATAAGAGAGTGTCAGTTGCATAAGGATCTCCCTTACGGCCCATTGCAGAAACGACGACAACAACCTTATAGCCTTCTTCAATAGCTCTCTTTATGTGCCGTTTTGCGTGAGATCTACTTTCTTCATCACGAACAGAAGTTCCTCCAAATTTCTGTACGATAATTTTCATGTTTAACATACTCCTCAAATGAAGGGGGAGACCAACTTTTGTACCAAGCATAGAAAACCACATGAAAAGTGTGTTTGTTTGCCTGACACTATTGGTCACCCCTTCCGTTTAATCTTTTATTATTTTAATGTAACCAGTCCTAGCTTTAGTAAGCTTTCAGCAATTTGAACAGAGTTCCATGCTGCTCCTTTTAAAAGATTATCAGAAACAATCCACATATGGAAACCTTTATCCTCATCCAAATCTTTCCGAATTCTTCCGACAAATACATCATTTTTGCCTACACAATTTGCTGGCATTGGATAAAGCTGCTCTTCCGGTTGATCCTCCAGCACAACACCTGGAGCACGTGACAATAATTCTTTTACGTCCGCAACAGTCACTCCGTCCTGTTCTATTTCTATATATACAGACTCAGAGTGACCTGTTACCACTGGTATTCTCACACATGTTGCCGCAACTTTAAGCTCCGGCATATGCATAATTTTTTTCGTTTCATTGATCATTTTCATTTCTTCATATGTGAAGCCATTGTCCTGGAACTTATCAATTTGAGGAATGGCATTAAATGCAATTTGATAATGTTTGTTATCAGCTTTCACTGGTAAAACCTCAGGCGTAAATTCTTCACCATTTAAAATAGCCTGAGATTGATCTTTTAATTCATTGATCGCAGCTGCACCTGCTCCTGATACGGCTTGGTAAGTAGAGACGAGTACTTTTTTCAAACCAAATGCTTTTCTAATTGGCTCTAGAGCAACAACCATCTGTATTGTAGAACAATTTGGATTTGCAATGATACCATTATGTTTTTTCAAATCTTCTTCATTTACTTCTGGTACGACTAACGGAACATTTTCATCCATGCGGAAAGCACTCGTATTATCAATTACGATTGCTCCTCTTTTTGCGGCTTCAGGCGCAAGCACTTTTGAGACACTACCACCTGCACTGAATAACGCAATATCGATGCCTTCGAAGCTTTCAGGCTTAGCTTCTTGTACAACCACTTCTTCACCTTTAAACGTAATCTTTGTTCCTGCTGAACGAGCAGAAGATAAAAGAGTCAATTTTTTAATCGGCAATTCTCTTTTTTCCAACGTTTGAATCATTTGTTGTCCAACCGCACCCGTTGCTCCAACTACTGCTACGTTAAGACCTTTTCTCTCTTCCATCATTCCTACCCCTCTTCTAAAACAATCGTTTTCATAATGATTTCTAAAGTTAATATCACTTATTTTATCATATTAAATTGTGAAAAGAACAACATTTTTTCTAAACAATCAGATAGTATCCTTTCGGTTATTCTCCGTCCCTGAATTTCTCGACGATAACAGGCTGGATTTGTTCTCCTTTAATAGCAAAAAGAATGGTATCCTTCAATAAAGACATACGTGCGACCATTGAATTCGGTTTCTTATGCGGATCATCTTGACCATAAGGAATAAAATAGATATCTTTTGCTGCCATTAACCTCATTAAATTTACTCCATTAAGTCCCAGTGCATCGTTTGTTGAGATTCCCAATACTACTGGTCGATGATTTCTCATCGTTGCTTTCGCTGCCATCAAGACAGGTGAGTCTGTCAATGCATTTGCTAGCTTACTCATGCTGTTTCCTGTAAGCGGTGCGATGACCATACAATCTAGCGGTAGCTTTGGACCTAGAGGCTCCGCCTTCACAATTG
Organism: Peribacillus tepidiphilus; assembly: GCF_009466385.1. GTDB lineage: Bacteria > Bacillota > Bacilli > Bacillales > DSM-1321 > Bacillus_BN > Bacillus_BN tepidiphilus. The sequence continues at coordinate 82,106 of NZ_WIAQ01000003.1, read as the reverse complement.
TATCGATGACATGATGTCCTGTCAGCTTTTCAATTCTCTTTACCCAATCCTCTCCATTACCGAACCGAGTTTCTGTGTTTTTCACAGTAAAGGTGACGATTGGGATTACCTCTGCCCCTTCATTCACCAATTTTTCAATTTCTGGAAATACGATGTCGTATGTGCAATGGGAGCCGGTTAATCCAAAACCAATTCTTTTCCCCTTTAAACTCATGTTGTTTTCCCCTTTCTTTTATTCAATTCGTCGGTCAAAAGCTGTGAGAGAACATTTGCAAGAATTTTTCCTGCAGTTTTTGGAGCAACAATACCTGGTAGACCAGGAGCTAAAAGAGCTTTGATTCCCCTTTTTTCTGCATATCTAAAATCGGTTCCTCCCGGTTTTGATGCTAAATCTATGATTAAAGTATGGGATGGCATTTGGGCAATTACACTTGCTGTGACCACTTCAACCGGTATCGTGTTAATACAAATATCCGCATCCTTTATTTCATCTTTCAGTTGGTCTAAATGAAATGGGTGTAAAGCCATTTCAGTAATACGAGCCATATGCTCACTCCTGCGTGCTCCGACTTTTACTTTGGCTCCGAGCGCTTTAAAAGTCCGGGCTACGCTCATCCCCACTCTACCAAGACCAAGAACAACAACTTTTGATCCATGAATGGTAAAATCCGTATGTTGAATCGCCATCATAATGGTCCCTTCTACTGTCGGTATGGAATTATAGATGGCTACATCGTCCCTTTCGAATAATTGGATTAGCTTACGATTTGTCTTTTTAGTAATTCCATTTAAATAAGCATTGCTGATCCCAGAATAAATGGTGCAATTAGGCGGAGTTTTAGCAAGTAGTTCCTCTGTTATGAATACAATTTCATTAGAAAAAATCGTTTCTACCTCGCCTTTTAAATTGGTACCTGGAACAGGCAAAATAATGGCATCTATCTCAGAAAAGTCAACATCCTCCATTTTCTCTTTCACTGCACCAGAAAAGGCGTGATCAAGCTGCTCAAAGCCAATTAGCCAAAGCTTTGCGTCTTGTTCTGTTAATTTTCTAATGACTTCAAGCTGTCTTGCATCTCCGCCTATTACTGCAATTTGCATGCCTGTAAGCATTCAAACTTCACCTTCTTCTATGAGAAATAAGCCTCTGAATCGTTTTTTTACCTTCACATAGTATGAATCGGGAGCCTGTTATGTGAATAAGGACACGTTTTGTTTATTTAGATTTTAAGATTCGGGTATTACACATTTGTCATAAAAAAATGGCCCAAATGGAAAATGATCTTCCATTTGGGCCGTTCATCATGTTAATCCTGTTCGTATTGATTTTCAGGTATATCAATAATAATCATATCGCTTCCGATTTTTTTTATATGTTTCCAAGGGACTCTAATTTCATTTCCGTTTTTTCGAAAACCGAACCATTTAACCGAAGGGATAATCAGTGCAACAATTTGACCGCTTTCTGATATTTCCAAATCCGTCTGACCGAGAATGCCTAAACGTTCTGCCCTTTTCACATCGACAATTTCTTTACCGCTAAGCTCACTAAGCCTCATTCCTGTCACCTCTTTACAGTGTTCCTATACTATACATATAGTCAGAATGGACAGCTTAGAAGTAAAATCTTTAACAGCCGTTTTACTTTATTTTAGACCAGCCTTCGATTGGGCTGATCAAAGCAGTCGAAAATTTGTCAGTAAAAATTTGTTTGGTCAGTCTGTGTACGCTTTCCTCCGTTACGGCATCAATTTGCTCTACAATTTCATCCAAAGAACGATGTCGCTTTAACAGCAGCTCATTTTTTCCATTTCTACTCATACGGCTATTTGTACTTTCAAGGCTTAGCATTAAGCTTCCTTTAAGCTGTTCTTTACTGTTTTTTAATTCTTTTGACGTAATTCCATCCTTTTTAAGAGCATCCAGAGTATGTTGGATTGTTTCAAATAATAAATCAAGCTGGTTAGCCCCTGTTCCGCCATAAATCGTTACCATACCACTGTCTTGATAAGATGAATGGTATGAATAAATAGAATAAGCTAAACCTCTTTGCTCACGGACTTCCTGGAACAGTCGACTACTCATACTTCCTCCAAGAATATTATTAAGGACAATTAAGCTGTATATATCTTCATGTCCGATTGGAAGCCCTTCAAAACCTAAGCATAGATGCGCTTGTTCTGTTTCTTTTTTTCTAGATCGTGCATTTGTGTGAAAGTGAGGTTTTTCAACCGTTTGTTTACGAACACCTCTAGTGAAGCTTCCAAAAAGCTTCTCGGCTTCCTTTATAAAGGTTTCATTCACATTTCCCGCAATCGAAATGACGAGCTTTTCTGGCGTGTACATGTCATGAACATATTGCTTTAATGTATCACTTGTAAAAGTGGAAAGTGTTTCCTCCGTTCCGAGGATTGGGTACCCTAGTGGATGATTTTCGTATACAGCTTTGCTTAATAGATCATGAACAATATCATCTGGTGTATCTTCATACATTTTTATTTCTTCAAATACAACATTTTTTTCTTTTTGAAGCTCTTCATCTTCAAATGTTGAATTAAAAAACATATCTGAAAGTACTTCCAATGCAAAGCTAGCATGCGTATCCAATACCTTGGCATAATAGCAAGTATATTCTTTGGAGGTAAAAGCATTTACTTGACCACCAATGCTATCAAAGGATTCCGCAATATCTCTCGCGCTTCTTGTTGTTGTCCCTTTAAAAAACATATGTTCAAGAAAGTGAGAAATTCCGTTGTTCTCTGGAGTTTCATCAATTGAACCTGTTTTAATCCAAAGACCAATTGCAACGGATCGTACAGTCGGAATTTGTTCTAGTACAATTCTTACTCCGTTTTGACATGTATACTTCTTAATCAAAAATAATTCCTCCCTAAATCATGGTGCAATGCTTTGTTTAAGTCAGATAGTTCAATAAACAATAAGCTAATATAAAAATGCCCAAATAGAGCATTTATTACTGTATAATACATACAACCGATCCTATCGAAACATTCTTTTCTCCTTTAAGGCTTCCGAAACGGTCGTTAATCGGATTCCTTTCTTTTTTATGTTTAGTATTAATGTTTCTAATGAAACAGAAGTTGATTCAGTGGGATGCATAAGGATAAAAGCTCCATTATGAACCTTTGACACGACCCTTTCTACTAAAACATGAGGAGCAGGCTTTTGCCAATCAATTGTATCTACACTCCACATAATCGTTCTCATGTTAAGCTCTGCTGCTTTTTTCACGGTCACTTCGCTATAACTTCCACTTGGTGGCGCAAACCAAATACAGGTTACACCAGTAACCGCTCTGATTATTTCATTCGTTTCTTTAAGTTCTTGCATAGTGGCCTCTGAACCAAGCAATTTCATATTTGGATGAGAGTAGGAATGATTTCCGATTTCATGTCCCGCTTCAGCAATCATTTTAGCAAACTCGGGATTATTTTTTGTCCATTTCCCTTCTAGAAAAAAGGTGGCCTTTACATCATGTTTTTTTAAAGTCGAAAGCATGTCTTTTAAATATTCATTACCCCAAGCAACATTAATCAAAAACGAAGCGACTGGCTTTTCGGGATGTGCCCGATAAATGGGAGCCGGAGGCAAATCCTCTAAATGCTTCTTTGGAGAAATTTGGTGAAAAACAAGTTTTTTCTCATCAAATACTCCGTCTTCTTCCATATTATTAAAGGATTCCTCAATATCAACTTCTAATCCATTATATCCAGGAACCGTTTTCCAAATTGGATCAATTTTTGCATCCTGTGGTGGAATTGAATACAATTCAGCTTTTTTCTTAATTTCTTCCAACAATGAATTTTTATTGGCAATTACCGGAATATAATGACTCTTTAAAGTATAGATATAGTGGGAAATCACAGGTAATTGCACTAACATCCATGATACCCCTATTATAATAACCACTGCAACAAATTGTTTCCAATTCCACCGCATTTTCTTGCCCCCTTAACCAAAGTTTACATAATATATATAGTGTTAACTTGAATGCATAACTATAATTAAACTTCTCCCATCAAATCATATGCAAAAGGTGGACAAGGTAGAACCATGAAAAAAGCATGCAGACTATAGGCCTACATGCTGGTTAGTTGTTAATTTGCTGCTTTTTGTTCTTTTAATACAGCTTTCCTTGAAAGGTTTACACGGCCTTGCTTATCGATTTCCGTAACCTTGACAAGTATTTCGTCACCGATTGATACCACATCCTCCACTTTACCGACACGCTCTTCAGCAAGCTCCGAAATATGAACCAACCCGTCTTTTCCGCTGAAAATTTCTACGAATGCACCGAATTTCTCAATGCGTTTGACTTTTCCTAGATACGTTTTACCAACTTCTACTTCACGGACGATTTCTTCAATAATTTTCTTCGCCTTTTGGTTGTTTTCTTCATTAACAGAAGAAATGAAGATGGTGCCATCTTGTTCAATATCAATCTTAACACCTGTTTCTTCAATGATCTTGTTAATTTGCTTACCACTTGGCCCAATGACATCACGTATCTTGTCTGGGTTAATGGTCATGGTTAAAATCTTTGGCGCATATTGTGATAATTCAGCACGCGGCTCCTTCATTGTCGCAAGCATAGATTCTAGAATATGCAATCTTCCACGCTTGGCTTGTTGAAGGGCCTCTTCTAAAATTTCACGGGAAAGTCCTTCAATTTTAATATCCATTTGAAGGGCCGTTACACCTTTTTCAGTGCCAGCAACTTTAAAGTCCATATCGCCCAAATGGTCTTCCATACCTTGAATATCTGTTAAAATCGTATAATGCTCATCTTTTTTAATTAATCCCATGGCAATACCAGCTACAGGAGCCTTGATCGGCACACCTGCATCCATCATAGCCAAAGTACTCGCACAAATGCTTGCTTGAGAAGTTGAACCGTTTGATTCTAGTACTTCAGATACGAGACGAATCGTATAAGGGAACTCCTTTTCGGAAGGTATAACAGGCTCAAGTGCTCTTTCACCAAGCGCGCCATGACCAATTTCACGTCGTCCAGGACCTCTCATCATTCCAGTTTCCCCAACGCTGAATGGTGGAAAGTTATAGTGGTGCATAAAACGTTTAGATTCTTCTACACCCAATCCGTCTAAAATTTGCACATCACCTAAAGCACCTAAAGTACAGATCGATAACGCTTGTGTCTGGCCTCGAGTGAATAAACCAGATCCATGTGTACGTGGAAGCAGTCCAACCTCAGAAGAAAGTGGACGGATTTCATCAGGCTTACGTCCATCTGGACGTATCTTTTCCTCTGTAATAAGTCGACGGACTTCTTTTTTCACGAGGCTTCCCAAAATTTCCTTCACTTGTTTAAGCGTCTCTTCATCCGCTTCCTTTTCCTCGTAATAAGCAATAACACGATCCTTAACCTCTTTTATTGCATCTTCACGGGCATGCTTTTCTTGTACTTGAACTGCTTGATTAATATCGCTTTCACACATAGAAGATACTTCTTCATATAATTGCTGGTCCACTTCATAAAGTGTAACTTCCATCTTTTCTTTCCCGATTTCCGCCACAATCTGTTCTTGGAATGCAATTAAGCGCTTGATTTCTTCGTGACCAAACATAATTGCTTCAAGCATGACTTCCTCTGGCACTTCATTAGCTCCTGCTTCAACCATGTTGATCGCATCCTTTGTACCAGCAACTGTTAGATTGATATCGCTTTTTTCCATTTGTTCAACTGTTGGATTGATCACAAAGTTGCCGTCCACTCTTCCAACAATAACACCTGCAATAGGTCCTTGAAACGGAATATCGGACACAGAAAGTGCTAATGATGAGCCAAACATTGCTGCAATTTCTGATGAGCAGTCCTGGTCAACACTCATAACGATGCTGACAACCTGCACTTCATTACGGAAGCCATCTGCAAACAGCGGACGTATTGGTCGATCAATAAGACGACTTGCCAAAATTGCCTTTTCACTTGGTCTTCCCTCACGCTTTATGAAACCACCAGGAATTTTACCAACGGCATACAATCTTTCTTCATAGTTAACAGTCAATGGGAAGAAGTCCACTGTTTTTGGATCTTTTGAAGCTGTAGCCGTACTTAACACTACTGTATCACCATAACGTATAAGCGCAGCGCCGTTTGCTTGCTTAGCTAGTTGTCCGATTTCAACAGTCAATTCCCTTCCGGCCCAATCTATGGAATAGGTTTTTTTTGTTTGTTCCATAATGAAACCCCTCTCTACAATTTGCATCATACGATTAAGATTACATTCTTAATCGATTTTACTATTTATGTAAATGTTTAATAAACGAATTTAAAAACAAACTATTTTTATTATGCACTAAATAGCGTAACATTAACAGTCTTAACATACAGATATATCGAAACTTTTCATAATATTTTACTTAAATAGCCAAAATAAAACTCGGCATCTGCCGAGCATTCCTTGATTTCTTTATTATTATAGCAAAAAAGCGGGACATTTCCCGCTTTTTGCCTTTGCATTTGCAAAGATTATCGACGTAAGCCTAATTTGTTGATTAGTTCACGGTAACGTGTAACGTCTTTGTTACGTAGGTAAGTTAAAAGATTACGACGTTTACCTACCATTTTAAGAAGACCTCGACGAGAATGGTGGTCTTTCTTGTGAATGCGTAAATGCTCGTTCAAATTGTTAATTTCCTCAGTTAGGATAGCGATTTGAACTTCTGGAGAACCAGTATCATTCTCATGAGTTTTGAACTCATTGATGATTGCATTTTTGCGTTCTTGTGTTAAAGCCATCCTTTTCACCTCCTAAATATCATTAAAAATCCCCAAATGCCGAGCTAGCGTCGGTGAATCGACTAGCCAAGCAGTGGTTCATTTCATACAAATGCTATCATACACTCTTTTTATTAAAATAGCAAGCATTTTTATGATAAAGCTTGGCTATTACGAAAATATTGAAGCGTTTCATTTTTATCCTTTTGGATTTGTGTAACGAGCTCTTCTAAACCAGAAAACTTCTTCTCGCTTCTAAGCCGTTTATGCCATTCGATGGTCACCATTTCATCATAAATATCTGAATCGAAGGAAAATATATGCACTTCAACATTCGGAATATCGGGAATATCCTGGTGAAAGGTTGGCTTGTAACCGATATTACACACTCCTTCATACCACTTGTTCCTAATTAAGATTCTAACCGCATATACACCGGTTGCGGGAATAATATAATTTTGATCCATCCCGATATTTGCAGTAGGAAAACCGAGCTTCCTTCCCCTTTTTTCACCGTGGATGACTACTCCCTTTGTTTGATATTTTCGACCGGTCAATTGCTCAAAACCGATAAAATCCCCTTCAAGCAAAGCTTCCCTAATTCTTGTAGAACTCACCTTATCATTCATGTAGGTTTGTTTTTCTACTACCGTATGAGAAAAAGCTGAACGTGAATGAAAAGGAATGGTTTCCATTGTTCCTTTCCCTAAACGACCATACGAATAATCAAAACCAGCAACTACATGCTTAACATTGAATGAAATAATATATTGATCGACAAATTCTTGTGGCAAGAGATTCGCAAATTCTTTGGAAAAGTGCACGACAAAAATATAATCTACACCCAGATCCGATATTAAATGGATTTTTTCTTCTACTGGAGTTATATAATGAACATCCTTCTTTTTTCCTAATACAACAGAAGGGTGTGGATGAAAAGTCATAACTGCTGATTTTAAACCTTTTTTTTGAGCAACTTCTATTGCTGTACGGATTACTTTTTGATGTCCTTTATGTACTCCGTCAAAGAAACCAAGGGCCATTGCGAGCGGCGGAAAGTCCTCTGGACAAAAGGAGTGCGGATGTTCTATGCCTATAACCTTCAATTTATTTCTCCTCTTTCATTTATGCCTGTATGATCTCATTCGTTACGCAAAACTTTGACAGGCTTAATATATTCAGGTTTTGTAGGATGAACCTGATAGATCGCAAGCGCCAGCCCATTCCAGATCAAGACAAAAGGCTCCTCTGATTGAAACATATCAGCAATGGGCTTTTCTAACACTGCTCCGTTCTTTACTTTCTCTGCTACTTTATCATTAATTTCAAATTTCGGCAAATGAGATAAACCGTTTTCAAGTGGCAACAGCACTTCAGAAAGTCTTTCTTGGTTCTTCAATTCCTCTAACTGCTCAAAGGTGACACAATCCTGTAAGTGGAATGAAGCGGATTCCGTCCGAATCAAATCAGACATATGCGCTGGATAGCCGAGCGCTTCCCCTATCATCACCGCCAAAGTTCTGATGTAAGTACCTTTTGAACATTTAACACGAAACCTAAAGGAAATGTTTTTCCCTTCAAACATCTGACGATCATCAAGAAGCTCAATATCATAGATGGTCACATTTCGCGTAGGACGTTCAACCTCGATTCCTGCCCTTGCATATTCGTATAGTTTCTTACCTTTTACCTTCACTGCAGAATACATCGGGGGGGTTTGCTGGATGGTCCCTTTAAAAGAATCCAAAATCGAGACGATTTCTTCTCTAGAAAATGAACGTGTAAGATCTTTTTCTTCAACTATTTCCCCGGTTGCATCTTCTGTAGTCGTTGAGTATCCAATCGTAACTTCTCCCTCATACGCCTTCCCGGCGTCGGTTATGTATTCAGCAATTTTGGTTGCACGACCAATGCAAATTGGAAGCACACCTGTCACTTCCGGGTCAAGCGTCCCAGTGTGGCCGACCTTTTTCGTTTTGAAAATTTTTCTGACTTTAAAAACGCAATCATGCGAGGTTAATCCTTTTGGTTTATACAGCGGCAGAATACCTTCCATTTTCTAAAAATCTCCTCCTAAGACAGAAACCCGTTTCTTACACAAGAAAAGCTGACCTCTACCCTGAGTCTGGCTCCCTTCACAACCAATGGACATCCAAGTAGATTCTCATTGGCAAAGGGGGTCGACACGTAGAGAGTCAGCTCCTTTACTATTCTTCGTTATTTGAATTTTTTTCTTCTTTTTCTAAATTTAATTGGTGAAGAAGGGTTTCGATTCGGTTTCCATAATCGATAGACTCATCAAATTCGAAAGAAATTTCTGGTGTTTTTCTTAAACGAATTCTTTGTCCAATTTCAGAACGGATAAAACCCTTTGCCTTTGCTAAACCAATAAGAGTGTTTTGCTTTTGTTCTTCATTTCCCAATACGGAAATATAAACAGTTGCCTGTTGGAGATCACCTGTTACTCTTACATCTGTAACAGTCACAAAACCAATTCTCGGATCTTTTATTTTTCTTCCGATAATATCAGTTAGTTCCTTCTTCATTTGTTCACCAACACGATTTGCACGAAGGCTCATATCATCACCTCGTTATTTATAGCCATTCTATTTCTGTGATCGTGCGTTCAATTTCTGGGAATGAATCCACATAGCTTAACGCGTTCTGCAATTCTTTTTCAGATGAAATCTTTGAAGATGAAACAGTAACGACTGCAAGTTTCGTACGCTGCCATACATCTTGAAAATCAACTTCGGCCACTGAAACATTATATTTTTGCTTAAGCCGTGTCAACACTCGTTGAAGCACGGCTCTTTTGTCTTTCAAGGATTGTGCATCATGTATTACACACTCAAATTCGGCGTAACCGATCATTTACGCTCAATTTCCTCCATGACATAAGCTTCAATGATATCGCCTTCTTTAATGTCATTGTAATTTTTAATTGTAATCCCACATTCATAACCTTGAGAAACTTCTTTTACATCATCTTTGAAGCGTTTAAGGGCGTCAATTTCGCCTTCAAATACAACAACACCTTGACGAATTAAACGAATTCCACTGTCGCGTGTAATTTTTCCATCTGTAACATAAGAACCTGCAATTGTACCGACTTTGGAAACTTTAAATGTCGTACGGACTTCTGCTTGGCCAATGATTTTTTCTTCATATTCTGGATCAAGCATACCCTTCATTGCAGCTTCAATTTCTTCGATTACCTTGTAAATGATTCTGTGTAAACGAACATCCACATTTTCAGATTCGGCTGCACGCTTAGCATTTACATCAGGACGTACGTTAAATCCAATTACAATTGCATTGGAAGCAGTTGCCAGCATAATGTCATACTCTGTAATTGCTCCAACACCGCTGTGAATGATCTTAACTTTTACGCCTTCTACCTCGATTTTTTGCAAGGATGCAGCAAGTGCTTCTGCAGAACCTTGTACGTCTGCTTTTAAGATGATATTCAGTTCCTTTACTTCCCCTTGCTTCATTTGCTCGAATAAGTTATCTAGCGTTACGCGAGAGCTTTCTCTGCGTTGAGATTGAATTTGTTGCTGTGCCCGAGCTTCTCCAACTTGACGAGCTGTTTTCTCATCTTCAAATACAACAAATCGATCTCCAGCTTGAGGTACATCATTTAATCCTGTGATTTCAACCGGAGTTGATGGGCCTGCTTCCTTAACACGACGTCCGAGATCATTAACCATTGCACGAACACGTCCGTACGTATTACCTACAACGATAGGATCACCAACTCTGAGTGTCCCATTTTGTACTAAAAGAGTGGCAACAGATCCGCGGCCCTTATCAAGCTGAGCCTCAATAACTGTACCGATTGCTCTTCTTTTCGGATTGGCTTTATATTCTTCTACTTCACTCACAAGCAGAATCATTTCAAGTAGTTCATCTATGCCTTCTCCTCGAATAGCTGAGATCGGAACGAAAATTGTATCTCCGCCCCATGCCTCTGGAACTAATCCATGTTCAGTCAGTTCCTGCATTACACGATCAGGGTTAGCAGTTGGCTTATCCATTTTGTTAACCGCCACTATAATTGGAACCTCTGCAGCTTTAGCGTGGTTAATCGCTTCGACAGTTTGAGGCATAACCCCGTCATCCGCTGCAACGACAAGAATCGTAATATCCGTTACCTGCGCACCACGAGCACGCATTGTCGTAAATGCTGCGTGACCAGGTGTGTCTAGGAATGTAATTTTCTTGCCATTTACTTCAACTTGATAAGCACCGATATGCTGCGTGATTCCCCCTGCTTCACCTTCTGTAACCTTCGTATTGCGAATCTTGTCAAGCAAGGTGGTTTTTCCATGGTCAACGTGTCCCATAATCGTAACAACGGGTGGACGTTCTACTAGGTCTTCTTCTGAGTCTGGTGTAATATAGGCTTCTAAATCTGTGATATCAATTTTGATTTCTTCTTCTACTTCAACACCGTATTCACTTGCAATAAGCTCGATCGCATCTTTATCAAGTGTCTGGTTGATCGTAGCCACGATTCCTAGCAAGAACAGCTTTTTGATAATTTCAGATGGCTCACGGTGCAATTTTTTTGCCAATTCAGCAACTGTCAATGACTCAGAAAAAGTAATCTTAGCTGGAAGCTCTTTTTCCTTTTTCTTTGGTTGCTGCTGATGCTGCTGAACAGGCTTTTGCTTATTGTTTTTATTTTTTTGATTTTTATTTTTAAAGACTTTAGATTCTTTTGTTTGATTTTCCTGGACAAATTTTTTGCTGTTTCCAGGCTTATTTACAACTTTTTTCTTCAGTTTTTGCTTGTTTGCAGAGGTGTCATCAAGTGCATCATCATATTTGCTGACTTTTTTATCAGGATCAATAGAAGGAGCATTTGCAGCAGGTTTTACAGGCTTGGTACCTTCTTGTTTTTTCTCGTTATTCTGTGTAGATTTATTTTCTTTTATTGGTGTTAGAGCCTCTTCAAGCTTCTGAACCGTATTTTGATCTATTGCTGCCATATGATTGCTTACCTCTATGTTCATTTCTTTCAACTTATTGATTATTACTTTACTTGAAACGTTATGTTTCTTCGCATATTCATAAACACGTATCTTCGTCATACGTTCACCCCCGTAATATTTAATCGAGCAACGTTCGAAGTTTTTTTGCGAAACCATCATCTAGTACAGCTATTACAACACGTGCATCTTTTCCAATTGCATGACCCAGAAGTTCCCTGCTCTCGACTCTAACGACGGGAACCCCATAGTAGCTGCACTTATCTGTAATTTTTTTTTCAGTGTTTGCTGAAGCATCTTGTGAGAGAACAACTAGCTTAGCATTTTGATTCCGTACTTCTTTAATGACTAATTCTTCTCCGGATATCAACTTACGTGCCCGATTTGCTAAACCTAATAAAGACATCCACTGTGGCTGTTTCATTGTGTAGAATGTTTCTCCTTATCTACTAACTGAAGCAATTCATCATAAAGAGATGGGTCGATTTCAGCTTCTAAATGTCTTTTTAATATATCTTTTTTCTTAGCTGTCATAATGGCTTCTTTATCAAGAGATAAATAGGCCCCTCTGCCAGATTTTTTTCCTGTCAAATCAATAGAGACCTCTCCTTCTTTCGAACGGACAATGCGGATCATCTCTTTTTTCGGTTTCATCTCACCAGTTGCAACACATTTTCGAAGAGGAATTTTTTTTCGGCTTGTCATTTTAGATTCACCTCAAATTATTCATTCTCATCTTCAAAATCTGGATCATAGGAGTCCTCATTTTGTATGCTAGCACTTGTTAATAATGGGTCTTCATCTCTTGGGTAAATACCTGCTTCTCTAGCATCTGTTTCACTCTTTATGTCAATTTTCCATCCAGTAAGCTTAGCAGCTAGGCGAGCATTTTGACCGCGTTTTCCGATAGCAAGCGAAAGCTGGTAATCCGGTACGATGACGGTAGTTGCTTTTTCTTCCTCGTGAACAATGACATCCAGTACTTTAGAAGGACTTAATGCATTTGCGACAAATACAACCGGATCATCTGACCATTTCACGATATCGATTTTTTCACCTTTTAATTCATTTACGATCACTTGAACACGCTGTCCTTTTGGTCCAACGCAAGAACCTACCGGATCCACTTCAGGGTTATCGGAGTGAACGGAGATTTTTGAGCGATCACCCGCTTCACGTGCTACTGATTTAATTTCAACAGTTCCGTCATAAATTTCCGGAACTTCGTTTTCAAAAAGTCTCTTTAATAGTCCAGGATGTGTTCTAGATACAAAGATTTGAGGACCTTTTTGTGTTTTCTCAACTTTTGTAATATACACTTTTATTCTATCATGTGGCTTGTATTGCTCATTAGGCATTTGCTCACTTGTTGGGAGAAGCGCTTCAATTTTCCCTAAGCTAATATAAATATAGCGAGAGTCGATCCTTTGGACAATTCCATTCATTATATCTTCTTCCCGGTCAATGAACTCGGAATAGATAATACCTCTCTCTGCTTCGCGTACACGTTGGGTGACAACTTGCTTAGCCGTTTGAGCAGCAATGCGTCCGAAGTCTCGTGGTGTCACTTCTAATTCCACAACATCTTCAACCTGATAGTTCGGATTGATCCGTCTAGCATCCTCTAATGAAATTTCAAGACGCGGATCAAAAACTTCTTCCACCACTTCTTTTCTTGCAAAAACTCTCATCGTTCCCTTATCTAGATTCAAGTCAATGCGGACATTTTGAGCTTGATTAAAATTTTTCCGATAAGCAGAAATCAAAGCTGCTTCAATCGCTTCCAACAATACTTCTCGTGAAATGCCTTTTTCTTTTTCCAAATGGTTAAGAGCATCTAATAATTCGCTGCTCATTGGTAAAATCCCCCTTCTTTACATCAAATTCCATTATTAATTCATGGAATTGATTATTCCATACATTGATTTTATTTGCTAAATTTAAGTAAATGTAACCGCGAGTCTCGCTTTAGCAACCTTTTCAAAAGGAATTGTAATTTCTTTCTTACGGGTTTTTATTTTCACTTCAATTATGAGCGAATCCCCTGTGTATTCTTTCAGGATTCCCTCGAATTCTTTACTGTCCAAAATCGGCTCGTAGGTTTTCACATAGACGTTTTTCCCTACTGCTTTTTGAAAGTCTTTCTCCTTTTTCAAAGGCCTTTCAGCTCCAGGAGAAGAAACCTCTAAGAAATAGTTATGAGTGATCGGGTCCATTTCATCAAGTTTTTCACTTAGTCTCTCACTTACTTGACCACATTCATCAATATCCACGCCTGTATCCTTATCAATAAAAACACGAAGAAACCAGCTTTTTCCTTCTTTTACGTATTCAACATCAACTAATTCTAAATTTAGTTCTTCTAAGATTGGCGTTACAAGCTCCTCGACAAGCTCGGTAACTTTTTTGCTCATATGTTCCCTCCTAGCATTCGGCATTTTATGTAATGATACACGTATTATTTTTAGCATGGTAAAAATGTTCGGATACAATACGAAAGAGTGGGTTTCCCCACTCTTGCCTCTGCTTTATCTTAGTAATTCTTTTAACAATATATCATAAGTTCATGAATTATGCAAATGCCCCGTCATATAACCATTTTTCAGATGCTTGAAAGATTAAAACAATGAAAGCTGATTTTGATCAGGAAGCGTATCTAAACATCCTTGCTTATCCAAATATTCTAGAATGGTCTTAGACACTTTCCCTCTCTTTTGGAGGTCTTCTTTCGATAAAAACTCTCCCTCTTCTCTCGCTTTGACAATATTTATAGCTGCGTTCGTACCAAGACCTGGCAAAGAGTTGAACGGTGGAATCAGGGAGTTGCCTTCAATAATAAACTCCGTCGCGGACGATTTATATAAATCTACCTTTTTGAAACTGTATCCGCGCTCACACATTTCTAAAGCAAGTTCAAGAACTGTTAAGGTGTTTTTCTCTTTTGGTGATGCATCTAAACCCTTTGCATTTATTTCTTCGATTTTTGCCCGTATCGCTTGAGAGCCTCTTACCATCGCTTCTATATCAAAATCTTCAGCCCGCACTGTAAAATAGGCTGCATAATATAAAAGCGGATGATGAACCTTAAAATAGGCAATGCGGACAGCCATTAAAACATAGGCAGCTGCGTGTGCTTTCGGGAACATGTATTTGATCTTCTTGCATGAGTCAATATACCATTCAGGCACATTATTCTTCCTCATTTCTTCCTCAAATTCAACTGTCAATCCTTTCCCTTTACGCACCGACTCCATGATTTTAAAGGCAAGAGAAGGCTCAAGGCCTTGATAGATTAAGTACACCATAATATCGTCACGACATCCAATTACCTCGCTAAGTGTACATATATTGTTTTGGATAAGCTCTTGTGCATTACCAAGCCATACGTCTGTCCCGTGAGAAAGTCCTGATATCTGCACGAGCTCTGAAAATGTTGTTGGCTTAGTTTCCTCAAGCATTTGACGAACAAATCGAGTTCCAAACTCAGGAATGCCTAGTGTACCAGTTTTACACATGATCTGATCTTCTGTTACACCTAATGATTCTGTCCCGCTGAAGATTTTCATCACTTCTGGATCATCTGTCGGGATCGTTTTTGGATCAATGCCGCTCAAATCCTGCAGCATCCGGATTACAGTAGGATCATCGTGTCCAAGTATGTCTAGCTTCAATAGATTATCATGGATCGAATGGAAATCAAAGTGCGTTGTTCTCCATTCAGAGCTTTGGTCATCAGCTGGGTATTGGATCGGGGAGAAATCATAAATTTCCATATAATCCGGTACAACGATAATACCACCTGGGTGCTGTCCCGTTGTTCTCTTGACACCTGTACATCCTGCTGACAAACGATCAATTTCTGCACTTCTTAAATGTAAATTATTTTCTTGTGCGTATCCTTTTACAAACCCATAGGCCGTTTTATCTGCAACAGTACCAATCGTTCCGGCTCTGTATACATTATCCTCACCAAACAATACCTTTGTATAGTTGTGTGCCCTCGGTTGATATTCGCCAGAGAAGTTCAAATCGATATCCGGAACCTTGTCCCCTTTGAACCCAAGGAACGTTTCAAACGGAATATCGTGTCCATCTTTTTTGTATCTCTCTCCACATTTCGGACAATCTTTATCCGGAAGGTCGAATCCAGAACCCACTGAACCATCATTAAAAAACTCTGAATGCTTACAGCTAGGGCAAACATAGTGAGGTGGAAGCGGATTGACCTCAGTAATTTCTGTCATTGTCGCTACAAATGACGACCCAACAGAACCACGTGAACCTACGAGATACCCATCATCCAAGGATTTTTTCACTAGTTTATGAGAAATCAAATAAATAACGGCAAACCCATGACCGATAATACTTTTTAATTCCTTTTCAAGCCTTGCCTCAACAATTTCAGGAAGAGGATCGCCATATATCTTCTTCGCCATGCTATAGCTCATTTCTCGTATTTCTTCATCGGCACCTTCAATCCTAGGGGTGTACAAATCATCTTTTATAGGCTTGACGAAATCGATCATATCAGCAACCTTATTCGTATTTTCAACGACGATTTCTTTCGCTGTCTCTTCCCCTAGAAAAGAAAACTCTTTGAGCATCTCATCAGTTGTTCTGAAATGGACATCCGGGAGCTTATGGCGGTTTAATGGATTAGCTCCTCCTTGTGAACTGATGAGGATTTTTCGATAAATTTTATCATTAGGGTCCAGATAGTGGACATTACCTGTAGCGACAACAGGCTTGTTTAGTTTTTTTCCGAGCTTGACAATATTGGAAATAATCCCTTCTAGCGATTTCTCATCTCTGACATACTCTAATTCAATCAAATGGGAATATACTGCTTTTGGCTGAACTTCGAGATAATCATAAAATTGCGCAATTTCTTCCACTTCATCAAACGATTTTTGCATCATTCCCTCAAAAACTTCACCTTTGTCGCACGCCGACCCGACTAATATTCCTTCTCTGTGCTGCTGCAAAACTGAACGCGGTACACGTGGGACTC
Source organism: Peribacillus tepidiphilus (assembly GCF_009466385.1). Lineage (GTDB taxonomy): Bacteria > Bacillota > Bacilli > Bacillales > DSM-1321 > Bacillus_BN > Bacillus_BN tepidiphilus. The sequence continues at coordinate 65,335 of NZ_WIAQ01000003.1, read as the reverse complement.
GGTAAAAATAGTCGATATGAGAGAAAGAAACTAATTTAAATATATTTTTTAAACCTATTTCATTTTGTGCAAGTAAAATGCAATGGTACGGACGGGAGCGTTTGAATGCATTTCCTTCTCCCATATGCTCATTAAATTGATCATGATAAAGGATTCCTTTTTCATTCGCATCTTTTAACATTTTAATTAATAGATATCCTGTTGCTTCTGCATCGTAAATCGCGCGGTGATGTTGTGTTAATTCAATATCAAATCTTTTCGCTAAAGTATTGAGACGATGGTTCTTCAATTCAGGATATAAAAATCTTCCAAGCTCTAGGGTGTCAATAACTGGATTATCCGCTTTTTCAAAGCCGATTTTTCTATAGCCGACATTGAGAAAGCCCATATCAAAGCTTGCGTTGTGGGCAACTAAAATGCTATCTCCAACCCACTCCTTAAATTTTCTTAATACTTCTTCTACCTCTGGAGCGTCTCTGACCATATCATCTGTAATACCTGTCAATTCAATGGTAGTTGCTGATAGAGGATGATGTGGGTTTGCAAACGATTCGAATCGATCTATAATCTCTCCGTTTTTCACTTTTACCGCAGCTAATTCGATAATTGTGTCATATACGGCTGAAAGACCAGTTGTCTCAACGTCAAAAACAACGTATGTCTCTTCCTCCAGTAACCGATGTGCAGGATTATAAGCGATTGGCACTCCGTCATCAACGAGATTAACTTCTACCCCATAAATGATTTTTATATCGTTTTTCTTCCCAGCACTATATGCTTCGGGAAATGCTTGCACTACAGCATGATCCGTAATCGCAATCGCCTTATGCCCCCATTTTTTGGCTTGGGCAACAAGGCTTGAAACGGAGCTTACGGCATCCATTTGGCTCATAGGTGTATGAAGGTGCAGTTCTACCCGTTTTTCTTCTGCTTTGTCTTTTCTTCCTTCTGGTTGAATTTCGTTAATATCGTTCGCAATCATGACAAGGTCACGAACAAATGTATCATTTTGAATACTTCCTTGAACTCTTAGCCACATTCCTTTTTTAACACGTGAAAGTAAGACGGCATCTTCTTTGTCACGGGAAAACATTTTAACCATTATCGAACTAGTGTAATCGGTAATCTTGAAAGTAAGAAGAGTTCTTCCGCTTCGCAATTCTTTTGTTTCAGCTTCGAATACATATCCTTCGATCGCAACCCGGCGCTCTTCATCCATAATTTGGTCTAGTCTCCTGAAATCAGCGTCATCCTTAATTGTATAGCCGATTTTCAACGGTCCTTCAGGAATGTCAGCATCATCTTGATTCTTATCCTCTTCTTTTTTATTCATTTCCACAAGTGCCGCAAAAGCCTTCTCTTGGTCTTCCTTTTCTTTTTCCTGTAAAAATTGCTGATATTCTTCTTCAGATGAAGATACTTCTGCATCTAATGTTAATGGTGGAAAACCATACATTTGATAAATATTGGATAAAAGGCCGGAGTACTTCCTTTTTAATTGTCCAGCTTCAGCATCGTTTCTCGCTTTAACAATAATTTTATGTCCGATCACCTTTGGTTCCTGTTGATTTAAAAGGGAAAGTAAAGCAGGAGAAACGCCTTCCAGCTCTCTAAGGCAGCTTTTCCAATAATCCTTTATTAGTTCTTCTGTAATTTTTGGATGACGAACTTTGATGGTATACGATACCTTTGCGATATGTGAAAATGTCTTCATTAATTGAGATGAAAATCTAGTTTGAATATTGCAAGGAATAATTTGGTCAAACAGGAATTGAAAATGCCATTTTTTCGCTTGCCGCTCAATAAACAGCTTTTCAATTTCAGCATTTTGAAAATATGCAACAACCTGATCCTCTGTTAGTTGTAGCTGCTGTAATAAAAGATGAAATCTTTCCCTGCCTTGCTGTGCATTTCCTTCCATTTCTCACCCTCCCTCTAAAGATCCTTCCAATTATTTTAATAACCTTTTTGCCAGTGGTATTATAACATAATTCATATGACTGATATAGAAGTTGGTCATTTGTTATTTCATTTAGAGAAAAGAAAAAGTCCCCTCATAAAGGAACTTTTTCTTTTCATTATTTACGCTAATAATTTCTCAATTGTTGACAATAGCTCTTCTTTATTTACTTCAAATGATTCACCTGTTTTTCTTACTTTAACCTCAACAATTCCCTCTGAAGCTCGTTTTCCGACAGTAATTCGAATTGGTATACCAATAAGATCGGAGTCTGCAAATTTTACCCCTGCACGCTCCTGACGATCGTCGATCAGCACCTCATAGCCAGAGGAGTTAAATGTTTTATAAATCTCTTCAGCTAGCCTGATCTGATGCTCATCTTTCACATTGACAGGCACAATATGCAATTGGAATGGGGCAATTGCAATCGGCCATATGAGGCCATTTTCATCATTATATTGCTCTGCAATAGCTGCAAGAGTTCTTGAAACTCCAATTCCATAGCAACCCATAATCATAGGCTTTGTACGGCCATTTTCATCTAAGAAAGTTGCGTTCATCGCTTCACTGTATCGTGTACCCAATTTGAAAACATGGCCGACCTCTATCCCTTTAGCAAAGAGAATGTGTCCTTTTCCATCAGGTGATGGATCGCCTTCTTGAATAAATCGAAGATCTTCATAACGTGAAACTGTAAAATCTCTATCTGGATTTACATGAATATAATGATAGCCTTCTTCGTTGGCACCACAAACACCATTTACAATGGCTTGAACAGCACGGTCAGCAACGACCTCTACTCCTTTTACATTGATCGGACCTAATGAGCCTATTGAACAACCCAACACTTCTTTTGTTTCTTCAGGCGTAGCAAGCTCAACAACAGACGCTTCAAAAACATTTTTAACTTTAACATCGTTTACTTCATGATCCCCGCGTACTAAAACTAATACATATTGCTCGTCTACTTTAAACAACATGGATTTAATACACTTGTCAGGAGTCACGTTTAAAAATTGAGAAACTTGGTCAATTGACTTTTGCTCAGGCGTATGAACTTTTTCGAGTTCCTTTTGAGCCTCATTTGCTTTTTCATACATTGTAATGACTGGAGCCATCTCAATATTCGCTGCATAATCGGATGTGTCAGAGTATGCGATTGTGTCTTCTCCAATCTCTGAAAGGACCATAAACTCATGGGTGTCCTTACCTCCCATGGCCCCTGAATCGGCAATAACAGCTCGGAAGTTCAAGCCACAACGGCGAAAAACATTCGAATACGCCGTAAACAACTTGTCATAAACTTCATCCAAGCTTTCATGATTAGCATGGAAGGAATACGCATCTTTCATGACGAATTCTCGACCTCTTAACAAACCAAAACGAGGGCGTTTTTCATCTCTAAATTTTGTTTGAATCTGGTACAGTGTAAGAGGAAGCTTCTTATAAGACTTTACCTCATCTCGAACTAGACTTGTGATGACCTCTTCATGGGTAGCCCCTAGCGCAAACTCCCGATCATGACGGTCATGTAGTCTCATTAGCTCTGGTCCATATGTATACCAGCGTCCTGATTCCTGCCATAATTCTGCTTGTTGAAGAGCAGGCATGAAAAGCTCCACTGCACCGGCAGCATCCATTTCTTCACGAACAATTTTTTCAATCTTATGTAACACCTTCTTACCTAGTGGCAGAAAGCTATAAACTCCACTTGATGTTTGACGAATAAATCCCGCTCTTAATAAAAGCTGATGACTTTTAACTTCTGCATCGGCTGGAACCTCTCTTAATGTAGGTATAAACATCATAGACTGCTTCATATCTTGCACCTCATCCAAAAATATATAAAAGTTATTAGACATTAAAAAGTTTTACAAATTAGATACTAGTGTTTTTTATTCATTAACGATTTGGACCTTTGTCTATAATATAAGAAAAAAACAGGAGAAGCAAAGCTACTATTTTCTTTGCCTCTACCTATTTTTCAAGACCTTTCAAATTAAAGGAAAAACCTTTGAATGTCATTCCATGTTACGACCAGCATGAGAAGCATTAATAAAGCAAATCCAATGAAATGCACCATGCCTTCCTTGTGTCGATCAATTGGTTTTCCTCTAACTGCTTCAATGGCAAAGAAGGTCAATCTTCCTCCGTCTAAAGCGGGTATTGGCAACAAATTCATGATTCCTAGGTTAATGCTCAAAACAGCAGCCCATTTCATAAGGTAGAAGAAACCAGATTTCGCTACCTCTTCTGTAGATACGTAAATACCAACCGGACCTGAGAGCATATCAATCGAAAATTGCCCTGTAATCAGTTGACCTAGCATCACAATGATTTGTTTAGTCCAAAAATACGTTTCCGTAAAACCATGAGTAAGCACTTTTAGAGGCGATTTTTCAATTGGAGGGTAAACACCAATTACACCAATTCTATTGCCTTCTCTTTCAATCTCTTTTGGCGTAACGGGAACTTTGAAAGTTTCCCCATCTCTTTCAACAACAAAAATGATCTCTTCACCAGGATGCCTTTGAATGGCTTCTTGGACATCCATCCAAGTTGAAACATCTTCCCCATCGATAGAATGGACAATATCGCCTTTTTTCAAACCAGCTGATATAGCTGCTCCATCAGCCGTTAACTCTCCAAGCTTTGCTTCATCCACCACAACACCCTGAAAAGCAGCAATAACCATAAATAATACAACTGCAAGCAGAAAATTCATCATTGGTCCAGCAAAAATGGCCATGGTCCTTTGACCTAATGTCTTAGATGCAAATTGACGATCATACGGAGCGATTTGATTGCTCACACCATCTTCAATGATTACAGCTTTTTCATCCACCTTAAAAGTTTTCAATTCTTCATCATGATCATCTTCGTAGCCCTGGATGATCAATTCATGCTCCAGATCTGCGGTTTCTACTTCAACAATCTTTGCTTCTGGGTACCGTTCCTTTTGATTTAATACGATTTTATCCACTAAACCGTTTTTATTGAAAAGTAAGCCCACACGGTAACCAGCTTTTATCTCGATGCTTTCAGGATCTTCCCCTGCCATTCTTACAAAGCCCCCGATAGGAAGAAGACGGATCGTATAAACTGTTTCATCTTTTTTAAATGAGAACACCTTTGGTCCAAAACCTATTGCAAATTCCCGACATAGGATTCCTGCACGTTTTGCAAAAATTAAATGACCTAGCTCATGAAAAAAGACAAGTGCGCCAAAAATTAGAATAAAAGAAATCACTGTCTGCAATGTTTGCACTTGTTAAACCACCTCTATTTCAAAAAAGATTGGGTAATTCTCCTCGTTTCTTGATCCACTTCCATTATGGTTGTTAAATCAGGATTGGAAATGGAAGAATGCTGGGATATAACTTTTTCGATCACTTCTTCAATCCCCAAGAAAGACAATTGATGATTTAAAAAGGCGGAAACCGCAACCTCATTTGCTGCATTTAATACAGTCGGCATCGTACCGCCTATTCTACCTACCTCATAAGCATACCTTAAACAAGGATATCTTTCAAAATCTATGTCTTTAAAATGTAACGTTCCAATATCAGCGAGACTTAATCTTTTTGAAGAAAGCGGTAATCGGTCAGGATAAGTGAGAGCATATTGAATCGGGACTTTCATATCCGGAGTTCCTAGCTGTGCAATTACGCTGGAATCATGGAATTGGACCATAGAATGAATAATGCTTTCTTTATGGAGCAATACTTTAATATCATCATAGCTGATCCCGAACAACCAGTGTGCCTCAATTACTTCTAGACCTTTATTCATCATCGTTGCGGAATCAATCGTGATCTTGGCACCCATCGACCAATTCGGATGATTTAAAGCCTGCTCGACCGTAACTTCCTTCAACTGTTCTCGATTCAAGTCTCGAAAGCTTCCACCGGATGCCGTAATGATTAATTTTTCTATGTTTTTGTCTTTTTCACCTTGTAAGGCCTGAAAGATAGCGGAATGCTCACTATCTACTGGTAACATTTTTACCCCATGCTTCTTAGAGGCTTCCATCACCAGATGTCCTGCAGTTACCAGAGTCTCTTTATTGGCTAATGCTATATCTTTTTTTGCTTCTATCGCTTTTAAAGTTGGGTATAACCCTACACTGCCTATCACAGCATTTACTACTACTTCACTGTCACCATAAACAGCCGTTTCTACTAGTCCTTCATTTCCATATAAAAATTTAATAGAGGTATGTGCATATTCTGCCTTTAAAGTTTCACAATCTTCCTTTGTTTGTACACAAACTAATTCCGGCTGTAGTTCCTCAATATAGGCTCTCGTAAGCTCTAGGTTTCTACCACTCGAAAACGCCACAATTTTAAACTGCTCAGGATGCTCTTTTACAACTTCAACCGTTTGTCTGCCGATAGAACCAGTCGCACCCAATAGGTTTATCTTTTTCAAAAATCTCAGCTCCTGATTGATTACTCGTTTTATTCTATGCATTTTTTTAGATACAAGACTATACGTTTATGAAGGGATCTTATAAAAGATTCAAAACGTGTAATACAGGTAGGACAAAAATTAAACTATCAAGTCGATCTAGAATTCCGCCGTGTCCTGGAAGTAGGTTTCCAGAATCCTTAACACCATAATACCTTTTAAATGCAGATTCCACCAAATCCCCAATTTGACCAAATATAGAAATAAGTGTTGACATCACGAATAATTGAAGAAAAGTGGTTTCTATTGAAGATAATACAGCAAAAAGGAGGGCTACTATCCAAGCACATACGATCCCACCAATAGAGCCTTCTATCGTTTTATTTGGACTAATTTCAGGCCACAGCTTTTTCTTTCCCATTGCCCTACCAACGAAATAAGCGCCTGAATCTGTCGCCCAAATCGTAAACAATACAAAGAAAATATAAATTAAGCCTGTTTGTCTAGTCTCGCATAGATAGTAAAAGCCAAATCCTACATACAATACCGACATTACTAAAAAACCAGCATCATCAAATGTAAAACGATTTTTTGAAAGAACTGTGTAACTTAATAATAGAATCATGCTGATCAATAAAATATCTGCTTTCGTATATCCATAATTATCCAATAGATTCATTGCAGATTGTGGTAGCAAAATAGCCCATAACAAAATAAATGAATAAACAGACCCAAATGATAGAATAGGAAGCCCCTTCATTTTTACCAATTCATAAAGACCAATAGATGCTAACAAATATACAAAAAGAAGAAAAGGGAGCTTACCATACATAACAATTGGTAAAAATATTGCTGCTGCTACGATTGCTGTAATGATTCTTTGTTTCATTTCAATAATTCCTCGCCTTCTTACTAAAACGGCTAAAACAATGTAACTTTCGTTTAAACTCCTCCAAACCTTCTTGACCGCTTTTGATAGGTCGCGATTGCTTGAAGGAAATGTTCTTCACTAAAATCAGGCCATAACACATCCGTAAACCAAAATTCAGTATAAGCTAATTGCCATAACATAAAGTTACTTAAACGTATTTCACCGCTTGTGCGAATTAATAAATCCGGATCAGGAAGTCCCTTTGTCATTAAATAAGATGAAAATAAAGCTTCATCTAGATTATTTTCATCAATTTTTCCCTTTTTTGCATCCTGCAAGACTTTTTGAACGGCATGCAGAATTTCAGCACGACTTCCATAGTTCAATGCAAAATTCAAAATTAATCCATCGTTATCTTTTGTATCGTTCATTGCTTTTTCAACAGCTTTTTTTGTATGTGCAGGCAATAATTCCTTATCGCCAATCATTTCAACTCTTACGTTTTCTTCCATGAGTTCCGGTAAAAAAGTCCCTAAAAACTCTTCCGGGAGCTTCATCAAATATTCTACCTCTGGTTTAGGTCGTTTCCAATTTTCCGTTGAAAATGCATACAACGTTAAGGTTTTAACACCTAATTGATTAGCCAGTCTCGTAACTTTTCTTACGACCTTCATACCCTCATGATGACCTGCAACTCTCGGAAGTGAACGTTTCTTTGCCCAGCGTCCGTTCCCGTCCATAATAATTGCAATATGACCTGGAATTTGTTCTTTTTTTATTTGATCAACAGTTAGTGTTGTTTCTATCGCTTCATTTTTATTTGCAAAAAGATTCCAAAGTTTTCTCATATAAGTGTCCCCCATTATGGCAATTACAAAACAAAAAACGTTACTATATGTAAGAACTCACTTTTCATTCGTCTAATGACTAATTTGTCCATATTACTATAATATAGCAATTTTCCTTACAAATAGTATAAAAAAATGGGTGGATAGTAAAATTGTAAAGCAGACTGCCCGAAAAAACGATCGTATTCTTTGGTAAGAACCCTACTTCGTTCCCCGCACAAGTTTGCTCCTCGACTGACAAGCATTTTAAAGCCTACTAATTGTGCGTCGCTTTTTATGGCCTACAATCTAAAAGCCCCTTCAGAGAGGGGCTTTAAAAAGAATATGAAGTTTTTCTTGAATGGATCATTAAACTTCCATAATTTCTTTTTCTTTTTCCTTTGCCACTCCATCAATTTTGTTAATAAAGCTATCTGTTAATTTTTGAATTTCATCTGAGTAGCTACGTAGTTCATCTTCAGTAATTTCACCGTTTTTCTCAAGCTTTTTAAGCTCGTCATTTCCATCACGACGGACATTACGAACTGCAACTTTTGCTTCTTCCGCTTCTTTTTTGACAAGTTTTGCAAGTTCTTTTCTTCGCTCTTCCGTTAATGGTGGAATTGCGATTCGGATCACACTTCCATCACTTGTTGGGTTTAATCCTAAATCTGATTTTTGGATTGCTTTTTCAATATCGCTTACGATGGACTTATCATATGGCTGTATTACTAATAGTCTAGCTTCTGGCACTGATACACCTGCTAATTGGTTAATAGGTGTAGGAGCACCATAATAATCCACTACAATCTTATCAAGAAGAGAGGCATTGGCTCTGCCTGCACGAATGCTTGCAAGCTCTCTGGAAAGTGATTGCACAGCCTTTTCCATTTTTTCTTTTGTATTAGAAATTACTTGTTTTGGCATATTATTTCCCCCTCACAATCGTTCCGATAGTTTCGCCCATAACGGCGCGTTTAATATTTCCTTTTTCCATGATAGAAAAGACAATAAGTGGTATATCGTTATCCATACATAAAGAGGAAGCTGTTGAATCCATTACTTCCAATCCCTCTTTAAGGACATCCAAATAGGAGAGTGTATCATATTTGACCGCGTTTGCATCCTTACGAGGATCTGCGTTATATACTCCATCTACATTATTTTTTGCCATAAGTATAACTTCTGCCTCAATTTCAGCAGCTCTTAATGCAGCCGTAGTATCAGTAGAGAAGTAAGGATTACCAGTTCCCGCAGCAAAAATGACGACGCGTTTCTTTTCCAAGTGTCGAATAGCTCTTCTACGGATGTACGGCTCGGCCACTTGGCGCATTTCGATTGAAGTTTGAACACGCGTTTCAATTCCTAGGTGTTCTAAGCTGTCTTGAAGTGCTAAAGAATTCATAACAGTAGCAAGCATTCCCATGTAATCAGCTGTTGCTCGATCCATGCCCATTTCACTTCCGATTTTTCCTCGCCAGATGTTTCCTCCGCCTACTACAACCGCTACTTCGACACCAAGCTCGGCAATTTCCTTCACTTGCTCTGCGATAGATTTAATAACTGATGGATTGATTCCAAAGCCCTCTGTTCCAGCTAAAGCTTCACCGCTCAATTTTAATACTACTCGTTTATATTTTGCGCTACTCATTAGAACCTCCAGCTATGTAAGATGGTAGAAAACTCGCATAAGGTCTTCCGTTTCATTAAAAGCCTTATTCAAAAAATAGGGAACACAATGTGTCCCCTATTATTTATCCCGTATGATGATCCGTAATTCTATAGCATACATAGTGTGCGAGCTAACGGACAATCAACTTCCCAATCGTGAAATTTGCACGAATTGAGAGAGGAAAAACCTCAACAGGTAAATTTCCACAATATCAAATCGCACGACAAAGATTAGTCTTTCTTAACTTGGCTCATTACTTCTTCAGCAAAGTTTTCTTGACGTTTTTCAATACCTTCACCAACTTCATATCTTACGAAATCAGCGATTTTTCCACCTTTAGATTGGATAAATTGTCCAACTTTAACATCTGGATTCTTAACAAATGCTTGGTCAACTAAGCAAATATCTTCGAAGAATTTGCCAAGGCGACCTTCTACCATTTTCTCAACGATGTTTGCTGGCTTGCCTTCGTTAAGAGCTTGTTGAGTTAGTATTTCACGCTCTCTTTGAACTTCTTCTGGTGTAACTTGATCACGAGAAACATATTGTGGTCTTAATGCAGCAATGTGCATGGACACATCTTTTGCAGCTTCTTCATCAGTAGAACCTTCCACTACTGTTAATACTCCGATACGTCCGCCCATGTGTAAGTATGCACCAAATGCATCAGCATCCGTTTTAGTTCTAACAGCAAAGCGACGAAGAGTAATTTTTTCTCCAATTTTTGCAATTGCAGCATTGATATGGTCACCAACAGTTGAACCGTTGTCCATAGTTTGTTCTAATGCTTCTTCAACAGTAGCAGGCTTCTTGCTTAAAAGATGTGCAGCAAGCTCTTTAACAAGAATTTGGAATCCTTCATTTTTTGCAACGAAATCTGTTTCAGAGTTTACTTCAAGGATAACTGCTTCGTTACCTTCAGTTAAAATGTAAGTAGTTCCTTCTGCAGCAATGCGATCTGCTTTCTTAGCAGCCTTTGCAATTCCTTTTTCACGAAGGTAGTCAATTGCTTTTTCCATATCACCGTTTGTTTCAGTAAGTGCCTTTTTACAATCCATCATTCCGGCACCAGTTTTTTCACGAAGTTCTTTAACCATTTGTGCAGTAATTGCCATAGTGGAGTTCCTCCTTAATTATTATGTACTTTATAGAAAGTAGCTTGTTTTTTTTACGAATGTGCTCTTTCTGTATTTATTTCTAAACTTGCTCTTAATCATTTTGCCTAAAAGAGAGAAGAATTATCAACTAACAACCCTTCAACCTGTATGAAAATGTCATCAAAGGCATATTTGCCGAATGACAACTGCTTTATTCATCAACCAGATTGTAACTTTGTCTGCCATCATTTAGTCTAAAAAAAGGTGATAAAAGGCCTTGTCCTCTTATCACCTTTTTAAATTAAGCAGTTGTTGTTTCAGTTACTTCTTCGCCTTGCTTAGCTTCTAAAATAGCGTCAGCAATTTTCGCAGTAAGAAGTTTTACTGCACGGATTGCGTCATCGTTCGCTGGAATTACGTAGTCAATTTCATCTGGGTCACAGTTTGTATCAACAATGCCAACAAGTGGAATGTTTAACTTGTGAGCTTCAGCAACAGCAATACGCTCTTTACGTGGATCGATAACAAAGATCGCATCAGGAAGTTGCTTCATATCTTTAATTCCGCCTAAGAATTTTTCTAAGCGCTCATGTTCCTTTTTAAGTTGGATAACTTCCTTTTTAGGAAGCACTTCAAAAGTTCCGTCTTCTTCCATTTTTTCAATTTCTTTAAGACGAGCAATACGCTTTTGAATTGTTGCAAAGTTTGTTAAAGTTCCACCTAACCAGCGTTGGTTTACATAGAATTGCCCAGAGCGGATCGCTTCTTCTTTAACAGAATCTTGAGCTTGCTTTTTAGTACCAACGAAAAGGATTGTACCGCCATTTGCAGCTACTTCCTTAACGAAGTTGTAAGCTTCTTCAACCTTTTTCACAGTTTTTTGAAGGTCGATAATATAAATGCCGTTACGCTCAGTGAAGATATACTTCTTCATTTTTGGATTCCAACGGCGAGTTTGGTGTCCGAAATGTACACCAGCTTCTAGTAATTGCTTCATAGAAATTACTGACATAATTTTTCCTCCTAGGTTTTAAATTTCCTCCGTTCCGATCATCTCCGGCCAGAAACTGTTATGAACAGCACCTGCTGACCGAATCCTTGAACGTGTGTAATAACACCATTTGAAACTATAGCATAAAAAAAATGTGGAATCAAGTAGATTTCACATTTTTATGAGTTGAACTTCAATAATAACTCTATTTCAGTCTTACCTTTATTCAGCTTTTTGGCGATTTCCTCCGGTTCTAACCCTTCTTTATATAAAGAAACCACCTGCTCTGTTAGTGTCAATTTTATATCCTCATTATGTTTTTGTAGCTGCTTTTCAAACGAAGTTTTAGCCTTGTTTTGATTGCCAAGTGTCTGCCTGTCTTTTTTATTTGCCTTAATGTAGTTATGTTTAATTTCCAAAGAGTCTTCGATCTTCATTAATTTACTATATTCCTCTATCTCCTTTACATCTGTATCCGAGTTACCATATTTGTAAACGTTTTGAACTTGACGAATAGAAGGTACTGTTTTTTGGACATTTTCCCCACGATTTGTCGAAGTTTGTACCGTATTCCGTTCAAGATTATGATCTTTTAAGGCTGATGGGTTTTCATGTCTTTTTGACACCATTTCGAGTAGCTTTTCATTTTCCTCCTTCATTTCCAAAATGAAGGATTGAAAAATTTCCTCGAGCTCGTTTATCAGTTGTTTTTGCTTTTTTTCTCCCTTAATCAAAAGATTTTGACGTTGATACAAGACAATGATCGCAAATATCGCAATGAAGTTTATGATAAAACTAAGAATAATAAAAAATATCATAACAACCTCTTATCCTGAGTAATCTATTTTATTCCCCTTGTAGGGATGGTTTAATTTTGCATGTCCTTTTTTATTCTGCTTTTTATTATTTTGTGATGGATCCTGCCCTGATTCCTTCGATTCCCCTTCCTTATTAAATTCAGCCTTTTCCTTTTGGCTGCTTTTCAAAACCGTTTTTTGCTGCTTTTCGCTTTCCTTTTTCATTTCTAGCGAAGCAAAATCCTGTGAAAGTTGCCCTCTTTGCTGCAATTGCTCTTGAATTTTCCCTGCGTCTTGTGTCCTAGGCAACGCAACCTGCATTTCAATGGCCTTTAAAGACATGCATACACTTCCTTTTTCAGAGGGATTCCTTACAAAAAAGTCCATTTATTAGGTCTGTACATATCGATTATAAAGGAATGGTGATGATTTCTCCTTGTCTAAAAACAAACTTACAAGCTTTAACTGCTTGTTGTGTTAATTTACGATATTTACCAAAACAAATTTGGGTATTTGGATGAATCGTACCGTGAACTTTTACATAAGCATCCTTATTTTCCGTATATTCTTCCATTAATTGATTATATTCATTTTGAAGCAGCATCAGCTTTTTTTCCAATGATAGCGAGGTGGTCTGTTGTTTGTTCAATAAGAGTTGTTCTTGCTGCGTTAAATTTTTTCGCGAATGTAAAACACCTTTAAGTTTATTTTTTAACACATGTAATTTTTCTAAAGATTCTTTTACTTCATCTATTTCTTTTTTAAGCTCTTTTTCATGGTTCAGTATGGATTGTAAATTGCCAACTAAAATTTCTGTTTTCGTGTAATGCTCGTTTCCGATCTCACCTACTTCAATCCCTTTATTGGCAGAAACTCTTCCGCCAATAATCTGTCCTTTTGGTGCAAATACATGTCCTCCACTTTCTACTGTGCTATGTAAAATAGAAGTCTCTACGTAAATATCGTTTCCTGCTTTACAAAATGCTTGATTTAGATATCGAGTATAAATGTTTACGCCAGCTTTCACCATCCCTCTTGATGCACCGGCAATACCTCCAGAAATTGAGATTGAACCTCCTGCAATTAACTCTGCTCCTTCCACTAAACCAGAAATTTTAATATCTCCTCCAGCTTTGATCGAATATCCTGTCGGAACATTCCCCTTAATCACTACATTCCCAATGAAATCAATATTGCCCACTTCCATATCAAGGTCACCTTGGACTTCAAAAACTGGAAAAACATTAATGGAATTGGAAGTAATGCTTATTTGACCATCCGTCGTTGCATAAACTTGATTCTGGTGAAAAAGTATATTTTTTCCTGGTCTCAACCTTGCGGGTCTACCATTTTTTGCAGGTACACTATTACCATAAACATCCATTCCACTAACACCTAGAGTTGGTGGAATGATCGTAGCTACGAGCTGCCCGCTTTTTACAGAAGGAATATTCATAATGTTTTTAAAATTAAAGTTCCTATTGTCAGATATTGATTTTTCTTCTGACGTATTGAATTCTGGTCTAATATATCCATCGCTACCATTTGAAGGAGCGATCCCTTCTGCAACTAAAACAGGATATTGACATTGATGCGGATTTGAGCACAATGAATGAATCGCTTCATGTTTCAGACCGAATATTATTTTTTTCTCATGTAGCCATTCCTTAAAGGATTGTTCCTCTAGCGAGATGTCGAGAGGGAGATCTCTCAATTTTACTGATGCCGACATATGATCTTTTGATAGGACTAATTCGAAGAATTCATTCACAAACTGCACCTACTCTCCATAAACATTATTACATTACATTTTCTAAAATACGTTTTATTTTGAACAACGCTTTTGAATGAATTTGTGATATTCGAGACGTTGATAAATTCATAACTTGTCCAATTTCCGTTAAGGTTAGCTCTTCTTTATAAAATAATTGAAGTACAAGCTGTTCATTTGGGTTAAGCGTAGAAATTATTTTGGACAGTTCTTCATACATCTCATTTTTAACTAAATGATCTTCAGGTAGAATTGCTTTTTCATCTCTTATGTGATAATGGACCCCTTCTTTTTCTTCTGAATCTAAAGGATGATCATCCATGGATAAAATGCTTGAAAAAAAACTTTCATTCATAGTCGTTATTACATCTTCTACTGAAAGTCCAAGCTCTTTTGCTATTTCATCAGCACTCACATTCCTCATATACTTTTGCTCTAATTTTTCAATCGTCAATTCAATTTTTTTTGCTTTTTCCCGGGTTCCCCTAGGAAGCCAATCTTCTTTCCGCAATCCATCAATTATGGCTCCACGTATCCGAAAAGAAGCATATGTATCAAATTTCAAATCTCTATTGGGATCAAAGCGTTCCAAAGCGTCAAAAAGCCCCATCATACCTAAACTTCTTAAGTCCTCTCTGCTCACACTCTTTGGCAAATTTACAGAGATTCGTTGAACGTGATAGGAAACAAGTGGCAAGTATTTTTTGACTAACAAATCACCTGCGTGCTGATCACGACTATCAATCCATTTTTTCCATAGTAGCTGTTCTTCAACGTTAGTCAGTTGAGACAATTTTTCTCCTCCTAACACCCTGATACAGAAGCTTTTGCTTCTATTATTATATCAAATTAACACTTATATTTATAGAGAATGAAAGTAGGTAAGCTGCAATTATTGTAGTTTCCTACCTATAGATCAATTATTTACTCTATAAGAATCTTTCATTAAGTCCCTTCTCTAAAACATGCAAAAAACATTTAAAAAAATAGTCAGCAAAGTTACAGAACTGTGCTGACTATTACTTCTTACTATCACTCATTAATTTCTGAATATAAGCAGTAACTTGTTTTACATCTTCCTCTGAAAGGTCCATGTGTTGATTCTTTGATAGGCTGTTAACGACTTTTTCAACTTGAGCACCTTGTTTTATAGGCTCTACATTGTCACTTTTTTGTTCATTTAATGATAAAAAAAATAGTCTACGAAACAGAAAGGCCACGATAAAAAAAATACATCCTATTATTGCTGATTCCAATATGGTTTGAAGGGGATAATACTTACTATATGTAAGCAATAAATAAATCAAAAACCCTGAAATTGAAAAGAGAATATTGATCCAAATCGAACCGACCATTAAATATCGGCAGCTCCTTTATTTACTGTTCTTACATTCAACAAGCATGTCTTTGGATTAAATTCTATCGTTCTTCCATTGTTTCCACCTACATCTTCAGCAACAATTGGGATTCCAAGCTTTCTTAAACAATGTTTTACCGCTTCAACATTTCTTGGTCCGATCCTCATTAAGTCATTTCCACTAGAAAATTGGAACATTTGAGCTCCTCCGGCAATCTTTGCTTTTAAGGAAGATGGCCTTGCACCTTCACGAATGAGTCTCTTGACTAGTTCATTAATACCTGTGTCAGCATATTTGGCAATATTAATGTGCCCTTCCTTGGCCAAAGAAGAATCTGGTAACATCACATGCACCATACCGGCCAATTCTTTAATTTGGTCATAAATGACAACTCCAACGCAAGAACCTAACCCTGATGTTCGAATCACATGTGGGTAGCGTACAATATTCATATCAGCAATCCCTACTTTTATGACTTTTGCGATTTCATTCATTCACAGGAACTCCTAGTGCAGAGAAAATAATTTCAAAAGAGTTCGGATCTGGTAATAAGAAGAAATGCCCTTTCACGCTACCGAATTGTGCATCATCCTCATTCAAAGCAGTATCAATGACAATCGCGTAATCACTCACTTGAGAAAGTTCCAAGAGACCAAAGCTAATAACTGCTCCAACCATATCGATAGACAGAGCTGGAACAGAAGGGTATAGATGTAATCTTGTAAAATCAGATAAGGAAGAAAGATAGGATCCTGAGAGTATATTTCCAAGCTCTTGAAGCGCAGAAACAGCTATTTCTGGATAGGGAGGAGAGGTAAAGTCAATATTCTCCTCTCCAGTCATCTGATAAATGAAGTGACTCGCTTGCTCCAAGGATAAAACGAAAAACATGCTCCCTGGAGCCTCTCCGTCAATTCTTAAAAAAACACTGGCAACGATATTGTCAGGACCTCCCGCCAATTCCATCATTTCGTCAAATGAAACGATCCGGACATCGGGGACCTTCATATCAATTTTTTTATTTAACAAAGTGGATAAGGCAGTTGCAGCATGACCTGCCCCGATATTTCCGATTTCCTTTAAGATATCGAGATGAATGGAAGAAATTTTATTAATAAATGACATAATGATTATTCATCTCCGCGCACTTCTTTTAATCCTTGTGGATTTAAAACTTTTTCTAGGTTAATTAAAATGAGAAGTCTTTTGTCAATTTTTGCTACCCCGTTTATATAATCAGCTTCCACAGTTCCAACTACTTCGGGCTGTGGTTCAATATTTTGACTTGGTATATCAATAACATCATTTGCTGCATCTACAATTAAACCGACTTCCATATCATTCAAGGCGACAATGATAATTCTTGTGCTTTCCGAGTATTCACATTCTTCAAGTTCAAAACGGGAACGAAGGTCAATAATCGGAGTAACAACCCCTCTCAAATTGATAACCCCTTTTACATAAGGAGCTGTTTTAGGCACCCTTGTTATATGTTGAACTTTTTCGATCGAGCGAACTTGGTTAACCGGAATGGCATATTCTTTCCCTTTCAATTGAAAAACAATTACTTTAATATCCGTCATTGCAACTTGCACCACCATCTACTCCCCCTTTAACAACCGCATGATCCATGATTGTCACACTTGGTTAATGATAACTATATATATTAAAAACTCTAAGATTATTATTTTATTAAAGCATTGCAATCAATAATTAAGGCAACTTGACCATCGCCGAGAATCGTAGCACCGGAAATAGCAAAGACAGAATTTAAGTAATTACCAAGAGACTTGAGGACAATTTCTTGTTGACCGATAAATGAGTCTACAACAAGTCCAGCCATTTTGTCTCCTTTTCTTACGATAACAACTGAGAAGAATTCATCTCCCTCATCGTACACTGGTATTTCAAAGATTTCTTTCAAATCTAACAATGGAACGACCTTACCTCTAAAATCGATGACTTGTTGATTGTGGGCATTCAAGATTTCATCTTTTCTCACAATGGCCGTTTCAATAATAGATGAAAGTGGAATAGCGAATTTCTCTTTTTGAATTTCAACAAGCATAACGGAAATAATCGATAACGTTAAAGGAAGCTGAATCGAGAAAACTGAGCCTTCTCCTTCTTTTGAATCAATGGAAACAGATCCTCCAAGAGATTCAATTGTGTTCTTGACGACATCAAGCCCTACCCCACGTCCTGAAACATCTGAAATTTTCTCTGCAGTGGAAAATCCAGAAGCAAATATTAACTCAAATACCTGTCGGTCAGACATGGACGCAGCTGCCTGCTCAGAAACAATCCCTTTAGAAATTGCTTTTTTCAGCACTTTTTCCCTACTAATACCAGCACCATCATCTTCAATTTCAATGAATACGTGATTACCGCTATGGTACGCTTTTAGGACTACATTTCCCTCTTCTTGCTTTCCTTTTTTTACACGTTCTTCCGGTACCTCTATTCCATGATCAATTGCATTTCGTAATAGATGAACTAATGGGTCACCAATTTCATCAATAACCGTTCGATCAAGCTCCGTTTCAGCACCTACGATTTCCAAATTGATTTTCTTATTTAAATCACGTGCCAACTGACGAACCATTCTAGGGAATCGATTGAACACTGTTTCAACAGGGACCATCCGCATGTTAAGTATAATATTCTGTAAATCTCCTGAAATTCTGGACATTCTTTCGACAGTTTCATGAAGTTCTTGATTATTTAAATCTCTAGAAATTTGTTCAAGCCTTCCACGATCAATCACTAGTTCTTCAAATAGATTCATAAGAATATCCAGTCGTTCAATATTCACTCTGATTGTCTTATTGGTATTGGCCTGTTTGTTTCCAGCTTTCTTCGTTTGATCCTCAGATTTATTTTTTTCGGAATTTGATGGCACAGATTGGGTATCTTTTACATTTTCTGATACAATGACAGGTACATTTTCATGTTCAGATGCATTTCTTATTGAGTTGAAATTCACCGGGATTACTTCAACTTTTTCTACCTCAGAAACCTTCAATACCTTTTTCTGGATATCTTCTGCCGATTCTTTTGTAACCAATGTTACAGTAAACTCGGAATCAAATTGTTCTTCTTCTAATTGTTCAGCTGGAGGAGTAGATTTAATGACTTCACCGATTTTCTCTAACACTTCAAAAACCATAAAAACCCTAGCTGCTTTTAAAAGACAGTCCTCCCTTAAATGAACTGTAACCTCATAACTTTCAAATCCCTGCTCTTTTGATTGTTGCAGTACGGTTAGCTCGAATTCATCATAATGGCTTTTAGATGAGACGTTATTTTCCACAACAGTAGTTGCTGAAACCTCTGCCTTGGCGTTTCCTTGTTTAAGTGGAGATTCTCCCTTTTCAATAATCTGAAGCTTTGAAACAACGTCAGATACGTCTCGTTTCCCATCTCCACCCGATGCAATGGACATGACCATTTCCTCCAAATGATCTACCGCTTCAAACACTACATCTAAAATTTCAGGCGAAACTTTTATTTTGTGGTTACGGATTCCATCTAGCACATTTTCCATTTTATGGGTTAAATTAGCTAAATCCTCGTATCCCATTGTTGCAGACATTCCTTTTAATGTGTGAGCTGAACGGAATATCTCATTCACAATGGTCAAGTCTTCAGGATTTTTCTCCAGTTCAAGTAATTGTTCGTTACATGTTTGAAGGTGTTCTTTACTTTCTTCGATAAAAACTTCTAAATACTGATTCATATCCATATTATTACCCACACCCCTCAATAATTAACAATATTTCAAAATCGCTTCCCCTATATGTTCAACACGTTCAATTATGTCCACCATATTTGTGGCAATCGCAGCTTTAGGCATACCAAAAACGATTGAGGTCTCTTGGGCCTCAGCAATACAAACCGTATTCCTATTTTTCTTCAATTCTATTAGTCCTTTAGCACCATCTGTTCCCATGCCTGTCATGATGACTGCTATGACGGAATAATCCGACAACTCACTAACTGATTCAAACATCACATCAACTGAAGGTCGATGTCCATTCTTCTGAGGGGTTTGATCGAGCCGAATGGCAAGGCTTGATCCTACCTTTCTCACTTTAAGATGATAGCCTCCAGGAGCTATATAAACTGTACCTTTTTGAATGATTTCACCTTCTTCTGCTTCCTTTACATGAACGTCACAAATAGTATCTAATCTAGAAGCCAATGATTTGGTAAAACCAGGAGGCATATGCTGAACGACAAGAATAGGAGCATCGATGGTTTTCGGAAAAGTTGTTAGAACATATTGTAAGGCCCTAGGCCCCCCAGTTGAAGTACCTATACAGATCAGTTTCTTGGATGCAGAATTCCAAGAATAAGGAACGGATATATTCCTATTCTTCGGTTCTATTTTACTATAACCTTTAGCTTCTGACAGTGTTGTTTTTCCAATGATAGAATTTTTTTGTAATTTATGAACACTCGTTTTGCTGGCCTCAACTACTTTTTCCTTGAGTTCTTCCTTAATCCTGTGCAAATCTAAGGATATGGCTCCTGATGGCTTAGCTATAAAATCAAATGCGCCATATTGCATGGCTCGCAATGTATTTTCAGCGCCTTCAAGTGTCGTACTTGAAAGCATGACCACTGGAGTGGGACATTCGTTCATAATTCTTTTTAAAGCTTCAAGACCGTTCATGATAGGCATTTCAATATCTAAAGTTACAACATCTGGCTTCATTGTTTTAATTTTCAATAAAGCATCCTCGCCGTTACGGGCTGTTCCCATAACATCAATACGTGGATCTTCGTTTAGAAAATCAGATATTAGCTTCCTCATAAATGCCGAATCTTCAACAATCAGAACTTTAATCTTTTTCATAGGTAAAGTCCTACTTTCGTGCAAAAATGTTTTTTAATCTACCTAGAAAATTATTTTTTCTTATAGATAAGTTTCCCTCGGTACTTCGATCTACATACCGCAAAGTAATATCTTCAATTGCCAGGGACACATCAGATTGAGGACTGAAAAGAAGAAAAGGAATTTGTCGGGATACTGCTTTAGAAACTAGCTTATTATCCGGTATGTATCCAAGCGGTGTAATCTCTTTTTGCAGAAATTTCCGAATTGCGTTTTGCAATCTTGCAATGGTTTCCTTTCCTTCCTTCTCGTTTTGTACCCTGTTGCAAACAAGGAAAAAGGGAATGTCTTTTTTTAAGGATGTAATATACTTAATGATGGAATATCCGTCCATAATGGAGGTTGGCTCTGGTGTCGTAATCGTGATAATATCATCTACACATCTAATGAATTTCGATGATTCCTGTGAAATTCCAGCACCCATATCAAAAATGATATAATCATATTTCTCAAGAACTTTTTGAAATTCTTCTTGAAATCTCAAGAATTGATGATCAGTCATTTGAAAAATAAATGACAAACCAGTTGCTCCACTTATAAATGACACATTTTCTGGTCCTTTTGTAATAATTTCTTCTAATGACATACCTTTTTGAAAAAAATCAACTATATTTTTGTCGGAACTGTTTCCCATAAGAATATCAATATTTCCCATTCCTATATCCATATCAAATAGTAACACGCTGTAGCCTTTTTGGGATAAGCAAATGGAAAAGTTTAACGAAAAATTCGATTTTCCCACTCCCCCTTTGCCACTAATTACAGCAAGAGTCCTTCCGTATGTGATCTGAGAAAAATCTCTTAATTGGTCTCGTAATTTTTCAGCTTGATCCCTCATGGTTTTCGACTCCAAATATAGATTGAGTAATAAATTCAGGTGAGGCTTTAATGATATCATCAGGGACATTTTGGCCATTTGTAATATAAGCTGCAGATAGTTGATAATTTGTGATCATATTATACATAGCACCAAAAGAAGAAGTTTCATCCATTTTTGTAAAAATAACCTGATGAATTGGGATGATGGAAAACTGGTTATAAATAGCTTCCATATCTTTTTGTTTGGCAGTTAGTGATAGAACCAAATACGTTTCCATATCATTATCGAAATCAATTAACTGCATCAAATCCTTAACATACTCCTGATTTCGAAAATTTCTACCTGCAGTGTCAATGAAAATTAAATCATAATGATTGAATTTTTCGGCAGCTTTTTTAAAATCCTCAAGGTTATAGGCCACTTCAATCGGTACATTTAAGATCTTTGCATACGTTTGTAATTGGTCGATTGCCGCAATTCGATATGTATCAGTTGTAATAAAAGCGACATTTTTATTGTGTTTTATCACGTTTTCAGCAGCGAGTTTTGCTAACGTTGTAGTTTTCCCTACCCCAGTGGGTCCTACAACATTAATAAATTTTTTTTGAAAAGCATATTTTTGTTCGGTTAAGTCGTTAAGTTGTTGAGTCATTTTTGATTTTACATAATTTAAAAGCTCTTCTTTTGATCGTGTTCCTTCATTTTTTTCATATACCGATAATAACTCCTCCATAAAGGATAGAATGGCAGACTCATGAATTTCTTGCTCCCTTAACATTTCTTCTATTTCAAGAATGGGTTTTGGATAAACGGTTGCTTTTCCTGCTTTTACATGAATGTCTTTCACAATTTGTTTAAGATCACTAATCTCTTTCAATAGTTTTAATCCGTTTTCTTCCGATGGTACTGTACTAACCTGATAGGTTTTAATAGATTGTGATACTCCCTTTGTAGAAACATTAGATGGTAGAGTTTCTTTTTTGCTTTTTGGCTTTTCTTTTAAGACAGGGGATTGAAGTTCATTCACGCTAGCATCAACACCTGCAATTACCTCGATGCTTCTTTTTTTGAACAAGCCCAAAAAACCACCAGAATATACAACTTTAGAGTTAAGTATGACTGCATCACTGCCAAGCTCAGTGCGTATTTTTTTCATTGCTTCTGACATAGAAGGTGCAACATATTTTTTCACTTTCAATCTATATTCACCACCCCAACGCTTTGTACCTCAACATTTGATTCTAGTTCGTTATAAGAAAGGATTGGTACGTGAGGAAAATACCTTTCCGTAAGCTGTCTAAAATACATCCTTATTGCTGGTGAACAAAGTACAATTGGCGTCTGCTCCATTAAGGACATCTCTTCAAGCTTATTTGCGAGCGATTGAAGAATCGCCTGTGAAACATCCGGATCTATTGAGAGATAGTTTCCATGTTCTGTTTGTTGAATACCTTCTGCGATCAATTTTTCAACTTTGCCCGAAACCGTCAAAACCTTTACATGATTTTCTTGTCCGATATATTGGCTTGTAATTTGTCTAGCAAGATTTTGTCGAACATATTCCGTCAGTAAATCTGTATCAGTTGTCACCTTTCCATAATCAGCTAGAGTCTCAAAAATGATTGGTAAATTGCGGATTGAAACTTTTTCTTTTAACAACTTTGCCAAAACTTTTTGAATTTCACCAATAGATAAAGGATTTGGAGTTACTTCTTCAACCAGTATTGGTGAGCTCTCAGCTAAATGGTCAATTAGCTGCTTCGTTTCCTGTCTTCCAATTAAAATATGTGCATTTGATTTAATCACTTCTGTTATATGTGTGGAAACTACGCTTGGTGGATCTACTACAGTGTATCCCATCATTTCTGCCTGTTCTTTCATATCTTCACTGATCCATTTTGCAGGTAATCCAAAGGAAGGTTCGATCGTATCAATTCCTTCAATGGAGTCATCCTCAATCCCAGGGCTCATTGCCAAATAATGATCTAAGAGTAGCTCTCCCCTTGCCACTTCATTCCCTTTAATTTTCAAACGGTATTCGTTCGGATTTAATTGAATATTATCTCTAATTCGTACTACGGGTATGACAAGTCCCATTTCGATGGCAAGCTGTCTCCGTATCATGACAACACGATCCAGCAAATCTCCACCTTGATTTGTATCCGCTAGAGGAATTAATCCATAACCGAATTCAAATTCAATTGGATCGACATTCAATAGATTTACAACGCTTTCTGGACTCTTCATTTCGTCTATTTCGATTTCTTGTTCAATTTCCTGCATTTCTATTTCATTAGGTTTTGGTGCTCTATTTATCATATACCCGCCAATAGTTAAGACAGCAGCAATTGGGATCGTAAATAAATCATTAATTGGTGTAAAAAGTCCAAGAAGTAATATAGTCCCCCCAGTCACATAAAGCATTTTAGGATATGAAAACAACTGCTTAGAAATGTCTTCTCCAAAGCTTCCTGTAGAAGCCGCTCTTGTCACGATAATACCAGTAGCTGTAGAAAGCAAAAGAGCTGGAATCTGACTGACGATTCCGTCACCAACCGTCAAAAGTGAAAAGCGTACTGCTGCCTCTGAAACACTTAAGTCTAGCTGCATAATGCCGATTATCATGCCAAAAATCAAGTTGATTAATACAATAATGATCCCAGCAATGGCATCTCCTTTTACAAACTTACTGGCACCATCCATGGATCCGTAAAAATCCGCCTCTTGACCAATTTTTTCTCGACGCTCACGAGCTTCCTTTTCTGTGATCATTCCGGCATTCAGGTCAGCATCTATACTCATTTGCTTACCTGGCATCGCATCAAGTGTAAAGCGGGCAGCAACCTCTGAAACACGTTCAGCTCCCTTGGTAATGACGATAAATTGAATAATGACAAGAATAAGAAATACTACCATACCAACCAAAACTTTTCCGCCTACTACAAACGTCCCAAACGTCTCAACCACTCCACCTGCTTCACCTTTACTAAGTATGGAACGGGTTGTAGAAACGTTTAAACCCAGTCGAAACAATGTAAGAAGTAGTAACAGCGAAGGAAAAATAGAAAGCTCAAGCGGCTCTTTCATATTCATGGCAGTTAGAAGCACTAAAAGGGCAAGAGATATATTTAATAGAATTAAAAAACTTAATAGCCAAGTAGGCAGTGGAATAATGAGCATTGCAATAATTATAATTACGCTAATGAGAACAGATAAATCTCTTGCTGACATCGTTTTCTCTCCTAACTAACTTGCAATTTGAAGAATATAAGAGTTACAATTTTTTCTTCGTTTTATAAACAAAAGCTAAAATTTCAGCAATTGCCTTGAAAAATTCTTCTGGGATGGTTTGCCCGATTTCAACCTGATCATATAATGCTCTGGCCAGTGGGCGATTTTCAATCATCGGTACATCATTTTCTTTCGCAACAAATTTAATCTTTTGTGCAATAAAGTCTACACCTTTTGCTACAACAAAAGGGGCATCAAATTTCTTTTCATCATATTTAATAGCAATCGCAAAATGTGTAGGGTTTGTTATGACAACATCTGCTTTTGGCACTTCCTGCATCATGCGCTGCATGGCCATTTCTCTTTGCTTTTGCTTAATTTTCGATTTTATCAACGGATCCCCTTCAATATTCTTATATTCATCCTTTATATCCTGTTTGGACATCCGAATGCTTTTTTCAAAATCATATTTTTGATATAAATAGTCCAATAAAGATAAAAACAATAAGGCGAGTGAAGAAAAAAGACCTACTTTAATCGTAATATCTGCCAAGGTTACAAGCGCAGCCCCTACTGGTTTTTTCGACAAGATTAGAATTTCATCCATCCTAATCCATACAACCATAAAAGCAATAAAACCAACAAAACTGATTTTCAGTATAGATTTTAAGAGCTCAACAATTGCCCTTAGGGAAAAAATCCTTTTAAAACCATTAATTGGGTTAATCTTGCTTAATTTAAACTGAATGGCTTCTGTAGAAAACAAAAATCCTACCTGCAAATAGTTAGCAACTATGCCACCAATCATGGCCACACCCATGACTGGAAGCAGAAATAACGCTGCCTTTTCGGTTACCTGAATGAAAATCATATGAATATTAGCTTCTGTTAAAGGCATAATCATGAACTCTTCAAAAGATTGTTTGTATAGCCCCAAGACAAGCTTTAACATATAGCTGCCAGTCATGTATAACAAGAAAAAAACTCCTAAAAGAACAATAGCAGTGTTGGCATCCTGGCTTTTGGCCACTTGCCCTTTCTTTCTAGCGTCCTGCCTTTTTTTAGGGGTCGCCTTTTCAGTTTTTTCTCCAGAAAAGAATTGTAAATCCAATCGGAGTAGTTGCAATTAAACTCCTCCCATCCATTCCATAAGCCCTCTCATCGTCGTAATAGTATATTCAAATAATTGCTGGACTGAGCCAAGAAGAATCCCCATAACAACTAATAGGACAAGAAAACTAATACCAATTTTCAAAGGTAAACCTACAACAAAAATGTTTAATTGCGGAACGGTCCTTGCCAATATTCCTAATACAACATCTACAATGAACAAGCTTCCTACGACTGGAATCGCTAATTGAAATGCTATGATGAATGCTGAATTAAAACTACGAACTACAAACTTCAGTAAATTTTCATCTCCAAATGGTATAAAAACTTGATCAAGCGGTATGAATTGATAGCTATAATAAATACCATCTAATAGTAAGTGGTGACCGTTTGTAGCTAGTAAAAACAACAAGGCAAATGTATAAAGATACTGTCCGATCAGAGGACTTTGCACACCCGTTTGGGGATCGATCACATTGGCAATTGCAAAACCCATTTGGAAATCAATAAATCCTCCAGCAATTTGAATAGCAGACATGATCACATAGGCAAAAAATCCAATAATTATCCCGACCAACGCCTCCTTTATAATAAGGAGATAATACGTATAATCAATCGATAGCTCTGGAATTTCCAATGTATAATACATAATCCAAGCTAAGAAAAAACTAAAACCGATCCGATGCGTTGTAGGGATTGTCCGATAAGAAAAAATCGGCATCGTTACAAAAAAGGAAGTAACCCGTACGAAAACTAGTAAGAATCCTGAAAACTGAGGCAATAAATCTTCCATTCTGTTAACCTACAAACCTATTGAGATTGCTAAAAATTTCACTTGCATACGACAACATATGTTCGAGCATCCAAGGACCAAAGAAAATCAATCCCAGCAAAACTGCAATAATTTTTGGAACAAAAGCAAGAGTTTGCTCTTGAATTTGTGTGGTTGCTTGGAAAATACTGACCAAAAGTCCAATTCCCAAGGCTAACAATAATAACGGACCACAAATAATAAGAACGGTATAAACCCCTTGCTCGGCAATTTTGATAACTAATTCATGGTTCATTACAATCACCATCTAAAAGCTTTGGAGCAATGACTTTACAACTAAGTACCAGCCATCGACCAAAACGAATAATAAAATTTTAAACGGCAAAGATATCATTACAGGCGGAAGCATCATCATTCCCATAGACATAAGAACACTAGCGACAATCATATCAATGACAAGAAATGGTATAAAAATCATAAAACCAATCTGAAAAGCTGTTTTGATCTCGCTGATCGCAAACGCAGGTACTAGAGCTGTGAGTGGAATGTCATCGATTGACTTAGGCTGATCCATTTTTGCATACGACAGGAACAGCTCAAGATCTTTTTGTCTTGTGTGATTGCTCATAAACTCTTTAAAAGGACCAGCTGCTTTCTCATAAGCCTGTTCAAGATTGATTTCTTCATTAAACAAAGGTGTTAAGGCCTGCTCATTTACCTCTTGAAAAGTTGGAGCCATAATAAAAAAAGTAAGAAACAATGCTAATCCAATCAACACTTGTGTTGGAGGCATTTGTTGTGTTGCCAAGGATGTCCTAACAAAACCAAGTACGATAATAATTCTAGTAAAACAAGTCATTAATATAAGAATACTAGGTGCAAGAGAAAGAACAGTCAAAAGAAGGAGCAGCTTAACAGAAGTTGAGACTGTGGATGGTTCACTGCTATTGAAAAATTCCATAAACTCATTCATTTGCTGTCATTTCCCTTCTTTTTCACTTCACTACTTATCTTTTTTCTTGATTGAGAAATATCCTGTAATTGCTTTTTTAATGTTTCCGTAAAACTAATTGTAATCTCTTCATGTTTTTTCTTATTGAGCATCCTTGAGAATAGATCACCGGCTTGAAGCATTGTGTCTACATCTTCATTAAAGCTATCAAGAAGTTCCTGGTACTCTTTTGGATCATTGATTTCCTTCAGTAACTGAATCGATTCGCCCACTCCTACAACTAGAATCGAGTTGCCTACTTTGACTAATTGAACAGAACGATTCGAACCCAGGCTTGTACCTCCTAAGTTCTGTACATAACGTACCTTTTGATAGGAGCGGCTTTTTTTGTTAATAAACTTTAAGACAAAATAAAGAAGTGCAACTACGAATATAGTTGCAGCAATCATTCGTAAAAAATCTAAGAATGAAAAACCAGTTGAAGCTTGATCATTGCTAACATTTTCTTCTAAATGTTGTTTTTCTGTGGAGCTCTTATTGATATTGTCCGATTTTTCATAAAAATCTTTTACAGTTTTTTCAACTTGTTCTGCATGAACAGGAACATCCAATCCATACAGAACAAGAACAAAAATAGCCAAAATTACATAAATAACCTTATTTTTTAGCAAGATGTTTTACACCCTCTAACTGCTACTAAAAGTTAGCTTAGCGTCTTATTAATTGCTTCAAGTACCCTGTCAGCCTGAAAAGGTTTCACAATAAAATCTCTGGCGCCTGCCTGAATTGCATCAATGACCATTGCTTGCTGACCCATCGCAGAACACATGATAACTTTAGCTGCGGGATTAATTTTCTTAATTTCTTTTAATGCAGTGATCCCATCCATCTCAGGCATCGTTATATCCATCGTTACAAGGTCAGGCTGTGTTTCTTTGTATTTTTCGATTGCTTGAACACCATCTGCTGCTTCTCCAACTACTTCAAAGCCATTCTTTGTTAAAATATCTTTAATCATCATTCTCATAAATGCTGCATCATCGACAATCAAAATCTTGTGCGCCATTTACTAATTACCCCCACATTAACGTAATTTTTTTAATCTGTCTGTTTGACTGATAATATCCGTTACTCTTACACCGAAGTTTTCATCAATGACTACAACTTCTCCTTTAGCTATCAATCTATTATTCACTAAAATATCAACCGGTTCTCCGGCTAATTTATCAAGTTCAATAATAGACCCACTTGATAATTCCAGAATTTCTTTTACAGATCTTTTCGTTCTTCCAAGTTCAACCGTAACCTGAAGCGGAATATCTAATAGCATATTTAAATTTTTCGTTTCAGATTCCTGTAGCTGATAAGGTTCAAAGCTAGAGAAACTAGCAGGCTGAATGTTTACTGTCTGACCCGTTCCTGTATGTATCGAACCAAAATGCTGCGGTCCTCCTTGAGGAAGCATACCCTGTGGCGGGAGATTAGGATTACCTTGTGGCGGATACCCATATCCAATATTTGGAACTCCTTGTGGTGGATTCCCATATCCTTGATAGTACGCTCCTTGCTGCTGATCATAATTTTGAGCACCTGTAAATACGGGCTGATGTACGTTCATGCCAGCTTGTTGCGCTGAATTAAAATTTTGCTGATCGTTTATTGAGCCACTCATGTTCGAACTGAAGTCAGTAGTGTTCAGTGATGGTTCTTGTTTAGGCTCCTCTTTTATTGGATCAATGGTTTCCGTATTGCCGGAAGAAGGATTTAATAATTCATTTACAAGATCTTTAGCAAATTTTATTGGAAGCAGCTGCATGATACTGGAGTCAACTAATTCCCCAATCTTAAGTCGGAAAGAAATTTTCACCAAAAGATCATCTGGAGGGAAATTCTCTTCTCCTTCACCCTGCTCCATGTTTAATAAGTCAATGATTGGAGGTGAAATATCCACCTTCTTATTGAAAATCGTCGACATGGAAGTTGCCGCAGAACCCATCATTTGGTTCATTGCTTCCTGAACTGCACTTAGTTGAATTTCCCCAAGCATATCAGTAGGATTTAATCCATCCCCACCCAGCATCAAATCGGCGATGATTGCGGCATCGCTTTGTTTAATGACCAGCAGGTTCACTCCTGAAAAGCCGGAAGTATAGTTAACTTGAATGGCTACATATGGTTGTGGAAATTCTTCAGATAGCTTAGATTTACTTACCAAACTCACAGTTGGTGTAGTAATATCCACTTTTTGATTTAATAAAGTGGACAAAGCAGTTGCGGAGCTGCCAAAAGAGATATTTCCAATTTCTCCAAGTGCATCTTGCTCCATATGACTTAAATAATCATCTACAAGGGGAGAATCCATCCCAATGTCTAAATCATCTTCTGTTCCTTTCAATAAAGCATCAATTTCATCTTGAGACAGCATTTCATCACTTATCATCCTCGTCTCCCCCCTTCACATTTTCTATGATTTGCACGGCCAATTTCCGGCCGATTTTCCCAGGTTGTGCCAAGAATTTTGGCACATCACCAATTTTTACTACAAAAGAGCTTTCAATTCTTTTATTCAAATCAATCACATCTCCTACATCAAGCATCAAAAAATCTTGAATAGAGATTTCTGTGGAACCTATTTCTGCGATAACTGGAACCACAGCTTTTTTCACTCGTTTTTCAAGCATTTCAATTTCTTGAGGAAGTCTTTCCTTCTTTGAGGTTTGCATCCAATAATGTACAGAAAGCTTTGGAATAATCGGCTCAAGTACAACATGTGGAATACATATATTAATCATGCCGGTTGTTTCACCAATTTGGGTATTTAAAGAAATCACAACAACCGTTTCATTTGGTGATACCATTTGCAAGAATTGGGGGTTTACCTCAAATTCAGTAAGAACCGGATCAATATCCGCAATGTTTGACCATGCCTCCTGTAAATTTTCAAACCCTCTTTCAAAAAGATTCGACATGATTTTCGTTTCAATTTCTGTCAAGTTTTCAACTTTGTTAATGCTAGCACCTCTTCCCCCTAACACGCGATCCATCATAGCGTACGCAATATTAGGATTAACCTCCATGAGAATTCTTCCGTCTAATGGCGGAACCTCAAATACATTGAGGATCGTCATCTTTGGAATGGAGCGAATAAACTCCTCGTATGGAATTTGGTCAGCAGAAGCGACGGTTATTTGCACATAAGTCCGTAATTGAGCCGAGAAAAAGGTTGTAAGAAGTCTTGCAAAGTTTTCATGAATCCTTGTCAAGCTCCTGATTTGATCTTTAGAAAACCGTAATGCACGCTTAAAGTCGTAGCTTTTGACCTTTTTTTCAGACTCTTCTTTTTTTAATTCGTCCGCACTCATTTCCCCAGTCGAAAGGGCTGAGAGCAGTGCGTCTATTTCACTTTGTGATAAAACCTCACCTGACAATCCATTCACCTCCGGATTTCTAAAGATAAGCTATTGAATCTAAGATTACTGGAGGATCGATGAAGTGATATACACCTTTTCAATAGTTCCTTTTTGCATAATGCTATTAAACCTTGTTTTTAGCTTCTCCTGCAATTTTTCCTTCCCTGCTTTGCCTTCCAGTTCTTCAGATTTCAGTTCTGATAGTTCAGTAATAATAATATTTTTCACTTGGAAATTTCTTTTCTCAAGCTCTTCTTTTGCTTTTTTGCTATCTGTTTGAATCGTAAAGGAAATTTTGATAAAATCTCCACTTGCCAAATTTGTCGTGATCTCAGGGACCTCCACAGAGGCTTCGATTATTTCATCAATTGTCGGCTCATTTGAAGCCGCTTCATCACCTGTAAACTTCATGATGACAACGACAGCAATTACACCAACGAGGGTAATGGAAACTAACAATATTAACATGATTGTCAAAAGCTTATTCTTCATTTTCAAAATCCTCCACATCTTTCTGAAATCCAAGAACATTTACAGAACGATAAAAATGAATAATGGCATCTCTTACTTCATCCTCGGATTCAGCAACCACATATTTTTTCCCATTCGTTAAAGTAATGATCGTATCTGGATGAGACTCCACCATTTCTATGTATAAAGCGTTAATATTGTAGCTTTTACCATTTAATCTCGTTACTTTAATCAAATTTATGGGGAGCTAAGAACAGAAGTCCTTAGCTCCTACCCTCCCTTAAATTATCGTTTTAAATTCACTAGCTCTTGAAGGATTTCATCTGATGTTGTAATAATACGTGTATTCGCTTGGAATCCACGCTGAGCTGTAATCATTTCTGTGAATTCCTCGGATAAGTCAACATTGGACATTTCAAGTGCGCCTGAAGCGATTGTTCCACGGCCGTTACCAGCTACGTTAATATTTGCAGTTCCAGAGTTGATCGATTCTTGGAATAGGTTGTTACCCGCTTTTGTTAAACCAGATGAGTTAGAGAATTTAGCTAAAGCGAGTTGACCTAACTGAACAACTTGGCCGTTTGAGTAAACACCATTAATTTCGCCTAGCTGACCAATGTTGAAGCTTTCTAGTGAACCTGGTACATTTCCATCAGGATTTGTTATAGCAGCTATTGATGTTCCTTGTTGTCTTAATTTACTTAAATCTAATGTTACCTCAGTTTCTCCAGCTGCTAAACCTATTGAAGTTAGGTCTATACTATCATTTCCATCGTCGAATTGTTTTGTAGTAGCATCATAGGTTATCTTGATCGTTACAGGTTCTGTATCTGGTGGGGCACTTTGATTAGTGATTACAATATCCCAGTCAGTACCATTAGGCTTGAATTGATAATCTAAGGTATGCTCTACTCCATTGGTATCTACAATCTTCATTTGCTGTACAGCACTAGCTACCCCTGCAGCTAATGTACTAGGATCAGGTAAATCTCCCTCTATATAGAATTTTTTCGTGGAAGTTGCGGGTAATGTAGCGTTAACATTCACAACAATATCGTCTAACAGACCATTCTTAAATTGCTGTACTTTCATTCCATCTCCATTTACTAGATTACCATTATCATCGATATAAAAATTCCCTGCACGAGTATAAAATAGAGCTGTTCCTTGCTTCAAAACAAAATAACCATCCCCGGAAATCCCTAAATCTAAAGGACGTCCAGTTGTTTGCAAGCTTGATTGTGTGTCGACAGTGTCAATGGATGCTATTGTTGAACCTAAACCAACCTGCATTGGGTTTTTACCACCACGGTTCGCTTGGGCGGCACTTGCCCCTGCTATGGTTTGGTTCATTGTATCCTTGAAAGTAACGCGGCCTTTTTTGTATCCAAATGTATTAACGTTTGCAATGTTATTTCCGATTACGTCCAATTTCGTTTGAAAGTTTTTTAGTCCACTGATGCCGGAGTACATTGATCTTAACATGATTTATTCCCCTTTCTCGATTGGCTGCTTCTGTCATTCCGCAAGCCTTAGGCTTCCTAAAAGGTCCAGCCTAGTGATCCATTAGAATTGTTCCGTTTATATTGGTGAAAATTTGGGAAGCCGCTTCTTCCCGATCCATAGCGGTAATGACCGTATTGTTTTTTGCACTAACGATCAGTGCTGCATTTTTTAATAGAACGAGAGAATCATTTACACCCTTTTTCTTTGCTTCTTGGACTTTTTCTTCCATTAACCGCAATTGGTCTTGACTAATTGAAATATTTCTCTGGTTCATTCTCAGTTGAGCGTGCTTGCTGAAAGTTAGTTTTTCGCTCTTCGAAGAAACCGCATTTTGTAAATGCTGGGCAAACCCAGAAGTACCTGTATGCTTAACATCTCGAGTATTTTTAACGCCCGGGGTAATCGGCTGGGTGTAAATCGGCCGGAACATTGGTTTATCCATTCATTCACCCCTTCCTAGACAGAAATCTTGATCATTTGCTCACTTGTGATTTTTGTGCCATCTTGATCATCAAGCTCAAAAAGGGTTTTACCTTCTTTTATTTGAACAGATTTGACCTTTGCTGACTGTTCTTCGCCACCTTCATTTTTCCACGTGACCGTTTTGCCAATTAATTCACTTGCCTGCATCAGATTGTTGCTATAAGAAACATGATTGACTTGAGAAATATTTCCTGGTTCAAGCTTCGTTCCATCATCTAACAAAAAGATCACACTGTTTTCTTTAAACTGAACAGAAGTAACCAAACCTTTCCCTTCTTGTACAACTGGTTTTTCATTTGGGTCATCATTTGGTATAATCTTATGCCATGTTACTTCTTTTCCAACAAATTGATTATACGCAATTAATTGACTTTGCTGTTGCACTGACACAAATTGCTCAATAGACTTTCCCATATTTGTAATTTGTTCTAAAGTTGAAAAAGTCGCCATTTGTGCGATAAAGTCTTTATCTTGCATGGGATTCAATGGATCCTGGTTTTGAAGCTGGGTCATCAAAATCTTCAAAAAATCGTCTTTGCCGAGGACATCGCCTTTACTTTTTCGTTGTTCCTGTTGATAGGTAGACAATAGTAGCTTTGTATCTATTACAGTCACATTTTCACCTACACTTCTAAGCTTAGTAGTGCTTCTTCAAAGCTTTCCTTAAATTCTTCGCTATCATTATCTTGTCTAGTATTGTTTTGCTGCTGATGCTGACGCTGGCCTGACCCGTCTTGATCTCGCTGTAAATAACGATCTTGAGAAAACGGATTAAAGCTTTGCGCTATTTCAATTTTTTCTACAGCAATATTTTGATTAGCAAATGCTTGCTTCAATCCACTTAACTGTGAATCGAGTATTTCTTTCGCTTTCCCTGTTGTTGCCAAAATTTTTGCCGTTAACATGGAATCTTTTTGAATGATCTCGATTCTTAGTGAACCAAGATGTTCCGGATTCAATTTGATCAATAATTTTTGCATGCCTTTTGCCGATTGCAAAGATGATTTAGCCAGAATATTTTGAAATGCTTTGATGAATTGCTCTTGATTAATCGGTTGCTCTGTTTTGCCCAGTGTCAAAACAAGCTGTTCTGCTCTGGTCATTTGTCCATTGAATGGTTGTCCACCAAAGATCTCGTTTCCTCCGGTTTTCACTTGCAAGCCATTATTTTTTTCTTGATCTTGGCTCCCTTTAAAGAAATTTCGGTTGTACACATTTATTAGATAATCTGTACTGTTTTTATTTGGTGCAATGAAAAGCCTCTCTGTATTAGTTGAAGAAACAGTTGACTTCATTTCCTTTGCAAGCTTTTGAAGTTCTCTAGTGAAACTTTTTAATAGGTCCTTGATTTCGTTTACCATTTTCTGATCTTTTTCTACAGTATCAACAAAGCTGTTCAACAAGGTTTGTACTTTCGCAATTTTCAAAATATGAGCGGCTTCTTTTGAGACGGTAAAGCTTGGTTCTGTTTGCATTTTTTCAATTAGCGCTTGAATGATTTGAGTGATTTGAGGAAATCCCAGAAAGATATTCTCTGAATAATCTTCTTTAAAATCCTGTACCTCTAAATCAAGCTCATCCTTTAAAGTTTCAAGCAATTGTTCGAAGGAAACATTCTCTCCTAAAATTTCCTGTAAGAAGGGATGATTTTCAAGTTTTGCTCCATCCAGCATGAATTCGGAAAGAAATTCACTGCTGCCTTCAATTTCCGTTAGATGTCCTAGCTGAAGGAAATCTAATAAATTAGTTAAATCCTCTAACTGTAACGGTGTCAGTTGTGATAATTTTGAGATGTCTAGCAGCTTTGTATTTTCCGAATTTGCTAGCTGCATACTTTGCGCAAGGACCTTTCCAAATATCGATGCCATTCCAGATGCTTCTGCACTAGACACACCCATTTTAGATGATTGGACTCCTGCAAGGACCGAGCCTAATTGATTTGGTAATATAGTAGGCGTATTCAAAACTTTCACCTCCTTTCAATTACGTCATTGTGGCTGTTCAAATTGTTGGTCGATGTCAGATTCTACTGTTAGCTTCTGGGTCAATCTAGCTGCATCTTCAGGCTCCATTTGCTCAAGAATTTTCGCTAATGTATCTGCTTTTATATTGGATAAGATTTTTACAGCTTCTTCATCGCTTAATGAAGTTAAAATAGGTGCCGCTTTTTTTGGTGAAATGGTTTCATAGGTTTTTATAATGTCTTTAAAAGTGCGCTTATCCTCTTCCTGGACTGCCCTAAGTTCTTTTATTTCGTCTTCTAGCCTTTGTTTTTCTAGCTCTATATTTTGAATTTCTTGGTCTCTTGATTCAATGATATCTTCTAGTTTCGCAACCAATGCTTCACGGTCCTTGATCTCCGCTTCCAAATCAATGATCTTGCTTTGGTATTCATTTATAGATGGTGCCTCTTCAGTTTGAGTCCATTTAGACAATAAAGGAATTTTACTAGAGTATCCTTTCGAAAGCTCAAATACGTTTACTCCTGCTATGGTTAATACGATCAACGCAATAGTAATAGTAAATAGCAAAGGGATAACAATAAGGAACAGAAACCATTGAAGTTTATTGTATGGTTTTTTTTCTTCTTCTATTAACTTTTCTTCTACTACTTTTGCCATACAATCACCTAATTTTCTTTACTAATAAACTGTTGGATTGAAATTTCATCCATTAGTTTGTTTTCATGTACTTTGATGATCTCGAGAAATCTATTAAAATCTTTTTCTTGCATCTTCTCATACTTTTTAACTTCCATATTTTTTTCATGAAGGATGTTCTGAAAAAGATTTAATTTGTTTCTTGCTTGAATTACTTCCTTCTGGTAGTGTTCAATAATTTTTTCGAGATTGTCTAAAAAAACCTGCTGATGTCTAATCTCTTGAACAGAAAGACCGCTTATTAGCTTCTCCTGTTGAAGCGCGAGCAAATCCTCTTTCTTTTTCAAAAGCCTATAGAGCTTTTCGGCTACTTCTTCAAATGCTTTCAGAGCCTCGCTATATCTAGCGTAAGCATCTTTTTTTTCTTTTTCTTTCAGCGTTAATATTTTTTCAAATTTGTATTGATAGCGCATAGTCTAATCACCAAGTTCCATCAAAGTAAAAAGTCTTTCAATACTTTCCACCTTTGATACTTTTTCATCTGTACCTTGTTTAATAAACGAGATGATTTCTGGGTATTTTTTGATCGCTTCATCTATTTCGATTGAAGAGCCTCGTTTGTATGCTCCAATATTAATTAAATCTTCGTTTTCAATGTATTTCGCTAACATTTCCCTTAATCGTTCCGCGCCTTTTTTATGTCGTTCATCCACGATATTATTCATAATCCTGCTTATGCTTTTTAAGATATTAATAGCAGGATACTGACCTTTGTTGGCTAACGACCTGTCTAAAACGAAATGTCCGTCCAATATTCCTCGAACAGTGTCCGCAATCGGTTCGTTCATGTCATCTCCATCAACCAGTACCGTGTAGAAAGCAGTAATTGAACCCATTTTGTTTGTCCCGGTTCGCTCTAATAACTTCGGTAGAATGGCAAAAACAGATGGAGTATATCCCTTGGTGGTTGGAGGTTCTCCAACAGCAAGCCCGATTTCCCTTTGAGCCATTGCAACACGGGTTACAGAGTCCATCATTAGCATTACGTTCATCCCTTTATCACGGAAATACTCAGCGATGGCCGTTGCTGTATAGGCACCTTTAATACGCATTAACGCGGGCTGATCAGAAGTTGCCACTATAACTATTGAACGCTTGAGTCCTTCTGGTCCTAAGTCCTTTTCAATAAACTCCCGAACCTCTCTGCCACGCTCACCTATTAATGCTATTACGTTTAAATCTGCTGTCGTATTCCTCGCAATCATGCCTAAAAGTGTACTTTTTCCAACTCCACTACCTGCAAATATACCGACACGCTGACCATTCCCCACTGTCAGTAAAGTATCGATCATACGAACTCCCGTTTCGATCGGTTCATCAATAGGCGGTCTTTCCATCGGATTAGGAGGTTCTTGTTCAACCAGAACAGTCTGTAACCCTTTTGGCAAGGTGCTGCCATCCAGAGGATTTCCTAACGAATCCAAGACTTTCCCAATTAAACCTGGACCAACCTTTACTTCAAGAGGGCGATTAGTACCTTCTACTAAACTTCCAGGAGAAATATCACTTACCACGGTATAAGGCATGAGGATGACATTTTCTTCTCTAAACCCGACAACCTCTGCACGAATCAACTTTTTCTTGCCTTTTACACCAGCATGTATAAAACAAACATCTCCAATTGAGCTTTCGGGACCTTGGGACTCAATCATTAATCCAACTACTCGTTTTACCCTGCCGTATCGTTTAAAAGAATCCAAATCGTCTATAAAAGGCAACAATTGTTCAGCCTTCAATGTTTACTCTCCTTCCAAAAGCTCAAAAAGCTTTTGTTTAATTTCTTCAAGCTGGCTATCTATACTCGCATCAATTCTTCCG
Organism: Peribacillus tepidiphilus; assembly: GCF_009466385.1. GTDB lineage: Bacteria > Bacillota > Bacilli > Bacillales > DSM-1321 > Bacillus_BN > Bacillus_BN tepidiphilus. The sequence goes on along the minus strand of NZ_WIAQ01000003.1, from coordinate 27,448 downwards.
TTAGATGATTCAATTATACAGCTTGTTTCTTGGAGTTCTTCATCTGGATATATAAATAGGTCGGCACCCTTTGGAAAAATATTTTGCAATTCTTCTTTTTGAGAAACGAGATATCCGTAATGGACGGGATGCACATGCACCTGAACTTCCCTATAATCTCTTGCTTCTTTGATTGCTTTTCTGACGATTGATAAAAATTCTTCTTCTGACTCGGAAAGTTTTTTACCTAAAATTTTCTCTGCAACCTTCATACCTATATGTAAGATAGTCTTTTCTGAAGATTCGATATGAAGATGATATTCTTCTCTTGCAGACTGGACGATATCTTTAGCGAACTGAATCGATTCTTGCATTTCTTCGTATCCTTTTTTTAATCCCTGCTCATGCCCAGATTGGAAGGCTTGGGTCGATATCTCTTCAATAAGTCTAGGTTTTTCGATTTCCTGCCAAGTTTTTTTTGCATCCTCCAATTCTTTCCGAATGTTATTCGCTTCATGATGGGCAAGAGAGAGAATATTTTCAGCCTCTCTCTTTGCCTCTTCAATGATTTTTTCTGCTCTTTCTTCAACGGCGAGTTTATGTTCATACTCCTGCTCGTCTTCAACATTTTCTTGAAAAGATCTGATCTTTATCACTTTGCTTTTTTGTTCATTGGGACTAGTCCAGATGGATTTGATAATTCTAGACAATAATATCATCCCCTCCGCCACGAGCGACTACAATCTCTCCTGATTCCTCAAGTCGTCTGATTACTGCTACAATACGAGACTGTGCTTCCTCAACATCACGTAAACGCACTGGACCCAAGTACTCCATCTCTTCTTTAAATGTCTCAACCATACGTTTAGACATATTTTTAAATACAATTTCCTTAACTTCCTCACTAGCCACTTTTAGAGCAAGCTTGAGGTCTTCATTATCTGAATCTCTAATAACCCTTTGAATTGCTCGGCCATCAAGCGTAACAATATCCTCGAATACGAACATTCTCTTTTTGATTTCTTCAGCGAGTTCTGGATCTTGTATCTCAAGAGCATCTAATATCGTTCTTTCTGTAGCTCGATCTACACCATTTAATACCTCCACAACTGCCTCTATACCACCTGTTTGTGTATAATCCTGTGTTACAGTCGCAGAAAGTTTCCTTTCCAAGATTTGTTCCACTTCATTTATTATTTCTGGTGATGTACTGTCCATTATGGCTATTCTTCGAGCAATATCCGCTTGGACCTCTTGAGGCAACTCCGAAAGTATTTGCCCCGCTTGGGTTGGTTCTAAATAAGATAAAATTAGAGCAATAGTTTGTGGATGCTCATTTTGGATGAAATTTAATATTTGAGCTGGGTCCGCTTTTCTTGCAAAATCAAATGGCCGAACCTGTAGGGATGAAGTCAGCCTGTTGATGATGGCAGCTGCCTGGTCAGCTCCCAATGCTTTTTCTAAAACGGTTTTTGCATATCCTATACCGCCTTGTGTAATGTAATCTTGCGCTAATGCGATATTATGGAATTCCTCTAATACCTCTTCTTTTTCTTGAGAATCTACCTTTCTTACACTAGAAATCTCTAATGTTAACCGTTCGATTTCTTCTTCAGATAAATGTTTATATACAGAAGCAGAAACATCAGGGCCTAAGGAAATGAGTAGGATAGCAGCCTTTTGCTTACCTGTAAGTCCACCTTTTTTGTCTTTCTTTTGCATCTTACTCCCCCCTAGTCCTCTGCTAACCAAGATCTAAGAAGCTTTGCAAACTCCTCAGGCTTTTCTTTTGCAAGCTTTTCAAGTTGTTTTCTCTTCAATGTTCCTTCCGTTTCGTGCTCTTCATTTACATCAGGCAATTCTATTGCTCCTTGTTCTTCAAGAACGAGGTCTTCCTCTTCCTGTCTTCTTCTAGATCGGATAAACAAGAAAATTAACACAATTAACGCTAGTAAAAGAATTCCACCAACAATATACGCCCATAAAGGAAGAGATGACGGCTCATCAGAAGGAAACTCGATTTTTCCATTAAACGGTTGGACAGTAACTGCAATTTTATTATTGATATCTTCTTCTGTTAATTCTTGTCCTAATTCATCTTTTGCTATCGTAGTTCTAATGATTGTGCCAAGAACTCTCGTAATGTCATCTACACGTTCCTGCGGAAGTGAATTTGGATCATCAGGAGTCGGTGGCTCAACCATTACTTGAATTCCTAAATCTCTTACTTTGTAAGGACTTTCAACAATCTCTTTTTTAATTCTGTTGACCTCATTATTTATCGTCTCTTCGATTCGCTCATAATCGCCATTGGATCCGTTAGATTCCAAATAACTCGAGCCTAAAGAGTCAGCAGGATCCTCTCCTTGAGGAACACCGCCAACTTGATCCCCATTTCCTGTAAAGGTTTCAGTAATCCTTTGGGCACTAATAGCAATGCCTTCCATATTTTCTTCATCTACTGGTGTTACAAGATTTTCTTCTCGGTTTTCTTGAGTAAAATCAACATCAGCAGATACTGTAACAACAACCTTGTCCCGACCCATCAAAGTACCAAGCATATTCTGGACCTGTCTTTGAATATCTCGTTCTATTTCTTTCTTTATTTGATATTGAGTGGCAAAGTCAGCACCGGGTTGTGAATTATTTTCATTTTTCAAATCAAAATACTCAAAATTTTGATTCATAATGACGATATTATCAGTAGGAAGGTTTGGAACACTTTTTGAAACTAAATGATAAAGCGCTCTTATACTTTCTTCTTTAAATTTGTATCCTGGTTTAGTTTTCAAAACAATTGAAGCAGATGCTTCTTCATTTCCTTGACTTACAAAAACACCTTTTTCGGGCAAGGTGATCATGACTTTTGCGTCTTCAACACCCTCGATTCCCTTAATAAGGTCTGCTAACTCAGTTTGCATTGCATCCAGTTTCAAAACATTAAATTCATTTTCAGTCATACCGATTCCGGCATTTTTACCGAAAAAAGAATAATCAATGCTCCCAGATTCAGGAATTCCTTCTGCAGCCAATTCAACTTTTAATGTATCAACATTCTCTTCAGGAACTAAAATGGTTGTTCCACCGTCAGCAATTTCAGATTTTATTCCCCTGCCATCCAAATTTTCTTTAATAGTACCTGTTTCAGCTGGAGATAGATTACTATATAGTGGTACCATTGTGGTTCTAGAAGCAAGAATTGAAACTGCAGTAACAGAAACAATGATGAGTACGACAGCCCCAATAAACATTAGTTTTTGGTTTTTGCTTCTACTCGTCCAAAAGGTTTTTATCCCATACATTAGGTTTTGCAGTTTTTCATTCATCACAATCCCCCGGTTTTTCTCTTTAATCTTGTTCATTTAAAATCTAACTATCTTTTTTGAGGTAATATATGATAAACGATTAAACTTGCATCCTCATAATCTCTTGATAAGCTTCTATTACCTTATTTCTGATTTCTAATGAAGTCTGAAGGGTAATACTAGCTTTTTGTGATGCAATCATTACATTATGTAAATCTACGTTTTCCCCTCTAATCAGCTTTTCTGTCATTTGATCCGATTGGTTTTGAGCCTCATTAATTTTTTCAATAGACTCTTTTAATACGGACGAAAATTTCTGTTGGGCTTCGTATGGTGTATATGAATTGGATAATGCTTTAGTTGATTCAATCGTTTTAAAAGCACTATTAGGAGTAAAACTGATTCCTTGCATTTTTCAATCTCCTATCTATTTTCCTATTTCTAAGGCTTTCATCATCATATTTTTTGAAGCGTTAAAAACGGTGACGTTCGCTTCATATGACCTTGTAGCACTCATCAGATCCACCATTTCTCTCAATGGATCTACATTCGGCATCGCAACATAGCCATCCTGATTGGCATCGGGATGCTCGGGATCGTATACCATTTTAAAAGGTGTTTCATCTTCAATGATCTTTGATACTTTCAAACCTTCTCCTATGTTCTGAACGCCTTTTTTATTCATAGCAATATTCAAGAAGCTAGAAAAACCCTGTTCTTTAGGTTCAAAAACAACCATTTTCCTTTTATACGGCTGCCATTGACCATTAACTATTTTGCCTCTTGTTGTATCAACGTTTGCCATATTTGAGGAAATAACATCCATCCTTAATCGTTGCGCTGTAAGAGCAGATGCAGTAGTGTTCATACTATGAAAAATCGTCATGATTATTTACCTCCCCTTATGACAGTTTGAAGGGACTGAAACTTACCTGCAAGACGGTCCGTTACAGCGTTATAGTAAATTTGGTTAGTCGCCAAGTCAGACATTTCCTTATCGAGATCGACACTATTTCCTGAATGATTGTAAATCATATTCTTTTTCACGATGATTGCTGGATTTCCAGATGTCTGCTTAAAATCAATATGTCGTTTATCCGTTTTATTCGCCTTTAATGAATCCAATTCACTTTGAAACATTTTATTAAATTGGACATCTTTGGCCTTATAACTCGGAGTATCGGCATTGGCGATATTTTGAGATATGACTTTTTGCTTAAGAGAAGAATAATCCAATGCTTTCTCAAGCCTTAAAATCGTCCCAGAAAATAAACTCATATTTTGTCACTCCATATTTCCAATCATTGTCGAAATTTGAAAATCCTTTTAACTTTACTAACTATTGTAATGAATAAGTATAGGTATGTCTATGTATACTGCCTTTTTTCTTTTTTACCGATTTCCTTTTTTGTGAATATTTGTCGAAAATGTCAAAAGTGTAATAAATAATACAAATAAATGATTTTTGTTTTACAAAAATCAACATAATATTACATAATGTCTTTCATAATAATAAAGAAAAATACAGAAAAAATAACGGGTACAAACGTCCTATTTTTCAATGTTCACAAATTTTTTACGTAATTTTTTTGTCCATATAAGGAAGTATTGATATATAATTCCAAAAAACTGGGAAAATATTGAAAAAAATTGACGTTTCTACGCCTAAATTAAAATGATTACTAATCGTCAATAAGTATAAAGAACTAAAATTTAGTACGATTTTTTTACAGTTTGATGCATAATCTTGAAAAATTCACGCAAGAAATTCACGTTTACAGACAGAATAGTATTCGTCTAGAATTTCTCTTTGGAACCTTTTTACATTGCAAATACAATATATGATTGAATATTTGGTGTATAGTTTGTACTTTCAAATCTGAATGTACAGAAATATACTTTGTCTAAAATAAAAAAGAGGTGCATCTCTGCACCTCTCCTCTTTTTTATTCTAAACAGTCATTTATTAATGATTTTTTAACTTTTCCAATTCTACTAGGAACTTGTCGTTTAGAACTTTGATATATGTTCCTTTCATACCGAGTGAACGAGATTCAATTACACCTGCACTTTCCAATTTACGAAGTGCATTCACAATGACCGAGCGAGTAATTCCTACACGATCTGCAATTTTTGATGCAACAAGAAGACCTTCGTTACCTTTTAATTCTTCGAAAATGTGTTCAATAGCTTCTAACTCGCTATATGAAAGTGAGCTAATTGCCATTTGTACAACAGCTTTGCTACGGGCTTCTTCTTCAATTTCCTCAGATTTTTCACGTAGAATTTCCATACCTACCACTGTAGCACCATATTCAGCCAATATGAGATCATCATCATGGAACTTCTCCTCAAGACGGGCTAAAATGAGAGTTCCTAGACGTTCACCTCCACCGATAATTGGCACAATTGTCGTTAGTCCATTTTTGAACAATTCCTTGTTCTCAACAGGGAATGCTGTGTATTCACTATTTACATCCAAGTTTGGAGAAGTTTCCTTAATATTAAATAGGTTGTTCGTATATCCTTCAGGAAATTGTCTGTCTTCTAACATTTTTTTCATACGCTCGTTTTCAATTTGTTGATGAATAGCAAAACCAAGCAGCTTTCCTCTTCTACTTACTACGAAAACATTACATTCAATGACTTCACTTAAGCTTTCAGCCATTTCTTTAAAATTTACTGGTTTGCCAGCTGTATTTTGAAGCATGGCATTTATTTTTCTTGTTTTTTCTAATAAGTTCATTCTGGTTTCCTCCTATACGTTTTCAAAAATTACAAAGTTTTTTTCATGTATAAAATGTGATCGTTATAACGAAATAAATGATATCTATAGGAAAGGTTATTTTAAATCTGTACCCCTTAAAAAGATACAGTGTTAAAATCACAAATTTGCATATTCGCTCGTTACAAAATAAATTGACTTAAATCCTTGTTTCTAGAAATGCTTCCCAGCTTTTCTTCTACATACTGTGGAGTAATCAAAATTTTCTCCATTGTAATGTCAGGAGCCTCAAAGGACAAATCTTCAAGGAGTTTTTCCATAATGGTGTGAAGTCTTCTTGCTCCTATATTATCCGTATTTTGATTAACCTCATATGCCACTTCAGCAATCTTACGAATAGCTTCGTCAGAAAATTCAATTTGTATACCTTCAGTTTCCAATAATGCCGCATATTGTTTTAAAAGAGCATTATCCGGTTCATGAAGGATGCGTTCAAAGTCTTCCACCGTTAATTTTTTTAATTCAACTCGAATTGGGAATCTCCCTTGAAGTTCAGGAATTAGATCAGACGGTTTCGCCATATGAAATGCTCCTGCAGCAATAAAAAGAATGTAGTCTGTCTTTACAGAACCGTATTTAGTAACGACTGTTGATCCTTCCACAACTGGCAGGATGTCCCGCTGAACCCCTTCCCGTGATACATCTGCAGAAGAACCTCCCGAGGATTTGCTTGCTATCTTATCTATTTCATCAATAAAGATGATTCCTGACTGCTCAGCTCTCATGACGGCTTCTTGAGTTACTTCATCCATGTCAATAAGCTTAGAAGCTTCTTCGTTTGTAAGAACTTTGCGCGCTTCAGAAACGGTTAGTTTTCTTTTCTTTTTCTTTTTAGGCATTAAGCTTCCGAGAGCATCTTGCATATTCAGGCCCATTTGCTCCATGCCTGATCCTTGTAGCAGGTCGAACATGGAAGGTGGTTGTTCTTCTACTTCAACAGTGACAAACTCTTTTTCTAGCTCACCTCTGGCTAATTTAGCTTCAACTTCTCTTCTTCTTTCTTGAAGATTCGTATCTTCTGTCTGACTCACCTCTTGATCTGGTTGAGCAGAATTTCCGAAGAGCATCTCAAGTGGATTTTTAAAATGATTGCTTTTCTTAGTAGATGGGACTAATAGTTCCACTAATCTACGGTTTGCATTCTGTTCTGCCTGTTCACGAACTTCTTGCATTTTCTCTTCTTTGACAATACGGACCGATGTTTCAACAAGGTCGCGTACCATAGATTCCACATCACGACCAACGTAACCTACTTCAGTAAACTTAGTCGCTTCCACCTTTACGAAAGGTGCTCCTACTAGCTTAGCCATTCTACGAGCAATTTCTGTTTTCCCTACACCAGTCGGACCGATCATTAGAATGTTTTTTGGTACAACTTCATCACGTAATTGTTCATTTAAAAGGCTTCTTCGATAACGATTACGTAAGGCAATGGCTACAGCTCTTTTCGCATCGCGCTGCCCGACAATATATTGATCCAGCTTTTCAACAACCTGTTTTGGAGTTAAATTCGGCCGATTATCTTTCATCATTACCACTCCTATTTAAGGGAATATTTACAGTTCTTCAACGATGATATTCGAATTTGTGTAAACACAGATTTCCGCGGCAATTTGAAGGGCTGCTTCAGCAATTTCTTTTGCACTTAAATGATCGCCCGAGAATCGCTTTAACGCTCTTCCTGCGGAAAGTGCATAATGACCACCTGAACCGATGGCAAGAATTCCGTCATCCGGTTCAATTACTTCCCCTGTTCCAGAAATCAGTAACAAGTTTTCAGCATCCATCACAATTAGCATGGCTTCAAGTCTTCTTAATACTTTGTCACTTCTCCATTGTTTTGCAAGTTCTACAGAAGCCCTTTGTAAATTACCGTTAAATTCTTCAAGCTTTCCTTCGAACATTTCAAATAGAGTAAAAGCGTCAGCTACTGAGCCAGCAAAGCCGGCCAATACCTTACCCTTAAATAGTCTTCTTACCTTTTTGGCCGTGTGTTTCATTACCACAGCATTTCCAAAAGTAACCTGCCCGTCTCCTGACATAGCACTTTTCCCTTTATGTTGTACTGCAAATATTGTGGTAGCATGAAAATTTCCCATTTTCTTCTCCTTTCACAGCTTAAGCCCGCGGATGTGATGACTGATAAACTTTCTTTAGCTGGTCCTTCGTCACATGTGTATATATTTGCGTAGATGAAATTTTAGAATGACCCAACAATTCTTGGACGCTTCTTAAATCTGCCCCATTGTTCAGGAGATGGGTAGCAAAGCTGTGCCTTAATAGGTGAGGATGTAGATCGCATCCTACCGAACTAGATGCAGATTTAATGATTGTATCAAGGATATATCTGACTCCCCTAGGTGTAAGAGGTCCACCGCGGGAATTCACGAACAGCATCTCATGGTCCTGTAATCCCACTTGTAACAGTTTATTCCTGCCATTTTGTATATAGTCCTTTAATGCTTCTTTCGCATATCCGCCAAATGGAACATATCGATCTTTTTTTCCTTTTCCATGAACTAGCAAGGTTCCAAGTGAAAAATCGATATCCCTCAATTGAATGCTACAGCATTCCCCTACCCGGATGCCTGTTGCATACAAAAGCTCTAGCAATGCTAAATCCCTTTTTCCTAATGGTTGAGTATGATCTATTGAATGAAAGAGGGTAGCAATTTCTTCCTCATAAAGAAAGCGCGGTAGCTTTTGCTCTTTTTTGGGCAAGGATACTAATGCAAAAGGGTTTTCTTTCACGATGTTTTCCCGAAGCAAAAACTTAAAAAAACTTCGCAGACATGAGGTTTTTCTTGCAATGGTTCGTTTTGATTGCTTTTTTTCATAGAGCTTTGTTAAAAACAATCTAGCATCGAAATATGTTACTGTATGTATGTCTGCAATAGCTTGCTCAGACATGAACATAATAAATTCACTAATATCACGTTGATAATGTTCGATTGTATATTTTGAGTAATTTTTTTCAAGTTGTAAATATTCTAAAAAGGAATGTACCAATTTTTTCACATTCTCCATTGATTCACCTCGCAAAGGCTATTCCATATTATCATACTTGAATAGCCCTTGCAATTAATTTTACAAACTTTTCACAAAGTTCTGAATTGTTCCCAATGCTCTTTTTGCATGTGCTTCATATCTTTCTTTTTTCGCCTTAATCTTTACAGGTAGATCTGGAAACAGACCAAAATTTGCATTCATAGGCTGAAAGTTTTTTGAACTAGTTGAAGTGATATAGTGTGCCATGCTTCCCATTGCGGTTTCCTTTGGAAATACAAGAGGTTCTTGTCCATTCGCTAATCTTGCAGCATTAATACCAGCAATTAGTCCTGAAGCTGCAGACTCAACATATCCTTCTACACCTGTCATTTGACCAGCAAAAAATAAATTACTTCTATTTTTAAACTGATAAGTTGGCTTTAGTACTTTAGGTGAATTAATGAAAGTATTTCGGTGCATGACCCCATACCGGATAATTTCTGCATTTTCAAGACCAGGTATTAATCTGATGACTTCCTTTTGCGCTCCCCATTTTAAATGAGTTTGAAATCCTACAATATTATATAACGTTCCAGCAGCATCATCCTGCCTTAGCTGAACAACAGCAAATGGTCTCTTCCCTGTCCTTGGATCTTCTAACCCGACAGGCTTAAGAGGTCCAAAAAGCATGGTTTTCTTTCCTCTGAGTGCCATCACTTCAATCGGCATACACCCTTCAAAGTATATTTCTTTTTCAAATTCTTTTAACGGAACTGTTTCTGCAGAGATTAAGGCATCATAAAATCTGTTAAATTCTTCTTCGGTCATCGGACAATTTAAATACGCTGCATCTCCTTTGTCATATCTCGATTTTAAATACACTTTATCCATATTAATACTGTCCTTTTCGATAATAGGAGCTGCAGCATCATAAAAATACAAATATTCCTCACCAGTCAATGCCTTTAATTTTTCAGAAAGAGCTGGACTTGTTAAAGGGCCGGTAGCTATGACGGTAATCCCTTCTGGAATTTCTGTAACTTCTTCATGAATAACCGTCACATTAGGGTGCTCCTTCACCATTTGTGTAACGCGTCCAGCAAATTCATGACGATCTACTGCTAGAGCTCCGCCTGCGGGAACTGAACAAGCATCAGCTGAAGAAATGATAACAGAACGTAATCGTCTCATTTCTTCTTTTAATACACCTACAGCATTTGTTAATGAATTAGCTCTAAGAGAATTGCTACAAACAAGCTCTGCAAATTTATCTGTATGATGCGCAGGTGTCTGTTTGATTGGACGCATTTCATAAAGATTTACCTTTACTCCTCTTGATGCGATTTGCCATGCAGCTTCACTACCTGCTAACCCTGCCCCTATTACATTCACTTCCTTATGTACCATCCGTTAACCTCCAAATGAAGTGTTTATCTTTATTCTTGGTTTAATTACCACTTATTAGACAAAATTTTGTTTTAATATTGCTCCAAACTACAATTTCCTATTTTTATATGTTACGTCTATAAAATAGAAAAACTCAGCCAGCGCCGAGTACACATTAAAGTAAAAAAACCTTAACGAAAATATCCATATGCATTGTAACCTACTATGCGAAAATTGAAAAGCAATAGATTAAAAATCAATGAAATTTTTTTTAAAAAGTAAAAGGAGGACTCATCCCCCCTTTTACTTCTGCTGTTCTTCCTTGTAATCACAAGAAATACACTGAACCTGAATTCCTTTATTGAGCTTTTTTTCTACAAGAAGTCCATCGCACTTCGGACATTTTCTTGCAATTGGTTTGTCCCAAGAGATGAAATCGCACTGTGGGTATTGGTCACATCCATAAAATAATCTTTTCTTTTTACTTTTTCTTTCAATGATTTGGCCCTTTTCACACTTTGGACAAGAAACACCAATTTCTTTAACAATTGGTTTAGTATTTCTACATTCAGGAAAGTTGCTGCAAGCCATAAATTTTCCGAACCTGCCCATTTTAAATACCATGTGGTTACCGCATGCTTCGCAATCTTCTCCAGCAGGCTCGTCTTTGATTTCTATTTTTTCCATCTCAGCATCAGCTTTTTCCAAATGCTTTTCAAATTCTTCAAAGAAGTCGGCTATAACTTTAATCCATTCCGTTTTTCCTTCCTCAATATTGTCGAATTCTTCTTCCATTTTAGCAGTGAATTCAACATCTATTATATCTGGAAAGAATTCCATGATTAATTCAAATACAATTTCTCCAAGCTCAGTTGGCACGAAACGCTTATTATCCAATGCCACATAACCACGTTTTTGGATTGTATCAAGAGTAGGAGCGTATGTAGATGGACGTCCTATTCCTAATTCCTCCAGAGTTTTTACGAGTCTTGCTTCGGTATATCTTGGAGGTGGCTGAGTAAAATGCTGTTTCGGTTCAATGTCTTTCGAAAATACTGTATCTCCTTCCGAAAGAGATGGAAGCATATTTTCTTTCTCTTCTACAGCATCATCCGTTCCCTCAACATACACCTTCATAAAGCCTGGGAATTTTACCTTTGAACCATTTGCCCTGAAAAGCACATCACCGTTCTTCAAGTCTACGCTGATTGTATCAAGCACAGCAGGAGCCATTTGGCTGGAAACGAAACGTTCCCATATTAATTTATAAAGTCTGTACTGATCTCTTGATAGAAATTCTTTAACAGAAGCAGGATCTTTCATTGTACTTGTAGGTCTAATCGCTTCATGGGCGTCTTGAGTATTAGCACTCTTCTTTTCTTTTCTTTTTTCATAAGAGAGGTACTCTTTCCCAAAATGCTCTTCAATATAAGCAGCTGCTTCGTTCTGAGCAAGCTCCGATACACGGGTTGAGTCTGTTCTCATATAGGTAATTAAACCGACAGTACCTTCTTTCCCTAAATCAATCCCCTCATAGAGCTGTTGAGCAAGCATCATCGTTTTCTTCGCTCTAAAATTTAACTTCCGTGCAGCTTCCTGTTGCAACGATGAAGTTGTAAATGGCAGTGCAGGATTTCTTTTTCTTTCTTTTTTCGATACCGAAGCGATCACAAATTCATTACCTTTTATTTTTGAAAGGACCTTTTTGACATCCTCTTCTGTTGATAGCTCTATTTTTTCTCCATTTAAACTGAAGAAAACCCCTTCAAAAACGTCTTTGCCTTTTTGAAAATCCGCTTTTATTGTCCAATACTCCTCAGGTATGAAGTTTTTAATTTCATGTTCTCTCTCAATAATTAAACGGACAGCTACGGATTGTACCCTACCGGCGCTTAGTCCTTTTTTTACTTTTTTCCAAAGCAAAGGACTTATGTTATAGCCTACAAGCCGATCCAATACTCGTCTTGCCTGTTGAGCATCGACAAGATTCATATTAATGGGGCGAGGAGATTTAAATGACTCTTTAATAGCATCTTTTGTAATTTCATTAAATACCACACGACATGGAGAAGTTGTATCAATATCCAAAGTATGAGCCAAATGCCACGCGATTGCTTCCCCTTCGCGATCTGGGTCGGCAGCCAGGTAAATCCGTTTAGCTTTCTTTGCTGCCGCTTTTAATTCTTTTAAAATTGGACCTTTTCCCCGGATTGTAATATATTTCGGTTCAAAATTATGTTCAATATCAACACCCATTTGACTTTTAGGTAAATCCCTAACATGCCCCATTGATGCTTTAACTTTATACTTTTTGCCAAGGTATTTTTCGATCGTTTTTGCCTTAGCAGGAGATTCCACAATAACTAGGTAATCTGACATGTATTGTCCTCCTTAAGAGGTTTTAATAAATCTTCACTATTATTAATCAAACAAAAATCATTTGTCAATCGTAATTTCATGATTATATGTATTCATAGCTCTATTAAAATAAAACAACTGATATCGTAAACGGTTTCATTCACACTTTTTTTCATGTAGTTAGGGAATCTTTTTTCGATAATGTCAAAAAAAAGATACCTGATGGTCAATTTATAACAGTTTTAGAAATATTTCAACCTTTTTATATGGATTACTGAACTATTTTTCTCTTTTTTTCACATTTCTACAAAATTCTACATATTCTGCTACCACTGTTTTTTTCCGTTTTTCAGTATTACAAAAATAAAAGGGCAGCCTCTAAAATAGTAACTACCCTCTCAGCCCTATCATCATCTTTTTTCTTCTATTATATCAGCTTGATCAATAGAATTCATTTTCTATATCTGTAGCAGATAAAACCAGCTTCGCTCCTTCTTGTATCAAAAAATTCGCTCCTTTTGATAACTCGCTCGTTATATTTCCAGGAAGTGCAAAAACTTCTTTCCCTTGTTCTAGAGCATAATTGACGGTTATTAACGTTCCACTTTTTTCTTTTGCCTCAACAATAAGAATACCATCCGAAACACCACTAATCAGACGATTTCGAGCTGCAAACATCCATGGCTCCGGTTTAGTAAAAGGAGGATATTCAGAGAATACCAAATGATTTTTCATCATTTCTAAAGCATAAGGAATGTTTTCTTTAGGATACAAATGAAAAATACCTCCACCTAATATGCCGATCGTTTTTCCTTTTTCTCTGATCGCAAGGATGTGTGCTTCTAGATCGATTCCTTTTGCTAACCCACTAATAATGGTGAACCCTTTATGAATTAATGGTTCAATCACTTGTTTAATGGCACTTTTACCATATGGAGAAGGATTTCTTGAACCTACAACGGCAAGCATGTTTTTATTTTTTAACAGCGAAAAATCACCTTTTCCGTATAAAACCCATGGAGGTGTATGGATATTTCTCAATTTTTCTGGATATTCATCGTCAAATATCGTGATGATTTTAAGGTTGTTATTTTCATAGAGATTGAATTGGGTGTGATATGGGAAAGCATGTATTTCACGAAGGATGTTATGAATTTGAGAAGGCTTAAGGTAGAGGTTTTTTTGGAGCTCACTTTCTGTCCACTGAAACATTCTTGAAAGGGCTGGGTCAAATCGTAAAATGTCTTGTATAGACTTCCATGTTGCACTTTTACAATGGTGAAGAAGAATTAATTTTTTCTTGAATTCAAGCAACTACTTTCAACTCCTTAAAAAGCAACCGCCCCCTTTAAGGAGGCGATTAAATTGTAAACAAAGTATGTTTTACGCACAAGTTAGTCTTAGTGTGTTTTACATTTTTCGTATAAACCTTTTTCCTTTAGGACAGAGATTAATGTCTCTCCCATAACAGAAGGTGTTTCAGCAACTTTAATGCCGCACTCGTTCATTACACGAATTTTCTCGTCAGCTGTACCTTTTCCACCAGATATAATTGCACCCGCATGTCCCATGCGCTTACCTGGAGGTGCTGTACGTCCACCGATAAAGCCTACAACTGGCTTTGTCATGTTTTCTTTTACCCATTGAGCAGCTTCTTCTTCAGCAGTTCCGCCAATTTCACCAATCATGATCACCGCATATGTTTCTGGGTCTTCATTGAAAGCCTTTAATACATCGATAAAGTTTGTACCATTTACAGGATCCCCACCAATTCCTACTGCTGTAGACTGACCGATGCCTGCTTGAGAAAGCTGGTGGACAGCTTCGTATGTCAATGTACCGGAACGGGAAACAACACCGACATGGCCTTTTGTGTGAATATAGCCAGGCATGATTCCAATTTTACACTCTTCAGGTGTAATAACACCTGGGCAGTTTGGTCCAACAAGGCGAGTTTTCTTACCTTCCATATAACGTTTTACCTTTACCATATCCAAAACAGGAATATGCTCTGTAATACAGATTGTTATATCAAGCTCAGCATCAACAGCTTCCATAATGGCATCCGCAGCAAATGGTGCTGGAACATAGATGACAGACGCATTAGCACCTGTTTTTTCTTTTGCTTCTAAAACCGTATTAAATACAGGTACACCTTCGACTTCTGTTCCGCCTTTTCCTGGAGTTACTCCTGCCACGATTTGTGTGCCGTACTCAAGCATTTGCT
Source organism: Peribacillus tepidiphilus (assembly GCF_009466385.1). GTDB lineage: Bacteria > Bacillota > Bacilli > Bacillales > DSM-1321 > Bacillus_BN > Bacillus_BN tepidiphilus. The sequence goes on along the minus strand of NZ_WIAQ01000003.1, from coordinate 12,420 downwards.
TTGTATGGAAAAGTGCAGTAGAACCTGTGATCCCCTGTACGATAACCTTCGTGTCTTTATTAATAAAAACGCTCATTTTTCTCCCCCCTGACTATTAGCCTACTAATGAAACGATTTTTTGTGCTCCGTCTGCCATGGATTCAGCAGCAGTAATGTTTAATCCGGACTCGTTCAAGATTTTCTTTCCAAGATCAACGTTTGTTCCTTCGAGACGAACAACAAGAGGAACTTCAAGTCCAATTTGCTTTGCTGCTTCCACTACTCCTGTTGCAATAACGTCGCACTTCATGATACCGCCAAAAATATTTACAAAGATCCCCTTAACATTTTTGTCGGAAAGAATAATTTTGAAAGCTTCTGTTACTTTTTCAGCCGTTGCACCGCCCCCAACATCAAGGAAGTTAGCTGGCTCCCCTCCATAATGCTTAATGATGTCCATCGTTGCCATTGCTAGACCTGCACCGTTAACCATACAGCCGATGTTTCCATCTAAAGAAATATAACTCAAATCATATTTAGAAGCTTCAATTTCTTTTGGATCTTCTTCATCAAGATCACGAAATTCTAAAATATCTTTATGACGATATAATGCGTTAGAATCAAAGTTTAATTTTGCGTCCAATGCCATAACCTTGCCATCGCCAGTTACAACAAGTGGGTTGATTTCTGCGATTGAGCAGTCTTTATCAACAAATGCATTGTATAGGCCCATCATGAATTTTACAGCTTGACCTATCAATTCGTTTGGAATATTGATGTTAAATGCAATTCTTCTCGCTTGAAAGCCTGTTAACCCCACAACAGGATCAATCACTTCTTTGAAGATTTTTTCAGGAGTTTTTGCAGCAACTTCCTCAATTTCAGTGCCGCCCTCTTCAGAAGCCATAAGGACGATTCTGGATGTTGCTCGGTCTAGAACAAGACCTACATAATACTCCTTCTTAATATCGCAGCCCTCTTCAATCAGTAAGCGTTTTACTTCTTTTCCTTGAGGACCTGTTTGATGGGTTACGAGTGTTTTTCCAAGAATTTCTTGAGCGTATGTACGAACTTCATCAAGATTTTTGGCAACTTTTACCCCACCTGCTTTACCACGGCCGCCAGCATGAATTTGTGCTTTAACAACGCACACTTCAGAACCGAGTTCTTTTGCAGCTTCCACAGCTTCTTCCACAGAAAATGCAACACGACCGTTTGGAACGGTAACGCCGTATTTTCTAAGGATTTCTTTCCCTTGATACTCGTGGATATTCATTTCCCATCCTCCTATCGACTGTGACAATCCGAATTCTAACAAATGATAGAATTCTAAATTTTGATTCACTATTTCGGAATTTATGAACAAATTCCAAAAAACTAAAAATAGACTGCGCTTTCATTGTATAAAAAGAAAAAATAGTTGTCTACTACTCAAAAGAATTTACTAAAGAAATAATAATAAAATCTTATTATTCTACTATTAAAAGGTTGTAAAACTTAATATTATATAAACATGATCCATATACAAAAATATTTTAATAAAACATTGTGATTTTTATTATAATAAAGTATTCATGCGGTTAGGACTAAATAATGGAATTGTTGTAGAAGTATAGATTTAACGAGAATGTCTATCTATTTTATAAATAAAGGCAAATACCTCTGCAACTGCTTGATACAATTCTTCAGGGATTGTTTGGTTAATATTCAGTTTCCCTAAAAGCTCTACAAGTGAAGGATCCTCTTGAATCGGCACATTGTGATTCTTTGCCGTTTCTAAAATGTTATCAGCGATTTTTCCTTTTCCTTTAGCAATTACTTTCGGCGCTATTTCTTTATCGCTGTTATAACGAAGGGCTATAGCTTCCTTTCTTTTTTCCACTGTCATATTCGAATATCCACTCCGCTGTATGAATTAGTTTCAGGAATACCTCTCAATTTCTCAGAAGAACCTTTAGACCTGTTGTCGTCTGGTTTTTCAAATGCGACAGTTGATAATTGGTAACCAATTTTCTCCAGATTTTCTTTTAAAAGAGGTAAAAATGTTTGAGCTAATTGCTTAATTTCTTCAATCTTTTCGTTTATGATTGTCACTTTCATCACTTTGTTTTGGATTTGTAGATCAATAACCGTTCTCTCTAAATACTCTAGTTCCAAATAAAATAATACCCTGCAATAGTGTGGGTCAAGAGTGCCATCTTCTTTTTTCCTGCCGCTCCATTGCATATTCAAGTCCGTACGGAATCCCCCAAGAGTTAAAGGGATTTGGACAATGAGATTTTGAAGAGGACCTGCTTCTTGAGAGAGAATTTGCTGAGCGGTAATTCGATGCAGTACTTGTTCGACAACATCCTTTGCAGAGTTTGGCGGTATGTCATTCAATAGTTTTAATAGAAGAGGCTTTAGAGTTTGTAATTCTAAATCTTGTCCCTTATGTTCATTTAAATAATGCTCAAACCCTAATCCAAGCGATTGGATCATTTCTTTTAACATAGAAGCTACAGCAGTACCTCTGGTCAAATCAAACGATGAATTCCCTGCATTCGTTAACCGATTTAGCAATCCCATTTGATCAGAATCTGATTTGATTACATTTGGGATTTCTTTTTTCTCAAGTAACACTTTGCCTAAAGCATCTTTTATTGCAAGAAGCTCACGCTCACTTTTTCCCGTTAAAGCTTTTACGAATTCGTTAAATTGTACCTGCTGAAGATGTTCATTTCCATCATCCGCTAATGCTAGCGAGACCATCAATTTGGTTATTTGAGTAACTGCGTGCATTATTTTGTTATTTACTTGATTAGATCGCTCATTTTCGGTATATTGCAACGATGCTAAAACAATCTGTACATTTCGTTGTATTTCTTGATATGTAGGAAGGGAAAGATTCCCTTTATTCTGGGATAATAATAGCTGTGAGCTCCACTCTTGAAGCTTTGTAATCCCAAGCTGTAATTCGCTCATTCGATTCCCTTTTAAGGCAGAAGATAGTTCAGCCATCACCTGTAATCCTTCTTTTAAAGGAATAAGATCCTTAGACAGCCATTTAGTCGCTTCACCTTGTTTAACAGTATCGAGAAACCTCGCAATCACTTGATGTTCATTTTCATCTGTCGAAATAAACCCTGCTCCTTGTAAGAGTTTAAAGGCAGCAGAGCTTTCAGCCTCCTTCCCTTGATCTTGTGTGATCCAGAGCTGAAGCAGTTTATGCATTGTATGTTGGGCAAGTTTTGTTCCTTCGTTTGACAAAATAGTCTGTAAAAGCAGCTTAAGCCTATTGCTTGTATCAGAGTTCATATCTTGAAGAAACCTTTGCAATTCACCTAATAATACATGAAGAGGAGCACCTTTTTCAAAAGAATGCAGGCTTCTAAAGACTTCATTTGAAAAAGGGAGATTAGAAGCAGGCATCATTCTGATGATGTTGGCAGAACTCTGAAAATCAGGAGTGTTTTTGATCCATTCTAACGCCTTACTAAAGTTCTCTGCCGTAATTGGAATAGAATGCTTCAAGAAGTATTGCGCCAGCTGATTAGCTTCTTTTGTGTTAGGTAGAGAAAGGTGGAAGAGAAGCTGGGAAGCAGCATCCTTTCTGTTCATGGAAACTAAGGGATTAGAAGTCTGTAATGCTTTTAAACTAATTCCCTCACTACCAGCATGAACCTGCAGCCAATACCGTTCACCTGATTGAAGGGGTGCATCAAGCTTTGCCAGAAGTTTTTGTGAACCGATTTGTACTTCAGCCGTCCCATTTTGAAAAATCTTGTTGATTTTCCCATAAACAATCTGTCCATTTTTTAATGAGAACGGCTCTGTCATTGGCTGTTTACTATTTAAACTATTAACGATATTAGCCGGCTGCAAGATATCACGTCCTTCCGCTACCTTATTCATGTATCATATCCTTAATAGGAGCAAAGCTCTTTCTGTGCAAAGGTGAAACTCCATAGGCACTTAATGCCTGTAAATGATCTTTCGTTCCATAGCCCATATTTTTTTCAAACCCATATTGGGGATATTGAAGTGCATACTCCTTCATCATTCGGTCCCTGGTTACTTTCGCGAGAATCGATGCTGCAGAAATGGACACACTTTTTGAATCTCCTTTAATAATGGATTCTTGTGGGTACGGAGTTTCTAGTTTCATAGCATCAATTAGAAGATAATCAGGATTTACAGTTAAGTGTTTGATAGCTTGATACATGGCCTTTTTTGTAGCCTCATAAATATTTACTTCATCTATCTCTTCATTATTAATGATTCCAATTCCATAGGAAATCGCTTGTTGAACGATAGCTTCATAAAACTCTTCGCGTTTTTTTTCAGAGATTTTTTTTGAATCATTCAGTCCTGGTAAATAGAAATCTAAAGGTAAAATGACTGCTGCAGCCACAACTGGTCCAGCTAAAGGTCCACGACCCACTTCATCGATCCCTGCTATGTATCGGAAGCCTTGTTTTCTTAATTCATTTTCGTACTTGTTCATATTTAGCCACTGTAATTGAAGCTCTTGCTTTTTTTCCATTTCTTTTTCCCATTTATTCAACAATGACACGACACCTTTTCTTGAATCAGAACGACACTCCTGAAGAAAAGGATGGTCGGGATGAGTCACATCTTTTAACATAGACTGTATCTCTTTTATACTTCTTTGTTTCATTTTTGTACCTTCCAACTCGCTAAATTTTTTATCGGTTCTTTTTACAAAAAATAAAGCCTAAAATGAATGGAGTGATCATCTACTACACTCCATTTTCATTAAGGCTTTAATTTTGTTACGAAAACAAACTTAATTTTTTGTCTCTATACATGTATTGGACCACTAATCAATCGTTTTAATCGGTCTGTCAAATGTTAATCTGCCAAGCTTTTCTGAGCGGATTTCTCTAACAATCAATTCGGCTGTCTTGTCGTAATCGACAATTCCACCTCCGGTTAAGCAACCTCTTTTTGTTCCAATTTCATCAAAAAGTTCAACTATGTTTTCTGGAATGTCTGTTAATTGATAACGTTCCTTTAAACGCTCAGGATATTCATTTTCTAAAAAACGAAGACCGTATACAGCTATGTCCTGAAGATTTAACAACGTATCCTTTATGGCACCCGTTAAGGCTAGCTTTAAGCCTACTTCTTGGTCTTCAAACTTTGGCCATAGAATTCCTGGGGTGTCTAATAACTCTAGCTCTTTTCCGACTTTGATCCATTGCTGTGCTTTAGTCACTCCAGGAGTGTTTCCTGTCTTAGCAATATTCTTTTTAGCTAGACGATTAATAAAGGTTGACTTTCCTACATTTGGAATTCCTACGATCATCGCTCGTATTGCTCGAGGCTTTATACCTTTTGACTTCATTTTTTCTAGCTTTTCACGCAAAATTTCTTTAGAAGTGGAGGTGATTTGATGCAACCCGCTTCCCGCTTGGGAATTAATGGCTATTGCCTTATGTCCTTGCGATGAAAAATAGTCAATCCATTCCTTCGTTTTTTCTGGATCAGCCAGATCTGCCTTATTCAATAAAATTAGGCGTGGTTTATGCTGGATGATTTCGTCAATCATCGGATTTCTTGATGAAAGCGGAATTCTTGCATCCACTAATTCATAGATAATGTCAATTAGCTTTAGTTTTTCAGTAACTTCTCTTCTTGCTTTAGCCATATGGCCAGGAAACCATTGGATTGTCACTAGTATCTACCTTCCTAAAAAAGTGGGTTTTCCATTTTCACATTTCATTCATTACACCCTAAAAGTGAGACAACTGTTCAGCCCTCTTACTTTACAATGCGAATATCTTCTACAGGCCAGTACACAATACTTGTTTTTCCAAGAACCTTTTCCATTGGAATGACACCGATATGACGGCTATCTTTACTGAATCTCCGGTTGTCACCCATTACAAATAAGTGTCCTTCTGGAACTCTTTCTTCCCCAATAATTTCTTTTAGTGTGAATGGTTCAGTTAACGGTCCGTCAATGACCTTTTTCTTGTATTCGTCTAGATAAGGCTCTTTATAAGCCTTTCCATTAATATATAACGTATCATTTTTGTACTCGATCTTATCTCCAGGCAGACCAATCACACGTTTGATATAATCTTTGTTTTCAGGTGCATGAAAAACGATAATGTCGAATCTTTTTGGCTCACCTAAAGTGTAGCCAATTTTGTTCACAATCATTCGATCTTGGTCATGAAGAGTAGGCATCATAGAAAGTCCATCAACTACAATCGGGGCAAATAGGAAATAACGGATTAGCGCCGCCAATAATACGGCAATCATTAAGGCTTTTAACCACTCCCATGTTTCACTCTTTTGTTTTGTCATTTTTATCCACCACCAGCGAGAGCATATAGTTTTTTAATAACCCATAACCTAATACAGATTAAATATACCGAATGAAACTAAAATAACACAATGAAATCTCCAAAAAATAAACTATGTAAAGGTCTACTAAAAAAGGAGCTTGATATACAAGCTCCTTTTTTGCATTTTGTTTCATTTCCACACAAGTCTTTGTATGGACTAAATTAGCGAATCTCTTTAATACGAGCTGCTTTACCGCGAAGATTGCGCAGATAGTATAGCTTCGCACGGCGTACTTTACCGCGGCGTACAACTTCAATGCTCGCAATTTTCGGTGTGTGTAAAGGGAATGTACGTTCAACACCTACGCCGTAAGATACCTTACGAACTGTAAATGTTTCGCTAATTCCACCACCACGACGCTTGATTACAACACCTTCAAACACCTGGATACGCTCACGAGATCCCTCGATAACCTTAACGTGAACACGAACAGTGTCACCAGGGCGGAAAGAAGGAAGATCTGTACGTAATTGATCTTTCGTAATTTCTTCAATAAGTTTTTGCATCGTTTTCAACTCCTCCCACAAATGCTCTTGCAAAATCATTAATAAGTTGCAGCGGAACATTGTTATCAAGACCAGGATAGTGTCCTAAGTCACAAAAATTATCATAGCATAATCAATGATAACATGCAATATTTAATCTTCTTTTTTTATCTCTTCCAAGTATTTTTTTTCTGTTTCCGTAAGTGGATAGACTTCTAAAAGATCCGGCCTTCTTTTCCAGGTTCTTCTCAAAGACTCTTTGATTCTCCACTCTTCTATTTTTTTATGGTCTCCCGATAACAGGATATCCGGTACCTTCCAGCCTCTAAAGTCTGCTGGTCGTGTGTAATGAGGATGTTCTAATAGTCCAGAAGAATAGGAATCCTTTTTAGGTGATTCTTCATTTCCTAAAACACCAGGCAGCAGTCGGACCACACTGTCCACTACGACCATCGCTCCTAGCTCTCCACCTGTTAATACGAAATCACCTATCGAAATCTCATCAGTCACCAGGTGTTGTCTAATTCTTTCATCGTATCCTTCATAGTGTCCGCAAATGAATATTAAGTGTTCCTCTTCAGCTAATTCTTCGGCTTTTTTTTGCGTATATCGTTCACCTTGTGGACACATTAAGATCACTCTTGGGGGTTTATCTTTGTTTTTTGCCAAATGCTCAACAGCGTCAAAGATTGGTTGGGCTTTCAACACCATACCTGCTCCTCCGCCGTATGGATAGTCATCGACTTGTCCGTGCTTGGAATCCGAGAATTCTCTGAAATTATGGACTTCATAGCTTACAGCTTCTTTTTCCTCTGCTTTTTTTAAAATAGAGGAACCGAGAACGCCATGAAACATTTCAGGAAAAAGCGTTAAAATATCAATTTTCATGACAACAGCCCTTCCATTGGATGGATCAGGATTTTTTTATTTTTAACATCGACTTCCTTCACAACATCATCAATATAAGGAATCAAGATTTCTTTTCCGTTTTTTCCTTTAACCACCCATACATCATTTGCACCAGGAGTTAAGATTTCACGTATTGCCCCAATCTCTTCACCCTCTGTCGTGAAGACGCTGCAGCCTATAATTTCATGAAAATAATATTCACCTTCATCAAGCTCCGTTAGAAAGGACTCTGGAATTTTCAGAATACCTTCTTTGAATGGCTCCACTTGATTTACATTTGTATATCCTTCAAATGTAAGAAGATCGAAATTTTTATGTTGTCGATGTGAAGCGACGGTTAGTTCAAGCGGTTCCGTATCATTCTTCCGAAAAAGAAACAATTTATTTCCTGGCTTATATCTTTCATCAGCAAAATCCGTCTTCGATATAACTCTGACCTCACCTTTGATCCCATGTGTATTGACGATTTTTCCGACATTAAACCATTTTTCCATACTCTCACCTCTATGAATGTCCTTTTTCAAACTGCTAGTAGTTAAATGCGAGGGAAAAGGTTTATTACATTGTTTTAAAAACGATCTACCTAATATCATCAACGATTCCGTCTTTAACAACTATTGTCCTTGTTTGGATCAGTTCATCCCAATTAGCTCCAATTTCTACGTCTACTAGAGCCTGTACTTCTCGTTCCTTTAATTCACTTCCAACTGGTAAAATTTCAAGCTGTTCAATCTGGAATTCGAGTAGCTTTATCTTTTCCTGTCTATTATTCACTTCTTTTTCAAAATGGGATTTTAAACTGGCTGGTTGGAATTTCTTTGTTTTTTCAAGCTTCTTCAATTCAAATTTCAATTGGTCAATCTCTTTTTGAAATTGAATTTGCTTCATTTTATACTTTTGCAGGAGCTGATTCTTGCTGGTTTCGGTTAACACTTGATTCACAACAACAGTTTGCAGAATCTTCATTCCAGCACCTCCCTGTTTTCTATAATTAAGCGGGATTATTCAATATTGTGACATAATAGATATGTATATTATGAAAGAACTTATGAGCAGCTATACATTAATTTATACCAAAAAAGGAGGGTTTTTAGCCCTCCCTTATTCGGAAATCTCCAAATAGATTTTCTTTTGCTGTGATGATCCTGCTGCATATACTACAGTGCGAATCGCCTTAGCTACTCGACCTTGTTTACCGATTACTTTTCCCATGTCCTCTTTATTAACAGACAAGTAATACGTAATACGGTTCTCTTCTTCCTTGGATGTTACTTCAACATCTTCAGGATGATCAACAAGTGCCGTTACAATACTTTCAATTAATTCTTTCATAGCAAATGATATTATTTGCTGTTTTTAGCATTGTGGAATTTTTCCATAATGCCTTGTTTAGAGAAAAGATTGCGAACTGTGTCTGATGGCTTCGCACCGTCTTTTAACCATTTAAGAGCAAGTTCCTCGTTGATTTCAACGATTGCTGGATCTGCAACTGGGTTGTAAGTTCCAACTGTTTCGATGAAACGACCATCACGTGGTGAACGAGAATCTGCAACAACAATACGATAGAAAGGAGATTTTTTTGCTCCCATACGTTTTAAACGAATTTTTACTGCCATATTAAATAAGCACCTCCGAATAGTTTCACACAAGATAGTATATTATCAAATAATTAGTACCTTTGTAAAGGTTTTTTTCTTAACAGTATAAAATTAATGGATTACCTTTACTTTTGCAATTCCGCTTTTCTTACATAAAAGGGAATTTGAAGCCTTTTTTCTTTCCTTTTTGCATGTTTGTCATTTGTTTCATCATTTTTTTCATTTCTTCAAATTGCTTTAGGAGTCTGTTTACTTCCTGTACAGAAGTTCCACTTCCTTTTGCAATCCTTTTTCTGCGACTGGCATTGATGATTTCTGGATGAGTCTTTTCTTCCTTTGTCATGGAACGAATAATGGCTTCAACGTGACCGATTTGTTTGTCATCGATTGAAATGTTATTCAATCCTTTAATTTTGTTAGCGCCCGGAAGCATTTTTAAGATCTCATCCAATGGACCCATTTTCCTTACTTGACTAAGTTGGTCTAAAAAGTCATCAAATGTAAAGGAAAGCGTACGGAGCTTTTGTTCAAGCTCTTTTGCTTTTTCTTCATCTACATTCGCTTGTGCTTTTTCGATTAAAGTAAGCACATCACCCATACCGAGAATTCTTGAAGCCATTCGTTCAGGGTGGAATGGCTCTAAAGCATCCATTTTTTCACCCATACCTACAAACTTAATCGGTGTATTCGTAACGGAGCGTATGGATAACGCAGCACCGCCTCGAGTGTCGCCATCAAGCTTCGTAAGAATAACTCCTGTTAATCCAAGCTGTTCGTTGAAGCTTTGTGCAACATTTACCGCATCCTGGCCTGTCATAGCATCTACCACAAGAAAGATCTCGTCGGGCTTTGTTAGCTCTTTAATATCTTTTAACTCGTCCATTAAAGCTTCATCTACGTGCAAACGACCTGCTGTGTCAATTAGCACATAATCACGATGCTCTTCTTTGGCTTTTTGGATTGCTTGCTTGGCAATTTCAACTGGACTTACCTGATCACCTAAAGAGAATACAGGCATATCCAATTGCTTACCGAGTGTTTCAAGCTGTTTAATCGCTGCCGGACGATAAATATCCGCTGCAACTAGCAATGGCTTACGGTTGTATTTTTTTCGAAGAAGGTTTGCAAGTTTTCCTGTCGTTGTTGTTTTACCGGCACCTTGCAGACCAACCATCATGATGACAGTCGGCGGTCGGTTCGCAACAGCAATTTTGCTTTGCTCTCCGCCCATTAATTGTGTCAGTTCTTCTTTTACAACCTTGATAACCTGTTGACCAGGGGTTAAGCTTTTAAGCACTTCCTGACCTACCGCGCGTTCATGGACACGCTTTACAAAATCTTTCACGACTTTGAAGTTAACGTCCGCTTCGAGAAGTGCAAGTCGTACTTCTCTCATCATGTCTTTGACGTCGGCTTCAGTTACTTTTCCTTTGCCGCGAATTTTTTGAATGGTATTTTGCAGTCGGTCGGCTAATCCTTCAAATGCCATACTTGCCGCCTCCTAATCTAATTTCTCAAGCACTTCAAGCAATTCTTCCAACTTTGCATTGAGGGAAGAGGACTTCAAAAGTTCTTCTTTTATTTCAGAAATAATCTTTGAGCGCTGTTGAAATTTTTCAAATAAATGGAGCTTTGCTTCATATTCCTCAAGCATCGCTTCGGTTCTTTTAATATTGTCATAGACCGCCTGCCGGCTAACATCATATTCCTCGGCGATCTCTCCAAGGGAGTAATCGTCTAAATAATAAAGCGACATGTAGCTTTGTTGCTTTTCTGTTAACAACGACTGATAAAAATCATACAAATAGTTCATTCTTGTCGTTTTCTCAAGCATAAAGCTCCCCTCCCTTGTGTTAAGTGAAAAACCTTTACATTGTATAGTTTACCGATCTTATAGCTTTCTGTCAAGTTTTTATCTTTACACTTTTGTTCATTTACTCAATTGTTTCCTCTTTATCAACAAGGTCGGCAAACAGGCCATAAACATATTTTTCAGCATCAAATTCTTGTAAATCATCCATTTTTTCACCGAGACCGACGAATTTTACTGGTATTCCGAGCTCTTTCTTAATCGCTAAGACGATCCCGCCTTTTGCTGTTCCATCTAGCTTTGTTAATACGATGCCTGTAACATCTGTTGCTTCCTTAAATGTTTTAGCCTGAATCAGTGCGTTCTGACCTGTTGTTGCGTCTAATACTAATAAAACCTCATGAGGAGCCCCTGGCACTTCTCTTTCAATAACACGTTTTACTTTTTCAAGCTCTTTCATCAAATTCACTTTATTTTGCAGGCGGCCAGCCGTATCGCAAATAAGTACATCAGCATTTTTCGATCTGGCAGAACGAATAGCATCAAACATAACTGCAGCAGGGTCGCTTCCTGCAGCCTGCTTGATTACTTCAACTCCAACACGGTCCCCCCAAACCTCCAGCTGCTCAATAGCTCCTGCACGGAATGTATCTCCAGCCGCAAGGATCACCTTCTTTCCTTCCTGCTTAAATTTATGGGCTAGCTTTCCAATCGTAGTGGTTTTTCCTACCCCGTTGACACCGACGAATAATATAACAGTCAAGCCGTCTGTTTGCATATTTAAGTCTGAGGATTTTTCTTCTCCTCCTTGGTAAATTTCAACGAGCTTTTCGGAAATAACCGATTGTATTTCCATTGTGTCAGAAATATTTCTTCTTTTCACTTCCATTTTCAACTCTTCAACAAGCTGCATGACCGTATCGAAGCCAACATCAGCTGAGATCAGAATCTCTTCAAGCTCCTCAAAAAATTCCTCATCTACTTTTCGATAGCGAGCAATTAAATCGTTTACTTTGCCTGCAAAAGAGTCTCTAGTTTTTGTTAAGCCTTGTCTGAATTTTTCAGTCACACTATCAGTTTGAGCTGTGAACTTTTCTTTCAGCTTTTTAAAAAAACTCATATTTCCACTTCCCTATTTCGTTTCGTATTGTCAAAACTTTTATAGTAAATAGGTTAGTAAATCCTATATTAGAGGGCTTTTTGAGCAAAAAAATTGCCACCCCCTGAAATTTAGGTAATAGTGAGGTTACCACACCGACACTAAATCCCTAAATAAAGG
>NZ_WIAQ01000029.1 GCF_009466385.1 Peribacillus tepidiphilus | reverse complement strand
ACTTTTGTTCCCTTCGCCCTTGATGGCCGTATCGCAACCTTTTTCGACTGTTTGTCAAGAGCGATTGCGGACTTGGCTATTCCTGAAATCCTGGCGGAGATGCCTAGAACTAGTTTTTCATAGAACTTTTGACACTACCACTATTTAATTGAATTTATTAAAAATCGAAAGGTAAACTTGATTTTACAGCCCATCCTCAAAATCACCGATCGAAATTTACCAGCTTTGAGGCGTAAAACTAAACCATTTATTTTACGCTAATATGAAAATGGCCATAATTTACAGTAATCCTTGATATTCCTCCAAATTTTTGCCAGCCCTTCTGGTTCATATATGAGGAATAGGATAATGACCAGACCGAATACCACTTCTTTCATGCCATTTAGTACGCCTGCTATTTCAGGATAGATTCCGCTTAAGAGTTCTACCCCAGAGCGGAGAAACACAGGCAATAAAGTAATAAAGACTGCTCCATATATAGAACCAAATACACTTCCTAATCCTCCAACGAGAATGATCGCCAAATATTCAATAGATACCGTAATGCTATACAATTCCGGACTGACGATCATCGTGTAATGCCCAAGTAACGCACCCGCCACACCAACGAAGAAGGAGCTTACTGTAAAAGCAAGAACTTTATATTTAAATAAATCAATTCCCATTACCTCTGCTGCAACATCTCGATCTCTCACAGCAATAAATGCTCGCCCTACACGTGAACGAAAGAGGTTTAAGGTAAATACTGTGGTGATCAGTAATACCGCAAACATCAAATAGTAATAACTTTTTTCACTATAAAAGAAAAAATCGCCTACTTGAGGTCTCGACAGCATCATTCCAGCTGTTCCTCCAGTCAAGGAATCCCATCTTGATATAACAAAGAGAATGATCACCTGTGCTGCCAGTGTCGCAATCGCTAAATAAAGACCCTTTAATCGTAAGGAAGGTAAACCAAAAAGTCCTCCTACAATCGCGGTGATGATTCCAGCTAAAGGCATGGCGATCCAAAAGCTTAATCCTAGCTTGAGGGTCAATATAGCCGATGCATAACCACCCACACCTAAAAATGCCCCGACTCCTATGGATATTTGTCCAGTGAAACCTGTCAAAATGTTTAACCCGATTGCCCCAATAGCAGCAATACCACATAGTGTAGCAAGTCCAATGACGTAATCAGAAGCTACTAAAGGGAAGAGGGCAAATAATGCGACCATTACCAACACACGAATTCTTACTCTAGAATTCTTCCATATGGCCATATCCTGCTTATAGTTCACATGGAACTCTCCACACTCCATCACAAAAGGATTCCTCATACTCTTACACCCTTTCGATTTCTTTTTTGCCAAATAGCCCATACGGTTTGAACATGAGGATCAACACTAATATGATGAACGGCATAACCTCTTTTAAGCCGCCACCGACCAAAGGATCTAAATAACCGCCTGTCATACTTTCGATCACTCCGATGATTAACCCACCAATAATGGCTCCAGGAATACTATCCAATCCCCCGAGAATAGCAACTGGTAATACTTTCAGTCCAATAGCTGATAACGAGGAATTTACTCCGTTAATATTACCGAGCAGAACCCCGCCAACAGCCGAGACAATCGCAGCAATCGCCCATGCAACCGCGAAAATGACTTTTACACTAATTCCCATTGACAGTGCAGCCTGTTGGTCATCTGCTGTTGCTCGCATCGCAATACCGAGCTTCGAATACTTAAAGAAGAGGGTGAAGATCAGCAGCATAATGACCACTATGACTAGCGACCATAGATAAACGGGTGCAATCACAATCTCACCCAGCTGTACGGGTTTATCAGAAAATATTTTTGGAAAAACACGTGTTTCATGACCCCAAATAATATGGACGATTCCCGCCAATATACTAGACAGACCGATGGTAGCCATGATCATAGAAATGACAGGCTCTCCAATAAACGGCCTAAGTACAATTCGCTCTACAACAAAACCGAGTATTGCACTGAATAGAAGAGTTATGAATAAAGCAGCTATAAACGGAATATTATAGGTTGTTATAAGGGTGAGACACACATATGTCCCGATTAATAAGAATTCTCCTTGGGCAAAGTTGATGGCATCACTAGATTTATAGATTAAAACAAATCCTAGTGCCACTAATGCATAGACACTTCCAACTACAATCCCTGTGGCTAACATTTGTAAAAAAAAGGTCATTAAGCAGCCCCCTCTCCTTTATCCATAATGATCACTTGAAGTGTTGTTTGTATGATCTGTTCATTTCCATCCCGATATTTAATTCTTCCCTCCACATGAATTTGCTCGTCTTTTGAATACATCCCTTCGATAAGAGAATGATATTTTTTGGCTACAAACTGTCGTCTTACCTTCTTTGTTCTTGTTAATTCTTCATCATCCGCATCCAACTCTTTATATAACAAAACAAACTTCTTAATCCGTGCTTTTTCAGGTAAAGTTTGATTGATTTCATTTACCTGTTTTTGAATAAGTTCCAAAACCTCAGTCTTTGAGGACAAATCCGTATATGTCGTATAGCCAATTTGTTTTTTTTCTGCCCATCTGCCGACATTCTCCATATCTATATTGATCATTGCCACCACATAAGGACGATCTCTACCGATGGCTACTGCTTCTTGAATGAATGGACTAAATTTTAATTTATTTTCAATGAATTGTGGAGAAAACATCTCCCCCGTGTCCAAACGAATAACATCCTTTAATCGGTCGATGATATATAAATGTCCTTTTTCATCCAACCTACCAGCATCACCAGTATGTAACCATCCAGATTGAATGGTTTCGTTTGTAGATTGCTCATTTTTGTAATAGCCTTTACAAACACTGGAGCTTTTTATAAGGATTTCTCCTTGATCAGATATTTTCACTTCCGTTCCAGGAATCGGTATTCCTACACTGTCCATTTTGATATCGCCGTCACGATGCACGATAGAGATTCCAGAAACTTCTGTCTGCCCATAAATACTTTTGACATTCACTCCGATACTATGGAAAAATTCAAACACATCAGGTCCAAGTGGTGCACCACCTGTATAGGCTCTTTTAATCCTCAATAATCCCAAATGGTCTCTAATTGCACTGAATAACATGAAATCGGCAATTTTAAAAAGGAATTTCGTACCGAAAGAAATCGGTTTATTATCAAAATGTGCTTTTGCTACTTTTTCACCAATGGGTTTGCAAAGGTTATAAATCTTTTTCTTTAACCAACTGGTATCTTGTATTTTCACTTGAAATTTCGAAACCATATCTTCATAGATTCTAGGTGGTGAGAACATGACATGTGGTCCAATTTCTCGTAGATTCTCTAAAACGGTGGAAGGTTCTTCTGGAAAATTGACGGTCAAGCCATTATAGAGCCCCATGGCAATAGTCATCATTTGCTCACCGATCCAAGCAAGGGGTAAGAATGATAGGTATTCATCCTGATCCGTCAGTGGGTCGATTTTTGATAGGTTTTTGGCCATGTCTAGTAGGTTCTTATATGAGAGCATCGTTCCTTTCGGATTTCCTGTTGTACCGGATGTATAGGAGAGAATAGCGATATCATCCTCGCTGCCTTTATCCAATTCAGTTTTAAAAAATGTAGGCGCTTCTAAATCAAAGGCTTTACCTAGTGCTTGTACATCGTCAAAGAAGATTAGTGAATCATCTTTGTAATTTCTCATTCCTCTGCGGTCATAATAAATAATCTTTTTAACCTTGGGGATGTCTTCCTTAATTTCAAAAAGTTTATCCACTTGCTCTTGGTCTTCTACAACAACTATGGATGCATCACAATCATTTAAGATATAGCCAATTTCATTTGGAAGGGATTGTTGGTATATTCCGACTGAAATTCCCCCTAAGCATTGAGTGGCCAATTCACTGATAACCCACTCTGGACGATTGTCTCCAATGATCGCTACTTTATCTTCCCTTTGTAGTCCTAGTTTCGTTAATCCTAAACTAAAAAATTTTACTTGTTCTAAATACTCGTTATACGTTAGCTCATTCCAAATCCCATAATCTTTTTCCCTTAAAGCTACATTTGATCCTGCATTGCTCGTCCTCTCGAGCAATAATTGTGGAAATGTCATGTTAGAGTTGGACATGGAGTTGATCCCTCCTTCTTTTATCATGCATGTTCTTCACCTAAATAGGCCTCGATGACCTTTGGATTGTTTTGGACTTCATTCGGAGTGCCGTAAGCAATCAATTTTCCAAAATCAAGGACGGCTATATGATCCGATAAGTCCATTACCACTCCCATATCATGTTCAATTAAGATAATGGTAGTGTTCATCTCTTCATGAATATCCAAAATATAACGTGCCATATCTTCTTTTTCTTCACTGTTCATACCAGCCATTGGCTCATCTAACAACAATATTTCTGGTTCCATTGCAAGGGCTCTTCCTACTTCCACCCGTTTTTGTAATCCATAAGATAACGTACCTACAGGAGTGTTTCTTATATTTTCGATCTCCAAAAAGGCGATTACGCTCTCTACTTTCTCACGGTGCTCCACTTCTTCCCTTTGTGCTTTTCCCAAATAAAAACCTCCAGAAAGGATTCCCGTTTTCATACGTACATGTCGTCCTAGCATAAGGTTGTCTAAAACGGTTAAATGTGGAAACAGCTCAATATTCTGAAACGCTCTAGCTATGCCTAAACCTACTCGTTTATGAGGCTTGATCGGTGTTATATCCTGTCCCTTGAATGAAATGGAACCACTGCTTGGCCGATACAATCCACTTATGCAATTCAACATACTTGTCTTTCCAGCACCGTTGGGACCAATTAAGGAAAAAATCTCTCCTTCTTTCACCTCATACGTGACGTGATTAAGAGCAACAACTCCCCCGAATTGCAATGTAACATCCTTAACATCTAAAATCCCCAACCCATTCCCTCCTTTTGTTACCAAAATAAAATTTTTGAATATTCTTACTATTTATGTTATATTCTTTCCTATTTCTATTAATTCTTTAAATAAATAATTTTTTTTGGACTTACTTCCACCTAACTAACCTCATTTTTATGATGATAAAGAGTTTGATATTCCAATAATCTAGTTCGTTTTTCATAAATAATTTCGAAAAGGAATAGAGTGACAATTATTATCTTCAAAATAGTGTTTAATGGTTCAAAGGTTACAATATGAATTCGTCTTTCTATTAAAACAACTCAAAACTAGAGGAAAACCTAGGTTTTGCTTCATTACAAAAAAGAAGAGCCGGATCTTCGACTCTTCTTTTCTGAAAAACTATCGACAAAATCTATCAAACTTTGGGGAGTGTCTGGCGCCGTAAGAGAGCTGCTGCATCTGTGATGGATGGAGCATGAGTAATGGCAGTAATGACAGAAACACCATCTGCTCCAGCTGATATAACCGACTTGGCATTCTCCGGAGTAATCCCGCCTATTCCAACGATGGGAATATCCATTCCTAAATTGCGCAAAGCTACTATAAGATTGGTTCCTTGTACTACTTTTGCATCCTCTTTTGTTTGTGTTGGAAAAATAGGGCCTAGTCCTAAATAGTCCGCACCGTCTCTTACTGCTTTTTGTGCTTCCTCTATTGTATGAACGGATACACCTAAAATTTTATGCTTGCCTATCCTTTCACGAACTATTTCAGCTGTTTCATCCTCTTGTCCAATATGGACGCCATCGGCATCAAGAGCAATAGCCAAATCGATATCATCATTTACGATGAAAGGAACTCCATTTTTTTGACAGATTTTTTGAAGCTGCTGGGCTAATTGAAACTTCGCTACGCCTGTTAGTGCACCCTTTCCCTTTTCTCGAAACTGGAATAAGGTGATGCCTCCCTCAATAGCTTCCTGTAACACTTGCAAAGGATTTTTACGGCAATTTACACTTCCCATAATAAAATAGACCTTCAGCAATTGACAAAGTTTCTCTCTGTTAATTTGCGTCATATCTTTCTCCTCGGTTCCTCCGCTGGAAAGCCCAGTGATTAGTCGGTCCGTGTCCTGAACCTATGCCTAAGGTATCCTGGATGGCAGCTTGAATAAAAGCCTTTGCTGTCTTAACAGCATCAATCACCTGGTTTCCCTTAGCCAATTCGGCTGTTATTGCTGCAGAAAACGTGCAGCCTGTTCCGTGGGTATGCTGAGTTACGATTCGTTTGCTGTCCAAATAAACAAATTCATTTCCGTCATAAAAAAGATCAATAACGGTTTGACTTGATTCTTCATGACCGCCTTTTATTACAACAGATTGTGCACCCATTTGGATAATCGTTCGTGCTGCCTCCTCGCGGTCCGTTAGGCTATTAATAGAAAGCCCCGTAAGAACTTCTGCTTCAGGAATATTCGGAGTAATCACCTTTGCAAGAGGAATTAAGTGTTGGATCAGTGCATCTACTGCTTCCTTTTGTAGAAGGGATGCTCCACCCTTAGCGATCATCACTGGATCAACAACAAAATTACGCCAGTTGTAATACTTTACTTTTTCTGCTACACCTCGAATGATATCACTACTAAACAGCATTCCAGTTTTTACTGCATCCGTTCCTAAATCTTCGCCGATTGCGTCAATTTGTTGGTTGACCGCCTCAACCGCCATTGGATAGACGCCATTTACTCCAAGCGTATTTTGCGCTGTAACTGCGGTGATCGCGGACATCCCGAACACACCCAGTTCCTGAAAGGTTTTCAAGTCAGCTTGAATTCCCGCGCCACCACCACTATCTGAACCCGCTATTGTAAGTGCTTTATAAACGTTCATTGCTCTATTCCTTTCTTTAAATAATAGGTGTTATTTCTAAATTTTACACAAGCAGTTGAATCTTCTCACGGTCATTCAGGATTTCGTCTGAAACAACTGCTAACTGATTTAAAAATTCAATTTGAAAACTGCCAGGCCCCTTTTCAACTGTTTTTGCCGCTGCCAGCTCTGCAGCTACACCATAATAAGCAACTGCTTCAGTCACTGCATATAAAGGTTGTTCGCCTGCTGCATAGAATGCACCAATGACAGAACTAAGCAAGCAACCTGTACCAGTCACTTTTGTTAGAATAGGATGGCCGTTTCCGACTACATACGTTGTGTCACCATTTGTAATGACATCTTCTTTTCCGGTAAGAACCGTAATGCAGCGCAACTGTCTAGCAGCTTTTTGTGCAAGCGAAACAACGTTGCCCGTACCATTTCCTGCGTCCACACCTTTGATCGCCCATTCTTCACCGATCACGTTAGCTACTTCCGCAGCATTTCCTCTCAGGACGTTTACCTTAACTTCCCTAAGAATTCTTCGTGCTGATTCGGTACGGTACGGTGTAGCACCTGCTCCAACTGGATCAAATACAACAGGTACATTGTTTTCATTCGCTGATTTACCCGCAATTATAATCGATTCTACGACTGTCTCATCAAGTGTTCCCATATTTAAAACAAGTGCACTCGCTATTTTTGCCATATCGGCTACTTCTTCATGTGCATAAGCCATCACAGGAGAAGCACCCAATGCTAGCAATCCATTCGCCGTAAAATTCGTAACAACGACATTGGTTATATTGTGAATTAACGGATTCATTGTACGGATTCTTTCTATTGTTCTCATAAAATCATACTCCTTCTTAATGAATAGAAATTAGCATTATAAATTAATATAGGCATCCTTAGCGTTGACTTCGGTTTTTACTACTTTGTTTTCAAATAACCACTTAGCAACCTTTTCCCAAGTAGCATCATCTTGATAACCAAATGGTTGATCTTTGGCATCCATAAGCGGCAACAGGATTTGTAAACTCTTTGTTTCAACCTCCTGATCCAATGGAGAGGATTTGTCTGCATTCTCTAATAAAATGGACAAGCCTTTTTCAGGATGATCTTGAACAAATTTTTGTCCATTAGAAGCCGCAGCCATAAACTTTTTATATAATTCCGGTTTTTCTTTGAGTGCCTTTTCACTGGCTACCAAGACTAATTCATAATAATCAGGAACACCAAACTCCGTAGGATTAAACGCCCTCATAGGATGACCTTCTTTTTCGAGCAGTATTTTCTCATGGTTAATATAACCGCCAATGATTGCATCCGTTTTATTCGTTGCTATTGAAGGGATTAAATCCCAGCCAACATCGACCATTTTTATTTTCTGCGGGTTCCCACCATCAGTTTTCACCATCGTGTGAATGATTGCTTCATCTAATGGAATAGAAGGATAACCAATCGTTTTTCCAGCTAGATCTTTGGGTGATTGAATCGGACCATCGGCTGGAACCATTAATTGATTTAACGGATGGCGAACGAGAGCTGCAAATGATTGAACAGGAATATTTTCTCCGCGGGCAACTACTACCTCCGGCTGATAGCTAATAGCCATGTCAATTTGGTCAGCAGCTACCAGTCTTAGTGGATCATTTGTATCTGCAGGCATTTTAATATCTACATCTAAGCCTTGTTCTTTAAAATAGCCGTTTTCCTGTGCGGCAAAAAGAAAAGAATGTACGGCATTTGGATACCAGTCTAACATTACACTTATCTTCTGCAGCTTCTCGTTTGATGCTGATTCATTATTAGCGTTTTTTTCGGAAGCACCACAAGCACTCAATAAAAGTAATAAAAAACATAACATACTAAATAACCATTTTTTCATCGAATCTTTCTCCCTCTTTATCACCATTTATTTTTCAATAACTGCTTTTCTAAAAGACCAATTAGTAAAAATAACATAATGCCTAGTAGTGAAAGTAGGAAAATTGCAGCAAACACTGCATCTGCCTGCAAATTACCGGACATTCTCCTGCTAAAATAACCCAAACCTTCACTTGCACCCAGCCATTCTCCAATTGTGGCACCTACAACACAATAGACTACAGACATCTTCAACCCTGATAAAAAAGACGGCAACGCCATCGGTACTTGTATTTTCTTGAAAAGATCCCAACGATTAGCTCCCATCGTTAGGAGTAATTCACGATATTCAGCGCCCCCTAATTTCAGTCCATCATATGTACTAATCACAATCGGGAAAAAGGCTGTTAAAATGATGACTGCAATTTTACTCCAAATTGAATAGCCGAACCACATGATAAAAATCGGTGAAAGGGCAATCAGCGGTATCGTTTGAGAAATAACAAGAAAAGGATAAAGCACCTTTTCTAACGACCTTGAAAAGTGCATCGCAACACCTAATAAAATACCGCCTATTACAGAGAGGCCAAAGCCAATCAATACCTCGATGAGGGTAGCGGGTAAATGAACTTCCAATAGAAGCTCTTGGTTATCCAGTAATGATTTCCAGATGGCCGTTGGAGAAGGCAAAATAAAAGATGGAATAAATCCTTTCCGAACGATCCATTCCCATATGCTTATTAGAAAGACAACCACCAACAAAAACAGGCTATAGTCTTTCATCCATTTTTTCCAGCTACTTTTCATCTTGAATGAGCCACTCCAATTCTTTTCTCATAGCAATAAACTCAGATTGATAAATAAGCTCCGTTTTTCTCGGTCTTGGCAGATTGACTGTCACTTCTTGAATCTCTTCACCTGCACTAGGCAACAGATAAATTCGGTCGCTTAACAGAATAGCTTCTTCAAGATCGTGGGTGATGAATAGCATCGTTTTTTGTAAATCTCCCCACAATTCCAATAACCAAGTGTGCATGTTACGTTTAGTTAGAGAATCAAGGGCGCCAAATGGCTCATCAAATAATAAAAGGTTTTTGCCAGTCATGATGGTTCGTAAGAAAGCGACCCGCTGTTTCATTCCTCCAGAGAGTTCATGAGGGTATGCATTTTCATATTCGGCTAAACCAAAACGGGACAACCATTCCCTTATTTCCGTTAGTTTTCGCTGCTTATTCTCTTTAGCAAGCTCCATAGGCAGCAATACATTTTCTACTACTGTTCTCCAAGGTAAAAGTAAATCCTTTTGCGGCATATAGCCCACTTTTCCTAATCCTTTTTCTGGCTGTTGACCGTCGATCCATATTTGACCTTCATTTGGCTCAAGCAAACCGGCAATCAGCTTGAAAAGTGTGCTCTTTCCTGACCCACTAGCTCCTATAACAGAGACAAACTCTCCTGCCTTAACATCCATTGATATCTTTTGGAATATCGACTTTGAAACTCCGTTGTGTTGAAAAGCATATGAAAGTTCTTTAATCGATAACATAGTCGATTTAGACAGGCCAATCCCCTCCCTGGTAAACCATATCCCAAAACATATATTCAAAACGTGAGGTCGTAAGGAAATGGTCTTCTATGATTTGCAGCTCATGATCCGCTTTTCCTTCAACTAATCGGTCTAATGAATCGATAAGCCAGGTGGTCAATGAACCGAATTCGTCAGAGGAATACATCTTAATCCAATCACCATACAATGGATGCTCTGGAGAGCCAGGATAGTTCTCAGTCAGCATCTTGCCAATCTCCCAGTAGCTCCACATACATGGGAGCAGCGTTGAGACCAATTCTGCCAGTGACCCATTCTGAGCAACATTCAGCATGTAGCGTGTGTAAGCTAAGTTAATAGGAGTCGGATTTGTGTCTTCTAGCTGTTGATTGGTAATCCCAAACCTTTCAGCGTATTGACGATGCAATTCCATCTCTCCATGCAGTGTTTCATGTAGGAGCCTTGCAAAAAAGGCCATCGTCTCGAGATCTTTTGCCTTAACTGAACCTAATGCGAAGAGCTTGGCATAGTCGATTAAATACACATAATCCTGTTTCATATAACGGATAAAAGATTCGACAGGCAAATCACCACTTCCCAAACCAATGACGAAAGGATGCTGATGTGTTTGCCTCCAAACATCACTTACTTTATCGTAAAGGGTTTGCGTAAACTTCATTTATTCTCCCCCTTTTGTGGTATAGCACCACCTTGGCAAAATTTATGAATCATACTCTAGTAATCTCCTTTCAGTTAATAAAGCAAAAAATAAAAACCCACTCACTTCCAGAGAAATGAGTGGGTTAAAAACTAATGCCATGAAAAAAAGGATGACATGAAAGCTTCTATCCACTTCCCTCCGCTGGTATAATCCAGATCAGGTTCAAAGGGTCTAGAACACAAGTTCTATCTCAGCCATAGGCTCCCCTAGTGAATTTCGATGTATATATTCAATTCAAAATCTTTACATAATATAGCATAAAAAAGATGGTAAGGTAAAGGGAAAAAGTGTCAGTCATTCCAGAAAGACATTTGTCCACGAGCGGTGCCTGGCACTACACCACAAAATTCCCTTTAAAAGAAGCTTCTTTTTCTAATTGATCGTGTTGGAGTTTTTCAATATCCTCTCGACGTGTATGTTCAAAAAGTTTCAGTTGCTTTACACTAGGATCTTTCTGAAGAATAGCATTTTGTAAAACATTGCTTAGGACATCGGCATCCTTTAAGGCACTATTGACTCCGATTGCTCCAGTTGGGCTCATTGTATGAGCTGCATCGCCCATGATGACTAATCCTTCTTTTACCCAAGTTTCAGAACGAGAGCTTTGAACCTGTAATAAAACAAAATCATTCCAAGAGCGAATATGCTGATGAACCACTTCAGTTAGCTCAGGGAAAGCATTTAATAGATTCATAATAAATGGTTCAAAGGACTGTTTTCTTAAGGTCGGATAAGACCCTTCCTCAATATTCCAGCCAATTTGAATAAAACCGCCAGCTTGAGTAAATAATGCAAGCTGCATATCATGTACCATAGCTAATTTTATAGTAGGCTCCCATCCAGCAGGGCTGGGAATTTTCGCCCAAAGAAGGTCGTAGCCATGTTTCATGATAGTTGTTGGAATGTTCGCCAGTTTTCGGACGGTAGAGTATCGACCATCAGCTCCGACGATAACAGAACTGTGAATGGAGATTTCTTTACCATTTTTTGTAGCTTTAACTCCAATATAATGGCCTGTTTCATCTTGAATGGTTTCCGTTACCTTAGTTCCCAGCATTAATTGATAATGTTCAAATTGGTGCGATTCATTAACGAAAAGATTAAGCAAGTTATTTTGAGGTACATGGATTCCAACATGCTCGTTTTCAGGATCAGGAGTGATTGTCTTTATTACTTTACCATGGTCTATATATTCTACCCTTTTCATCAAAAGGAGGCCGTATTCTTCCAGCTTTTCGTAGAGCTGATATTTTTTTAATATTTGTTCGCCCTCATGATTTAGATGTTCTCCCCTAAATTCTTTGTCGATCTCTTCATTCCGTTCTAGAATAATGGTTGGAATATTATTTTTCGCTAATAAATAGCCTAATAAAGCGCCGCCAGGGCCACAACCTACTATACACACTTCTGTTTTAAGACCCATTTTCGTCCACCTTATGTTAATCCCCTGCAGGTTTTTCTACAGCTATAAAATATAAGTTCAAACTATTCCGGTTTGACATTTATGATATCCCACAATTCAGACCAATTCGTAATGCGTGGAATTTCAAAATCCTGGTTGTAAGACGTATGTTTTGCATATACCTTAATTGGCTTATCAAGCAATGTTTCCAATACAGCAGGTTTATCATCAAAATAGTAGTCCAAATTAAGCTCTTCGATAATTCGAACCTTGTCTTCGTCTTTCATGCCGCAGAAAAAGCGGTCATCATGGACAGGGAAACCATTCTTTCTTAGCCATTGCTTCGTTTGTTCGCAATGTTCTTTTGGTCGAGCCGTTATATAATATACTTCGTGTCCCTGTTTTTCTAATTCCTGAAGCGTTTCTACTGCAAAAGGAAACGGAGGACAAGATGTGTAGTATATTTCTTCTAGTAAACTATTCCACATTTCTCCACCTTGCTTTGCTGTCAATCCGAACGGTTCATGAATTTCAACTGTTTTTAAGGAATGGAAGACGTCGAGCCCGACATTTTTATTAAGCTTTTTATTATATAAATGGAAGGCATGCTCCCTTAAGTTAATTAATGTATCATCAATATCAAAACCAAATTTCATGCTGTAACCTACCTTCGCTGTTAAGATACATAAATTGGATAACCGACAAACCTAAAATCCTTGCCGATCTGGGTGAGGGTAACATTGGAAAATTCAATGGCATCCTTCATGTATTCCACACCTGTACCTTCTAAAAAGCTTGGTGCTAGCTTTCCACCAATGACCTTTGGTGCTACATATAAAACAAGCTTGTCAATGAGCTTATGCTCCAAAAATGCAGCATTCACTTCTCCTCCAGCTTCAATCAAAACGGAAGAAATAAAGTTTTCACCTAAAATCTCTACGGTTTCCTCAACATCTACATGCTTGTCGCCATTTGTCACGAATACTTTGATTCCTTTGCTTTCTAAAAACTCCCTTTTTTCAGCAGAATGATTAGGTGTTGTAAAAATCCAAGTTGGAGCCTGTCCATCTGTAATGACTTTTGATTCTAATGGAATTCGGAGGGTTGAATCCAAAATCACTCGGATTGGGTTCCTACCGTTAGGAATACGTGCAGTAAGCTCCGGATTATCCTTTATGACTGTGTTGACTCCAACTAAAATGGCTGCGTTCTCGTTTCGGAGCTGATGGACTTCTCTTCTAGCATCTTCAGAGGTAATCCATTTACTATCTGATGTTGAAGTAGCAATTTTTCCATCTAGTGTAACAGCAGACTTCAGTGTAACGAATGGGCGCTTTGTCACAATATATTTGTTAAAAACTTCGTTCATCGTTCTTGATTCTTCCTCACATACACCCACTATTACCTCAATGCCTGCATCCTTCAGAATTTTAATTCCCCGCCCTGACACAAGCGGATTGGGGTCAAGGGTAGCAACTACTACTTTTTTTATTCCTGCCTGAACGATTGCTTCCGCACAAGGACCGGTACGACCGTGATGGGAACATGGTTCTAATGTTACGTAGATTGTACCTCCTTTTGCTTTCTCCCCCGCCATACGCAGAGCATGGATTTCCGCATGAGGATCTCCCGCTTTCATATGTGCTCCAATTCCGACAATGCGGTTATCATTGACAATCACTGAACCAACAAGCGGATTCGGATCCGTCTGTCCTTTCATTGCACGAGCATTTTCGATGGCTAATTTCATATAAAACTCATGTTCACTCATTTTGATTGACCACCTTTTAAATGACCAGAACGTTTGATTTTTGTCTGTAAGTACTTTTCGTTATATTCGGAAACATCTCCCCATAACGGTTCCCTACCCGACACATTCATACCAGACTTCTGAAGGGCTTCTAGTTTTCTTGGGTTATTAGTTATCAGAGTTACAGGTTTGGAACGAAGAGTTTTTAGCACTTCAATAGCATCATCGTAATTACGGGAATCATCTACAAAACCTAAAGTTAAATTTGCTTCTACTGTGTCTAAGCCTTTCTCTTGAAGGAGATAAGCCAATGCTTTGCTGAACAAGCCGATTCCACGACCCTCATGATTTGCTAAATAAAAGAGAGCGCCTGTTCCGTGGTTTACTATCATTTTCATAGATTGCTTTAATTGAAACCCACAATCACAGCGCTTACTGCCGAAAATATCTCCTGTATGGCAAATACTGTGCATACGAATCAAGGCATCTTCTGCCTTTTCAAATTCACCGTAAATTAACACACTGGATTGCTGCAGTTCCGCTAAGTTGACAGACGATAATTTTGCAATAATTTCTTCGATATTTTCCGTCACTTCGCTACACTGAAGCCAGGAGTACCATTGAAAAATCACGGTTTCACCGAATAAACTTACCGGCAATTTGATAGGACCTACTAAGTAAATGGCTTTTCCTTTATGCTGTATAGTTTTTATTTTATCTTCTAACATGGCTACTGTATTTGCTGTAAGCATTGATTTGCCTCCTAATCATAGAAAGGAACCTTTGAAACAATAGGTTTTTCTTTTTTATTATGAATTGAACATCAAAGATGTTGAAATATCCATAAATTTAATATTAATTAATGTATCATGCTTTTAAACTAGTTACAATATGTAAGTAATTATATTTTTGTAATCAACTAAAGTTTTTTTGACAGAAAAAGTGTCAGGCACCACTGAAAGACATTTGTCCACGAGCGGTGCCTGACACTCTATATTTCGTGATAATGTTTGACGACCCACTTCTCTATAATATTTAACATTTCTTCATCTAATGGTTTTTTTGCACTTTCCTTATAGATTTTTTTCAATTTTAAAAGAGACATCGGCTGCTCTTGTTTTCTTAGCAAATGATTCATTTTAGGAATAATATGGTACTCTGAAGGACCTTTCGTCAATTCAGCAATTTCCTTAGCCTGCTCTGGATTCACTTGGATATCTCGATCTCCAGTGATTGCAATGAGCGGACATGTCATTTCTTTTAAATCTTCGCTAACGTTATATTGAAAATGTTCTCTAAACCATTTTGCATTTATTTTTACAGCTCCATCTCTCAATACAGTTTGATCCGAAGCCAAAATCTTTTCAAAAAGCTTTTTTTGTTTATCAACTGCTTTTTTTCCAACTTTGAAAAAACGCAGTAGCTTTCCTTGAAACCCTTTTAATACTTCTACTTCCTCTTTGAAAATCTTCATTTGATAGTTCTCTAAAGTATCTTTTAAGCACTCTGAAATACCAGCTAGGAGAATTAGGCCTTGAGCCTTAACCTTTTTATGGACAGCAGGTGCGATAATAGCTCCTTCGCTGTGGCCAAGCAAGATGATTTGCTCGGTGTTAATGCCTTCCTGTGTTCTAACAAAATTTACTGCAGCTGCAGCATCTTCTACCAAATCCCAAAAACCCGCTTCTAAAAATGAACCCCCGCTTTCCCCTACTCCCCTTTTATCATAACGAAGAGTGGCAAAGCCTTTCGAAACAAAAAACTGGGTCAAATACTTAAAAACATTGATCTGTAATCTTTTTGCATTCTCATCTCGATCGACATTACCTGATCCATGAATCATTACCACAACAGGTGGTTTATTAACCCCTTCTGGTATGGTAAGAGTACCCTTTAATGTAATTCCGTTCGTAAACTCTATATATTTCTCAATTGGTTTCCCCATTTTAACACCTCCACATATTAAACGAATAAAATGGATATTCGTTCAAATAAATTTTTCTGCTTTTGGAGTTCTAGTTATTTTTCATCATAGTTTGTATAATAGGAATATTTATGAATGATTTACCTAACCAAAAAGTTTTTATTTTAAACTAGATAGGAAAAACAAACTAGCCCCGTAATCAACTGAGTATAGACGAACGTGATTCATGAAGACATTTGTGTTAAGTGGATATCGATCAATATTTAATACGAAACAATAATACAGGAATATTAGGTTCTCAATCTTTCTGTAGAGTCCTTCATTATGATTGAAATAAGGAGAAGATTGGGCATAGTGGATTATTAAACGCTTTTGTGGATTTGAAGTTAGAAAATAGTAAAAGATGATGCGGAAGTAGAGGTTCAGTTCTGTTCCCGGATTCACTCCCCATGGATCGGCTCCATTCATTAGCCTTTGTTTCACATCATCTGGGGACATCCCTCTATTTCCTTCTAGTATCAAGGCAACTACCCCTGCACAAATCGGAGTAGCCATTGATGTTCCCGATAGAACAAAATAATTGGTATCTACTCTACTACTTTTTTGGAACTTGTCCAAAAAAGAATTTGGTGCGCGTAAAGAGACAATATTAACTCCAGCTGCTACGATATCTGGTTTGTCTGCACCGTAGCACAATGAGTACCATGTCCATTGTCGTCATAGGCTCCCTCTCTATTGTTTATAAATTCCTTAAAGCCTTTGATTCTACCTTCTAAATCTTGATGAGGATGGATTCCCGTATCAATTACCGCAATGGTAATTCCTTTTCCTGTTAGGACCGTATCATTTTTTTTACATCAATGGCTTTTGCTGAAGGTGTTCCAACATTTAATAGTGCTTTAACTTCTCTATCTAAGTGAATCTTTTTAATGTGAGGACATGATACTAGTAAGTTTTCTATCGCATTTGGTGTTAACTCGGCACTACAACATGAGATACTGCGATATTCACTCTTCAGTTTACTCATTAAATGCTTCCCAGCAATATTATAAACACTATTCATCCCCAGTGAATGGCATTCACTGTTTTTAAATTCCACCACCTTAAACTTTTTGTCAGTTTAAAAAAACTCTCTAGTCTTTCATGCATAAAGCATGGTGTCCATCTAAACGGTCTATATACATTCAATAGCTGGTCTCGAAGTGGACGATCTAATTTATCTGCATGATGCCTAATCATTTGAATCATGGAAAATCCAAACACTTTTCTCTCCCCTTTCAACAACTTTGAACTTCATTAGCAGATTAAGAAACTATCAAAATAAGGGAAGTGTGTTTGTCCATGATAATAGGAAAAATTTCAAAGATATACTAGAATTCATTTGATACTTTTAAAGTGAGTTATTCCATTTCTTTCAAAAAGTAAATTGGTTTAAATGAAACAAGTGCAAAAAACCTCCATTCGAATTATGAACGGAGGTCTTTAATTCACTTTGTTTTACTGATTCGGCCTTTACTTTCGAAAACAACGAATTTACATGGTAAAAAATACCCCGCCAGTTCATTTTCAGTTAATACTTTTTGTGCTTCCTGTGGGTTACATACTTCCAACACTTTAAATTCTTTCTGAAATTCAAGATCCTTTTAGTTTAACAAAATATTCTTTTCCATATGGGTCAGCTACAACGATTGGCATCGACGACCCTGTTCTGATTACTTTTTTTAATGTATATTGCATAAAGTTCATTCCAATCTATTTTTCAAGTTTGTTTAAAAATTTTTTATAAAACAGAACAAACGTTCTTGCAATTTCAAATCGACTATTATAGAATGGAAAAAAGGAGATTATTTCTATTTCCGTGTTTTTTTGTAATGTTTTGATTGACTAAAAAAGGAGTGTTAAAAATGAAACATCCAGTCACACCATATCTAACGTTCGATGGCAATGCGAGAGAAGCAATAGAGTTTTATAAGGAAGTATTTGAAGGAGAAGTAGTAGAAATCCAGACATTTGGTGAAGCTGATTTTCCTACACCTCCAGAAGTGGATGATCGAGTGATGCATGCAAAATTTAAAAAAGATGAATTATTTATTATGGTATCTGATGTATTGCTAGGTCAATCGATCGAAATTGGCAATAACATTTCATTAGCTCTTGAATTAGAAAGCGAAGAGGAAATTCAAAAGTTATATGACAGATTAAGTCAAAATGGTACCGTATTAATGGAACTTCAAGACACCTTTTGGGGAGCAAAATTTGCTAAAGTAAAGGATCGTTTCGGCATTATTTGGGATCTGAATTATACAAAAGCCTAATACCATTTAATTGCTATTAAATGATACTCGATTATGTAGACAATTCCCCTTCACATAGGGATTGTCTTATTTTGATTAAGGTAAATTTTGTAGGTTTCATAATAGGAAGGGATTGCTGATTGGGAAACAATTTAACACATCACAGTTCACTTCCTGCAATTGCTCGTTTACCACTTTCTCATCACCTGCTAATGGCATTCTCAATAGTAATCTTTCTGTATTTAATGCAGTTGGGACTTCTAATAAAATAGGATTCAAAGTTTTTCAGCATCCAATTCACTACTATTTATTTTTACAAATAAGTGTCAGATACCAGAGAAAGACAATTGTCCGCGACCGGTGCCTGACACCTAGTTTTTGACACCCAGTTTTGATCTTTTTATCCTGTATGTGCTCTTTTACGAACATCTTGTTTCTTTTTTTGAGTTTTCACCTCTTCCTTCCACACTTGATCCAATACAATTGCAACGATTGTTCCAACAAGCAACCCGTTTTTCAAAAGGTATTGCGCCCCTATGGGAAATGCACGAAATACTTCCTCTCCTAAATGCATGACCCCAATGCCAAACATGAGAGATAGTCCAATTATAGTTACTCTTCTTTGGTCAGGTTCTTCTGAGGAGATTGTTTTTAATCCAATTCCAAACATGCCCACAATGGTAGATAAAAGAGCACCGCTCGCAATGGACACAGGAAGCGTGGACAGGATTCCAACGACACTTGGAAATAGGGATACAATAACTAGCATGGCTGCGCCTAATAAAAATGGGAGAATTCTCGTCTGCTTTGTAATTTGAACAAAGCCTGTTGAAACCGGAAGCGTCACGACACCTATGCTTGAAAACATACTGGAAATGACATGAGATACTCCTCCGGCCGAAACTCCTTTTCGAAGAGCGATTGCTTCCATTTTTCGGTCCGGATATAGTGTGACCATGGAAGAAACTGCGGCTATCGTATTTGCAATTAATAATAATGTAAATAAAACACTCGTAATAAAAATAGGACCATTTACTTGAGGAAGTCCCCATGCAAACAACTCTGGAAATGAAAAGACTTCAGCTGGTTCATATGTAGAATTCATCCCTTTTTTTAGTAGGATATCTAAAATCCATCCCCCAAGGATTCCAATAATAACCGCATAAGTCCTCATCCATCCTCGACCTTTTAAAGACAGAAAAAAAACGAGGAAGAATACAAAAAAGGCCAAGCAGGTTGACATCACATTCAAATCATCGGAACCTTCACTTCTAACAATCATACCTTTTATAAAAATCCCACTCAGCTGAACGGCTAAGATGACTAAAAAGCTTCCTGTAACCAGGGATGTAAACAACTTAAGCAATTTTTTCAATAGAACAGGGATCCTTAAAAAGAGAAGGATTATTCCGCTAATAATCATCCCTCCTTCTAACAGCGGAAGGGTTGAATGCATATCACCACCTTCTTGAAAAGTGATGGATGCAAAAATGACAAACACAGTAACCCAGGAGCCTGCAGGACCGTCTGCAATCGGCAACCTATGTCCCCATTTTCCTTGTATAAACGAGCTGACTCCAACGACAAAAAATGTTCTTTGTAGGAGAGTAGCTATTTCATGTTGCGGAAAAGAAAATATGCTGCCAAGGACGATTGGCATAGCAATAGCGTTGGCAACAAGGAAAATAAACCACTGAAAGGAGCTGAGCACAATCTCTTTTCGATTGAAAGTATTACTCATGAAATTCACCGAAACTCTCTATTTTAGTAAAAATATTTTTAATAATCTGATTATATCAGATAATAATACATCGCACTTTTTGGACGCTTATTTTTTTAAGATTTTATTGGAAATAGAAAGGAATATAGACAGTAGCAATGCTTTTTTTTACCATTTACATATGTACATATGCTCCCCACGGCCATAACTTTGACTCTTTCTTATCTAGTAAATTCTCGACAAAAATTATCAAACTCCGGGGAGTGCTGCCGTGAAAATTATGGTTCTAATTCTCATTTAAAGAATTATAGATAAATAGACAGCTTTAAATAATAAAAAAATTCCTACTTCATTGAGATCTTTCGGATCAAGATTCCACAATATGAGCAATATAAATTTTTTAAATTATCTATTTAATTATAATTATTATAAAAAAATATTGATTTTTTATTTACAAGTGATATCATTTAAATAAAATGATTTAGAAAAATTTTCATGAGGTGATTCGGTATATGACGAACAACAAGCTTACCACTAGCTGGGGAGCCCCAGTTGGCGACAACCAAAATTCCATGACGGCTGGTCATCGTGGTCCAACCTTAATTCAAGATGTCCACCTTCTAGAGAAATTAGCGCATTTCAACAGAGAACGTGTTCCTGAGCGTGTAGTTCATGCTAAGGGTGCAGGAGCACACGGATATTTTGAAGTAACAAATGATTTAACTAATTTTACAAAGGCAAATTTCTTATCTAAAGTAGGAAAACGTACTCCAGTTTTTGTTCGTTTTTCGACAGTAGCTGGTGAGCTTGGTTCTGCCGACACTGTACGTGATCCCCGTGGATTTGCCGTAAAATTCTACACAGAACAAGGAAACTATGACCTAGTTGGAAACAACACTCCTGTATTCTTTATTCGTGATGCGATTAAATTCCCTGATTTTATCCATACACAAAAGAGAGATCCAAAAACTCACTTGAAAAATCCAACAGCTGTATGGGATTTCTGGTCTCTATCACCTGAATCTTTACATCAAGTAACGATATTAATGTCTGACCGAGGAATTCCTGCAACATTTCGCCACATGAATGGCTACGGTAGTCATACGTTCAAGTGGGTAAATGAGCAAGGTGAAGGCGTTTGGGTTAAATATCATTTCAAAACAGAACAAGGCATTAAAAACCTTGATGTAAATCTTGCTGCCAAACTTGCTGGAGAAAATCCTGATTACCATACTGAGGATTTATTTAATGCTATAGAAAACGGTGATTTCCCTGCTTGGAAGCTTTATGTACAAATCATGCCGTTAGAAGATGCTAATACTTATCGCTTTGATCCATTCGATGTAACGAAAGTTTGGTCTCAGAAAGACTATCCACTAATCGAAGTTGGTCGAATGGTATTAAATAAAAATCCAGAAAACTACTTTGCTGAAGTTGAACAAGCAACATTCTCACCTGGAGCATTTGTACCTGGTATCGAAGCGTCTCCGGACAAAATGCTGCAAGGACGTCTTTTTGCATACTCAGATGCTCATCGTTACCGTGTTGGAGCCAACCATAATGCTCTTCCAATCAATCGGCCAAAAGCAGAAGTGAATAATTACCAGCGCGATGGACAAATGCGATTTGATCGGAACGGCGGCGGCTCTGTATATTACGAACCGAACAGCTTTGGCGGACCGAAAGAATCACCTGAAAACAAACCAGTAGCTTTTTCTGTATCTGGCGTAGCCGACAGCGTAGCCTATGATCATAATGACCACTATACTCAAGCAGGCGATTTATACCGCCTATTAAGTGAAGAAGAACGTGCACGACTCGTGCAAAATATCGTTGACGCCATGAAGCCTGTAACATTAGAAGAAATTAAACTGCGTCAAATCCAACACTTCTACAAAGCAGACCCTGAATATGGCAAACGTGTCGCAGAAGGCCTCGGCCTATCCTTACCACAAGAGGTTTAATGGTTAATCTAGTGCATAGACTATAACTATTGATTCGTGAGAAATTCATAAAATAGGTTTCATTTAAGGAAAAAGAGTCAGCCCCTCACTACTTTCATGTAATGAGGGGCTGACTCTATTAACTTAAAAAAAGGTGTCAGTCACCACAGAAAGACATTTGTCCACGAATGGTGTCAGACACCGCAAAAAGACATTTGCCCACGAGCGGTGCCAGACACCCGATGCTGGAACTTAGCTATGCAAGCTTCCCCTCAACCAAGGACGATTTCGATAGTGGCCGATCGGGATCTTAATGAGGCTCGTTTTTCCTTGTGATTCCATCTTGTAAATTTCATCACACAAGTTCGTATTATACCCAAGAAGCGGGTGTCCCCCCATCCCAATTGCTGACGCTACTAACAATAATCGCTGTACGAGCATACCAGCTTCCATTTGTTGGATGCGATATCCTCTATATCCCAATTGGGTTTTGAAGTGATCCATGTCCCCTCCTACATGTAGGCAGAGCGGCACTTGAAGCAAATTCACATTATCCCCAGACAGTCCGTATTGTAACCGGAGTCGATGATCGCCCAGATATACCGCTCGTAGTTCATGAGCAGTACTATTATAAAAATAAGCCCCATTTGGAATATCTTCAACATTATATAAGCAGCCATAGAGTGAGACTCGGGAGGCATGCTTTTCTTGTGCTTCATCTATATCATTTAGATAAGAGAAGGAAGCCGTCGCCTCCTGAAGCAGAGTGGCCAGCTGCATTTGACTTATCTTTCCCAAAACGAAATCCATGTCTGGTGAAAATCTCTTTCGGCAGATCGATGCCAGATCATAAGACAGCCGCTTAACGTGAGGTAGAGTTACAGCTTGCCCCTCAAAATTTATACTTTCCTTTGCTTTCATCTTCCATAACGATTGCGTTGATTCCAGCATGGATGCTTCATTCATTTTAGTTATCATCGGATACTCGATAATCCTCCGTGATCGGACGTAGTGATTAGTCTGAATTGCTGTCAACTCTTGGCATAATTCAGTGGCAGTGCTAATCTCTTCAATATCACACCCATTAGTAAACAAGTCTGTCGTATTCTCCGATAGAGGGATAACCGCATACACGCTTTCCTCCTGTTCGGATAGCCCAAGCAGATGGTTGATTGCCCGATCAAGAAATTGAAAGTACACCCCTGCTGCGAAGCCAAATTGTTTCGAAACTTCTAGTAGCTGTCCAATCACCACACCGGTATCCAACCCTTGTAGACGGTAGGCAAAGTTATGGTATTTAAAAAAATTTTTCCAAAACATGGTCGATACAAAAACCGTCCCAAAACAAGTGGATACGTCACATCGATTACCAAGAGCTCTGGTTATATATGAATCGAAATTGCCTTCTCGCAACATCACTAATTGGTGATGTGCTGCATCATAGTGGTACACCCCAGCAGGCGAATTCTCCAACTTCAGATACACGTACAATTCATTGGGATACAATGCTCCACCGGAAGGAACAAACCTTCGAAAAGAGTGTATTAGGTCAACCGCTTGTTCTGTGGAATTGAAGGGAAAAACTGACTCGCTAATTTGAGTAAGGCCGAATACATACCAAAGAAAATGGCCGATTGTGCTAAGGTCACGCTTTAGGATTGCTCCCTGCCCTTCAAGGGTCAGCGGTACTTCCAGAGAAAAAGGGATCACAGGCAAACCTCTGTAGAGTTTATACGGAAGCGGGCCATCTTCCCAATTTACTTCCCAATCTGATGGGCTTGCCATGC
Source organism: Peribacillus tepidiphilus (assembly GCF_009466385.1). Lineage (GTDB taxonomy): Bacteria > Bacillota > Bacilli > Bacillales > DSM-1321 > Bacillus_BN > Bacillus_BN tepidiphilus. The sequence goes on along the minus strand of NZ_WIAQ01000029.1, from coordinate 12,352 downwards.
CCTTGTCAACATGTAGATTGTTCAGAAACTCATCTAGACTCATCTTTCTACCTCCTAGTCACCGCTTATGGAAACGGATGCGGATGTGGATTGAGCTTTTCAAGGGTCAACGGTTGTTTTGCATAGCCTAGTTCCATCGGTACCCTCAACACCCTCTCCAGCCCTGTTACGCGGGTTAGATGATGTCCAAATGTCATTGGCAGCATCCCTGGAATCAGTACTTTCACGCAATACAGTCCATTTCTAGAGATTTCCAATGACGTCTGATCCACTACAATCACATCGAGGTCCAATTTGCGAAACACTTGAAGAATGTCCTGTAGATCATCGGTCAGGTCAGTATGCCTCTTTTTCCACTTGATTTCATCTTCAAACGTTCGCCACGGACGATGATCGTCCAGCAAAAACTGCAGTCGCTCTTCCGCTTCCGGCAAACCGTACAGCATACCATGATCATCCATCTTCTGTACTAAGGAAGAATCATGCAACATTCGCCTATATTCCTCACGGTTTGTCTCCAATTTTTCGTCAAGCGTTAACATCATGCCAGCCAACTCGTGAACTGCGCTTTTCACAGCCCGTACCGGGTCCAGATGAGCTCCGGCCGCACAGATAATATTTAATCCCTTTTGCTTCCTGTTCTTTGCCAACGCAAAAACGCTTGGAATTCCGTGCTCCATGGTCGAATTAAAAAAGTGCAGATCATATCCTGCCACTGCCCTTACTCGGTCGATCATCAACTCCAATTCCTGGTCTTTCGCCGAATAAGGATCAAGACGAGGAAGAGTCAACTGAGCGTACCAAGTCATTAGGAATGAATCACGCTCCACCACTTCTAAAATACCGTAGAATATGGCCTCCTCCAAACTTCCACCTAACGCACAGCCGTTGGACGTTTCATAGACATATCCCTGGCCGCAGCCCAAGCTGTAATAGGCAAGCAGCTCTGGAACAAGAACCGGGCGCTCCTCTAAAAACGAATAGCCCCATACCCAATTCATTGGGCGGTCGGGATGAAACGGTTTAAATGGAAAATTAGGCCGTGCATACTGTTCCATCGAATGTACCCCTACTTTGAGAGGATTGAGAGCTTGATCTTCCAAGTTTCGGAAACTATCATAGACCACGGTTCGTTTGCCACGGGCTGCCAGACCGCAGGATCTTTCTAATCCTTCCAAAATGGCAGTCAACTCACTTTTTGCATATGAATGAGTACGACCTGCTGTTCCCTCATCCCCCGTGAACAATGGGAGGTTTACGATTACATCAGCGAATGGCGGAACGAAATCATACATTTTACCATTCAAGAATCCAGTCTGGTAATCTAGATACTCTTGAACTAGAACCTTACCCAAGTCATCCATTGAACGGCAGCGAAAATGATCTGAACCAATCTTCGGACTTGGGTGCAGAGAAATTTGAGCCATTTCCGCCGAATCGTCGGCTAATTGGCCACAAACAGGACACAATGAGTCAGGAATAAAGGAATGCCATGAACTCTTCAGTGTTTTCAGGTTTATTAAAAATACTCTCCCCTCCGAGTGGGCAAAACTGCCTTTCAGCACCCTCTGTACCTCAGCCCCGATCAAGTAAGTCATCTGCAAAAGTCCTGTGCACGATGCCCAAGCATCACTAGATATTTCTCCTCGTAAGGCTAGCATTTGTTGGATCTCCCACATATCTTTACGGTCTCTTCCTGCCATAAGGCGTCGCATGTCAGCACATTGGGAGCACCCTTGTGTATCTGGACGAACGCATGGTCCGAGCACGCCCACACCAAATGATACAAATCCTCGCAGCCAAGGGATGCCCCTTGGTCGTAATACCTCTTCCGCCTTTTTATGAACAGAGGGATTCCAGCCATCGTGCAACACAAGAACCAATTCAGTCGCTTCAGGTACTCCTGCCTCGAAATCGGTGCGACGAACGACCTTGTATTGGGTAGACAGTTCTTCACTCATCTTATGTGCCAGCCATCCTTCTCCAACAACCATCACGACAGCACTCAAAAGGATTCCTCCTCTCGTAGCAATACACCAAAGACCCCTGCTAGTGCCTCTTTCAAAAATGGTTCTAGATTTAGTTCGAAGACCAAGAGCCGCTTCCTGTTCTGAACTAAGACCTGCAAAGCGGACTTCAAGACCTAGCCTATCTTTATACTGGAGTCCTACATAACAAGGTCAACTGGCGTCAAGCGCTATAGCCTTCATGTTAGCTCTCTAATTAAGAAGATTGTTGGTTCAATGAAAAGCCACAAGCATATTTCAAGACATATTTCTTTTTGTTTGCTAAAATTTGAAATGTTAAAAATTTTTTTGGAGGAGTAATATTCTATGTATGATCTAATTATCGTAGGTGCTGGTCCAGCGGGTGCAAGTGCTGCTCTTTTTGCTGCAAAGGCCGGTAAAAAAACACTAGTTATTGATCAAGATAAGAGTATGACAAAGCGTGCATGGATTGAGAACCATTATGGAATAATGGAGATTACGGGTCCCGAACTTGTAGACATCGGAAAAGAACAGGCGAAGAAATTTGGAGCTGAAATCATCCAATCAGAAGCTATCCATATTGAAAAACTAAGTGAAGGCTTCCGCTTAGAAACTGAAAACGATCAGTACGAAGCAAAGTATATTCTTTTAGCTACAGGCCCTTCAGTTGAGTTAGCAGAAAAAATAGGAGTGAAAACAAAAGATGGCTCAGAACCACGTATTAAAACCGTCATTGATGTTGATCCATCAGGTAGAACGAATATTGAAGGTATTTGGGCAGCTGGAACTTGTGCAGGCGTAAGCGTACATACCATTATTACAGCGGGTGACGGTGCAAAAGTGGCGATCAACATAATCAGTGAGTTGAACGGTGCACGCTATGTGGATCACGATGTGTTAAAACCATAAAAAATTCAATTTATTATACAGAATATTATAGTGCTACCCTTCTCTTTCCCTTGGGTTAGGTACTTGTATTCATATGAAGATTGGGTACATTAAAAAAATTCCCGCGATTAACAATGAATCGTGGGAATTTTTCTTATTATTAAATTTTAAACTATGGAAGAAAGTTCAAAACTAATTTTATAAGGTTACTTACAAAGGTTTATTGTATTGTTTTGCACGCACACTGTCCTGTATTCCTTTAGTAGTAGGGTCAATCACGCTACCAATTCCGAAGAAGGTAAGAGCGATAAAGTTAACAATACCTAACAATCCCTGCAACGCGTCATCGGTAATTGTAAATCCAATTGGCTGAATATAGGTATTGATAAATGCTGCAATCATTTGAGCAAGAAATAATATCCCAGGAATAAATGACGTAAAAATAAACGTTGGATTTTTAAAGCGTACTTTCCAGTTAATCATGTTTACACCAGCTTTCTTTTTTCTATGGATTTACCTTTTCAATCTGCTTAATTATACAAATCCAAATATCCTTTGTAGATGTCTTTAGGAACATGCAGATTGAAATTGCTTTCCTTCATGGATATACTATGCTGCTTGTCTAGCTTGGTTCAGGCTTATGATAGATAGACAATAATTTTTTTCAAATAATTCTAGTTTAATTTGTTCTCTCTTATTCTTAGGATGCTCAGCTTTGAAGGACATCCTATGGGCCTTATTGATATAAAATCTTATGGGGGCTTCCGAACAACTTTTTTGATAGTAAATGATCCTATCTACCCTAATAAAATAAAAACTACTCTCTTTGTTTACATAATATTTTTATATTAAATTAGATCAATAGATCTATTCATGCATTAATGCATAGTATTTCATAAAATGAATGCTATTTTCCCTCTATCTGGGGTAATCCTACTATAAAGGAGGGATAAAGATGGCAAGAAAAAATCGAAATAAGATCCTTGTTCCTGAAGCACGAAAAGGCTTAGACGAATTAAAAGCTAGAGTTGCCCATACTAACAGTCCAGAAGACGCAAAATTTGAAGCGGCTAAAGAGGTCAATATACCTCTGAAAAAAGGCTATAATGGTCTACTTACATCTCAACAGGCTGGAAAAGTCGGCGGAAGATTAGGTGGAAGTATGGTTAAGGAGCTTATTAGGATGGCTCAAGAAAAATTAAACAAGAAATCTTAAAAATTTTTCGTACGAATGACAAACCCTAATGAAAGAAACGATTTCAAGTTTCAATCATTAGGTTTTTGTCATTTTCCTACTTATAACTATTTTTAGGTGCCTGTGGCATCGTTAACTCTTCGTAATGATATCCTCTAGCTGTTTTCGAAGCACAAACTTTTGAATTTTTCCGCTTGCATTTCGAGGTAATACGTCACAGAATATATATCTTCTCGGTCTTTTATAATTGGCTAGCTCTTCACTGTTTTTACAAAGTTCATCAAGCTCTTTCTCTGTTAAGGATGCATCCTTTTTCACGACAAACGCCGTTACCAGCTCTCCCCAGCGGTCATCTGGCTGTCCGATTACTGCCACATCTAAGACTCCGCTATGTGTATATAATACATCCTCTACTTCACGTGGATAAATGTTCTCACCGCCACTGATAATCATGTCATCCACTCTGTCTTTTACCCATAGATAGCCCTCATCATCGAGATAGCCGATGTCTCCTGAATGGTACCAGCCTTTATACATCGCTTTCTCTGTTGCTTCTGCCTGATTAAAATAACCGCTCATCAAACATGGGCCTTTTACAAGAATTTCACCTGTTTCTCCTGTTGGTACGGTATCATCTGGATCAGAAGGACCGTCTTCCTTAGGACGCACGATTCGAATTTCATGGTTTAAACACGCTTGGCCGGCAGACCCTGCTTTCCTAATCTGGTCGTCTTCTGATAAGAAAGTAATGGCCGGCCCCATTTCTGTCATTCCATATGCTTGAACAAGTGAAATACCTAATTTGTCGTGGCAGGCATACACAAGGGCAGGTGCCATTGGAGCTGCTCCGTATAGTCCCATCTTCAAACTATCTAGGTTATAGCTCTTCAAATCTTCCTGTAGGAGCATATTCCACATCGTAGGTGCTGCAAAAAATTTAGTGATTTTTTCTTCCGTAATTAGCCGGAGAACTTCTTTTGGCTCAAAATGGTGTAGGATTGTATTTTTCGCTCCAATATGGACACGAGGAAGAAAAGCACAATGGAGTTCAGCACAATGAAACATCGGGGCTGTTACTAACCCGTTGTCATTGGCATGGAGCTTTGTTGCACCAATTACAATTAAACTCTGCTCAACCATATCCCTGTGACGGTGAACAACACCCTTTGGCTTTCCTGTCGTACCACTTGTGTACATGATCGCATAAATATCATTTTCATGAATGTCTGCTTCTATTTCTGTTTTTGGAGAAGTAGCAACTCTATTCTTGTAGCATTCTGCGTATGCCGGCACTTCTTCATCAATAAACCAGTAGGATGTATGAGTAAAACGATTGGCAATTGCTGTGATGTTCGATTCGAGCATTTGTTCAAATAAAACGACCTTCGGTTTAGCATCCTGTAAAATGTATGCTACTTCCTCTGACATCAATCGAAAGTTAATAGGATTAAAAATTGCCCCTATTTTGGCACATGCGAAAAAAGCAGTTGCCAGCTCCTCCGTATTAAAAAGGTAAGTGGATACACGGTCTCCCTTTCTTACTCCTTCATTTAAAAGAGCATTGGCCAGCTTATTTACCTGAGTGCTCCATTCTTTATACGTATATCGAAGGTTTTTCCTTACATCGTATAACGCTTCTTTATTCGGAAATCTCGCTACTGTTAAATCAAATATTTTCCCAATTGTAATGGTCAATCTTCATTCCTCCTCCGTTTTAAATCAAAGCACTCAATCATTGTAGTAATTACCAGTACATTAAAAAAACGCATTGATCGGTCTTTTCATTGGCTCACTTTTCATCCCCCTTTATCATCTATTAACTACATTGCACAATAAATATTTGTTATTTTTAGAATATTATGAATAAAAAAGACGATTCATTCCCTTGTCCAACAAAAAACGATATAGCAATGATCGAAGTTCAGCTATTCTCCCCCGAAAATGGTGTCAGTCACCACAGAAAGACATTTGTCCACGTGCGGTGCCTGACACCCGAAACATTGAAAAAGAAGAGCCGTATTTCGACTCTTCTTATCTGGAAATCTTCTGAGGAAATCTTCTGACAAAATCTATTGACATTCGGGAGCTCCTGTCCCTTCAATCATTCTTTATATAGTGATAAAGTGTATTTTTAATGGATTGTTCCATAACCATGTTCATTTGGACAACTGGAAGTTCTTTTCCATTTTTATCGATCATTTTTTCTTGTCGAACGCTATTTTTATCTGGGCTTGCTTTCCCTAAATAGTAAAAGTCGGTTCCTTCATCGTCATCTTTTTTTACAAAAATATGAATGTCAATGTTATTTTCTTCTGCCTCAATAATTTTTTGAACTTCTTCTGATTGCAATGTTCTATTACTTCTTGTATACCATTTAAGAACTTCTTGACTAAGAAATTCATCACCATAATTCACGCTGGATTCAACATCATCATTTTTATGATACGTAATAAAGATTGGGCAAGTATGGTGTTTTGTTTTATAGCCATATATGGTTGAGCTTTCGTCACTGTTCCAATTCAATAGTTTACAAGCATCTTTCCTAGAATATTTTTTATACAACGTAAGTTTTTGATTACATTCATAGTGTTTGTTCTTTTCCTTAGCACTTTGAACAATGTCGGTGAGCAATTTTCTGAAGTATGTATTATGATTCATACTTTTACGAATCGATTCATTAAACCGATAATGTTGATCTTCATGCAAGCTAACGATTGGCATTTGTCCGTACTTCTTTTGATAGCTTTGTGTAAAAAAGGACAAATCAAAAATACGTTGAACGGAAGCAATTGTAGCTTCATCTATGACACAATCAGAGTTGATTAAGGCATTGAGAAACTTCTTGTATTCAACTTTTTCTTGATGTAGTAATAAATCCAGCAAAATGATTTCATGTTTACGTTTTCCGTTCAATACTTCTAATGAGAGCATTGTCAAAACTTTATTTTCATATTCTGTTAGGATAGGAATTTCTTCTTTCATTTTTAATAAAAATTGATGATAGTTTGAATATGAATCCACTATGACAACAGGATCAATAGAATGATTCAATACAAAGTCATATAAATATGGGACTCTACCAATTCTATTTTTCAACTCGACATAAGCTTCTTTTAAGATTTTAAGTGATGTTAAATTACTATTATTAAGTGATTTAAAGATTTGCTTTTTGGCTATTTCTTCAAAGTTAATAGTTGAGACTCCCTTAATATAGCTTGTATCTTTCGTATGGCGACGGATATTGTCTTTGTTTAGCGATCTGTCTCCTGAAAGAGCAATCGGAATTAAATAGTTGTTTTTATAAATGCCGATAAAATCAATGATCGTTACGAATTCTTTTGATTCATGTTTACGGAGTCCTCGTCCAAGCTGCTGAATAAAAATAATGCTAGATTGAGTTTGCCTTAACATAACAACTTGATTAATGTTTGGGATATCAATTCCCTCATTAAAAATATCCACCGTTAAAATGTAATCAAGTAGCCCGTTTTCTAATTGGTTTACTCGGCGTTCTCTTTCTTCTTGAGAATCATCACCAGTTAATGCAACTGTGCGGAAACCTTTCTTGTTCAATACAAGAGATAGCTCTTTCGCTTCTTCTTTTCGACTGCAGAAAATTAACCCCTTTACCTTGTCTCCAGAAAAACCATAGTAATCCATTTTTTCAATGATATGATTTACACGCTCTTCAGTAACTAACTTAGACAAAACAGTAGTATCATCAATTGTCTCACCATCATATTCAAAGTCCGTTACTCCAAAGTAGTGAAAAGGACAAAGCATATCTTCTTCAAGTGCTTCTTGTAAACGAATTTCATAAGCAATATTGTAATCAAACAGTTCGTAAATATTAAAATCATCTGTACGCTCAGGCGTAGCAGTCATTCCCATCAAAAATTTTGGTTTGAAATAATTTAGTACTTTATGATAAGATTTGGCACCTGCTTTATGAACTTCATCTATTAATATATAATCAAACGTTTCAGGATCGAATTGAGATAAGTTTTCCTCTTTTGAGATAGTCTGAATTGTAGCAAATAAATACTTCGCATCTGTTTGTTTACTAGAACCCGACAATATCCCAAAGTCCTTTTCAAGACCACCAAGCACCTTTTTATAATCTGATTTTGCTTTATTTAATATTTGCTCTCTATGAACAATAAAGAGCATTCTTTTAGGCGCAAATCGTCTCACATCAAATGCTGAAAGATATGTTTTACCAGTTCCTGTTGCAGAAATAATTAAACCTTTATCTTTCCCAGCAGCTCGAACCGCTTGAATTTCATGCAATGCTGCTTGTTGCATTTTATTTGGTAAAATACTCAAAGCATCTTCAATGGAATTAGTATTATACTGGGCTGGTAATTCTATCAATCTATCTATTTCTCTATCGTTAATAACCTGAGTGTATGACTTTTCAAATTGCTCGATCCATTCTTCAGTCAAGCTTTGAGACTCTTCCCAAACATCTTCAAATTGATTTTTAAAATGATGGATGATTTCTCCGTTTTCATGGGAGGTTAATTTTACATTCCACTCATAATTCACTTTTAACGCATGTGCAGTTAAATTAGAGCTCCCCACAATTAAAGAATAATGAGTTTCGTGGTTAAATATATACCCCTTCGCATGGAAACCTTGTACATCTGTTAATCGCACTTCTACATTTTTAATTTTCAACAATTCTCTAAATACTTTAGGTTGATTAAAATTCAAAAATGTAGATGTAAGAATACGACCTTTAATCCCTTTTCGTTTAAGGTCAAGAAAATGAGATTTTAGAGTAGCAAGGCCACTTTCCGTAATAAAAGCCACCGAAAAAATAAAATCCTTACAATTTTCAAGTTCTTCCAGTAAAGATGTTAATACGTTTTCATTTTTCTTCGAATTATTGACTAACAGCTTAGGCTTGTAGCTTGCAGATTTACTATGAGATTGATCAATAAATCCCTTATATAAAGACTCTTTTAAATTCTCAACTAAATTCAGCACATGATCACCATTTATATCCAATTATATATAACCATTTTAATACTCACAGAAAGAAAAGTGCAATTAGATTATCAAAATAAAAAAGCTAATCACGTGTGTGAGTAGCTTGTTGTATTTTCTATGTAATTAATAAAGGATTTTTGATAATTTTTCAATGGCAGGAATATCTGCGGGTGCCCAATCTAATGATGGAAGCTCGTGTGGTGATAACCATCTGATTGAAACATGCTCTGTTAAAACAGGGGTTCCTTCAATAAGCTTACAATAAAAAGTTGTCAAATGAACAATACCAAAATCATATTCGTAAACTGTGTAATCGATTTGTTCACCAATTTCTACTTTACATTGCATTTCTTCATTAATTTCACGCCGTAATGCTTCTTGAGGTAATTCTCCTTCTTCTATTTTTCCACCTGGAAATTCCCACTTAAGAGGCAATGCTTTATCGGGACCTCTTTGCGCACATAAAATTTTACCGTTTTCAATGATTACTGCTCCAACGACATGAATGTGTTTTTTCATTGTGTCCTCCTCATGCAAAATCAATGGAATAGAAAATTTTTTTAATAAATTATAGGTAGTTTCTTCTATTATAACTTAATTTCATAAGTAGCTGGAAATCCTTTTGAGGTGTTGCTATTGATACACTACTTCCCAATAATCAGAATTCAAAATGGAATTTTTTCTGCAATATTCCTGCTACATATGTACATTAAAAAAGACGCCATCTTTATTAGAGGAAAGCACCCTTTAATAAAACAAGTAACTTCTCCTTTAAATGCTTATAATCAATGAACAGGGGGAAATCAATTATATGGGGCTTTCCGAAAAGGGTAACTTCATTAAAAATTGAAAGTCAAGAATGGTGATATATCAATATTCTTGAAACATAAAAAGGGGAATCCAAAAGCCAATAAAATTCGACTTATCGGACACCCCCTTCTCTCCATTATCATTTAGCTGGGGAGATTCAGTTGCCATGAAACGCCAAACTGATCGACAACCCAACCAAATTTTTTACTAAAGGAATAATCATCTAACGGCATTAGAACTTTTCCACCTTCAGATAAATTTTCATAAAGTCGGTTAATTTCTTCTTCCGTATCGCATGTAATAAACAAGGAAAACGAAGGTGTAAATGTAAATTCATGCTTAACATTACTATCGATACACATAAATTCCTGACCCTTTAATGAAAAAGTAGCTTTCTTAACACTTCCTTCTTCACCTGCTTCATTTGCTTCATAACGAGTTAAACTGGTTATTTCTGAATCCTCAATCAAAGACGTGTAATAATTCATAGCTTCTTCCGCGTTCCCTTGGAACATTAGGAATGGTGTAACTTTTTTCATTATGAATGAACTCCTTATTTTTCATATTTTTCTTACTCATTAATTGCTATACAATTTCTTTCAGATTGATCTGTTAAGGCTTTTGGATGTAACCGATAAAGTTTTTCTCTATCTACTTTTTGTCCACTAATAATTTTGCTTCTGATCGGTTATAATGATGCTTTACAATGGCTCTACAATTTATGGGAATAGGAGATGTTATTTCCGAAATAGGTAATTCGTTATAAGAAAGCAATCGTAGAACCTCTCAACTCGTTGGGTCATCATTAGCTTTAAAAATACACCATGCTTAACTGCAGGTACTTATCCTTCAACAACCTTTCGAAGTCGTTCATTCACAAGGTCTACCCAACCATTTTCCATTCTACCGCGAATAACCGAACTCTTCTCGTTTGCTTTTGGAAGAATCGTATCAGGGTTTTTCCAACCACTATGAATAAAAGTAAACTCCGTCTTGTCACCCAATTCTCTTAAAATAAACGAAACTATCCAACCCTCTGTATCCCATGAAAAGGAGAGCCGGTTTGGTTCATCAATTTCTAATACCTTGCAAGGAGATGGACCGAAAGGGGATTGTAAATGAAATTCGTGCCCTACTTTAGACTCAAAATCATTTGGCATGAACCAGGATGCAATTCCTTCAGAAGTTGATACTGCGTTCCATACTTTATGAATAGGTGCGTCAAAAATGACAGTTTGCTTTATATCCTGTAATGTTTCCAAGCTAATTCTCCTTCTTTTAAAAAAAATAATTTGATTTCTTTTTTTATAACATAACACCTTTTGGTATTATGTCAAAGTCTTATTCAAATGTTAAAAGAATATTCATATTCCTTGATTGGAATCTTGATAATTTTTTATAAAATAAGTTTAGAGATTAAGAAAGGAAGTGGCTTATGTTACTTAAAGGTCGATCTGAGTCGGATGAATTAAGGTCTATACGAAGTTTAAACACACGAATGGAATTATCTGAAAAGGAAAAAATCCACTATTTAAACCTTGAAAAAGGCTATGAAGGGGAGATTAAATTTGATCTGCTGGCAGAAAGTCTAAAAGGAGAAAAATATATCATAAATGACTTGCTGCTTGAAGTAAACAGCTCCTATTTTCAAATTGATACTTTGATTCTATCACAAGGAGTTATTCACCTTTTGGATATAAAAAATTTTCAAGGTGATTTCTACTTAGAATCGGACAAACTGTATGCTGTTACAACCGGTCGCGAGTATAAGAATCCGCTAGACCAGTTAAAAAGAAGTGCGACTTTATTCCGCCAACTCCTCCAAAACCTCAAGCAAAATTACCTAGTTGAAGCCTCCATTATCTTTATTAACCCTGAATTCACCTTATATCAAGCTCCACTGGACCAACCTATAATTTTACCAACACAAGTTAATCGTTTTTTAAGAGATTTAAATAATTCTTCGTATAAGTTAAATGATGGACACAAAAAACTGGCGCAAAAGTTAATTTCATTACATCAAACTAAAAATCCATTTACAGTATTGCCTCAATATAATTATGACCAGCTACAAAAGGGAATTTATTGCAAAACTTGTAAGTCTTTCCTAATTTCTAGGAAAAATAATGACTTTGTTTGTGGAAAGTGTGGAGGACATGAAAAGATTGAACTAGCAATTTTGCGGAATGTAGAGGAATTTAAGATGCTATTTCCTGATCGAAAGATTACTACCCAAAGTATTTATGAGTGGTGCAAGGTGGATTTAAATAAAAGGACAATTTGCAGGATTTTAAAGAAAAACTATACTACATATGGAAATACAAGAGATACTTATTATCACTAGTGTTGCATTAATTTAATTTTAATATTAAAAAGACTCACAATCTTCACTTATTTTATTTTGTGCAAAGAAAAAGTCCTTTATAATGGATAAGTCAGGTGGTAACCCGTCCAAATCCATTAATAAAGGACACAC
>NZ_WIAQ01000028.1 GCF_009466385.1 Peribacillus tepidiphilus | reverse complement strand
TGTCGTCGTCGCACAGGTCTAATTGTCAATAAATTTCCAAATGGATGGAGTCACCTATAATTGGGTATTTACCTTTTTGGCTCTAAACAGAAAAAATAATAAAACTGAAAATTGCGACAATATTTATGCAACACTAGTGATGTAAAAATTTTTATTAAAAACCTGTTTCTTATATATAAATTTGTTGATTGTGACAAAAGGGTCATTGTAGGTTAGGAGTATAAAGAATAAATATTCCCCCTTTATTAAATAAAGGGGGTGTTAATTGCAAGTATCTGTTTCTGTACATTTTTTCGATTGTTCACCTTCTATTTGTATAGTGGAGTGTTGAATGCCAAAATGCTTCTGTAACATCGCTTTTGCCTCATATAACACTTGATCCCGGTCAATTCGAGAGTGAACGACAAGATGACAACTCAAAGCCGGGAAGCCTGAAGTAATCGACCATATATGTAAATCATGAACACTTGTGACTCCTGATAAAGACACCAATTTACTTTTTACTTCTTGCAAATCAATATGTACCGGTCTCCCTTCCATGAGAATATGGATAGATTCCTTCGTTACACGCCAGCCACTAATTAAAACTAGAACAGATACCAACACACTCGCAATCGGATCCGCAATATTCCACCCGAAAAATAATATAAGCAAGCCTGCTACAATCGCCCCAACTGATCCAAGTAAATCCCCTAAAACATGCAGGAAGGCGCTTCTTAAATTAAGGTTCTCATTCGTATCCCCCTTCGTTAAAATCCATGCAGCTAAAATATTAACAAGGAGTCCAATTCCAGCTATTGTCAACATTCCAAAACTCATTACTTCAGGTGGATCAAAGAAACGATGATAGGCTTCGTAGAATATATAGACAGAGATAAGTAAAAGGGTCACTCCATTCAATAATGCGGCTAAAATTTCAAATCGTTTATACCCATAAGTTTTCGTTTCATTTGCTTGCTTTTCTCCTATCTTTAGGGCTAAAAGACTTAAACCCAATGCCGCTGCATCGCTTAACATGTGTGCCGCATCGGATATTAAAGCAAGACTGTTTGTTAAAATCCCACCTATAAGTTCAACAACAAGGAATGAGAAAATGAGAAAAAAACTAATTAGCAATGCTCTTTTATTCGTATGATGTACATGAGAATGACTTCCGTGACCATGATGATGTCCCATATTTGAGCCTCCTTTTTGCTTTATTCTTCTTTTGAATTTATCTTATTATTCAATAGGTTTCTCTCTTTCCAAATGCATTTCATTAAACAATAGCAACAAAAAATTCACATATTCGCCATTTTATAACCTTTATATTTTACATAATTCAGAATGTGTGATTTATGAATATATATTCATTGACTGATGTTACCTTGTGCATAGGAATTTCTTTATTGTTGTTTTTTGTTCACATTCCATAATAAAACAAAGACATCTTATGAAGTAAAATAATATAAGACATTGTTGGCTTGGGGAGTGTTAGAAATGAAAAAGTTATTAGGGTTGGCTTTAATAAGCCTTTTTGTACTTGGAGGATGTAGTCAGGAAAATGAAGTACCAGAATTGATTGAAGTAAAATTTAAAACAATTCCAGAGACTATAAAAGTTAATGAAGAGGTGGAAGTAGTCGCCACTGTTACTCAAGGAACAGAAAGAGTAGAAGATGCTGATGAAGTAAAATTTGAGATTTGGAAAGAAGGACAAACAGAAGAACAACATAAAAAAATTGAAGCCAAGCACACTAAAAATGGTGAATACAAGATTACTTATGTCTTTAAAGAAACAGGGAAGTACTATGTAATTTCACACACAACGGCCAGAGGAATGCATAATATGCCTAAAAACGAAGTAATTGTAAAGTAAAAAAAGCATCGTTAAAGATACTTCAGCTTGTCGATTTTGTCGACAAGCTGAAATTTCCTTTTTTGGAAGAAACATATTACTTTACACTTTTTACTTTCCGTTATAACAGAACACCTTTAAGGTTTCTTGCCATACTCGCTCTAGATAATACCTTCTCTACTTGAATGCCTTTCTTTTTAAACTTTTTAATGATTTGTTCTATACTCTTTTTCACTTTCGATTCCATTTTTTCTTGTTTCATCCGTTTTCCCACCAATGGTTAATCTTTAGCAATTTTATTCTATGCATGCATCAAATACATCTAAGTTTTCCATTGAAAACTTAGATTCTTATTTCATGTTCTTTATTCTCCCATAAAATCGTTAAGCTAATTACAGTAACTAAAATAGTGGCACCCATATCGGATAAAATGGCAATCCACAGTGTAAGCAGGCCCGGAATAGTGAGTAAAAGAGCTAATAATTTGAGACCTAATGCAAGGGAAATATTTAATTTGATAATACGATTTACTTTTTTAGCAGTTCTTATAGCGCTCGGTAGTTTTCCAAGATGGTCTTGCATTAAAACGATGTCTGCTGTTTCAATTGCGCTGTCAGTACCTTTTCCCATTGCAATGCCTAAATCGGCTGTTGCTAAAGCAGGTGCATCATTGATACCGTCACCAATCATCGCCACTTTGCCTTTTAACGCTAATTCTTTTACCTTTTCCACCTTATCTTCTGGTAATAGATTGGCGTAATACTCTGTCACTCCTACTTTTCGTGCCACTTTCTCTGCTGTTTTTTGATGGTCTCCCGTCAGCATCACTGTATGTTGAATACCCGCTTGATGCAGCGCCGCAATTACGCTTTTACTTTCTTCTCTAATTTCATCAGAAATTCCGACTAGCCCCATCACTTGACGTTCATCAGCAAGTAACACTAACGTCAAACCTTCTTCTTTCATTTTCTCAATATCTGTTTTCACATTCTCTGTTATGTGTAAATGTGAAATACTTTTCTCATTCCCCACCCAATATCGTTTACCTTGAATAAGCGCGACGATTCCTTGTCCAGAAACCGTTTCGATTTCTTCCGGATCATGTAAAGCGACTTCTGTCTCAACCACTTTTTTCATAATTGCTTTTGCCAACGGATGGGATGAATGTTTCTCAATCGAACCGATAATCCGATAAAATTCATCTTCGTTCTCTATATAAACCGTTACTTTTTCAACATGCGGCTCTCCTTTTGTAAGAGTTCCAGTTTTATCGAAAGCAATCGTATTAATTTTTCCTAACTGCTCAAGAAACACTCCACCTTTCACAAGAATCCCATTACGGGCATTTCTTGTAATCCCAGAAACAATCGCAATAGGTGAAGATAAAATTAACGCGCATGGACACCCCACAATCAAAACAGCTAAACCTTGATAAAACCATTTGTTCCATTCAGCACCAAAAAATAGCGGAGGCACCACCATGACTAAAACGGCAACAATCATAATCAGAGGGGTATAATATTTAGCAAAACGATTGATAAACAGTTCCGTTGGTGTTTTTGTTTCCTGCGCTTCCTCGACTAAGTGTAAAATTTTAGCTAAAGATGAGTTTTCATATGATTTCGTAATCTCAATTTTCAAAATCCCTTCGTTATTAATACTTCCGCCAAATACCGTCTCTCCACTTGCCTTTTCAACAGGTAACGATTCTCCTGTAATGGCAGCCTCGTTCACTGAGCTTTTACCTTCCACAACTACTCCATCTGAAGGAATTTTTTCTCCGGGTTTTACTAAAACAATATCCCCTGCTTGAAGGGACTCAATAGGAACCACTTTCTCTATTCCATCCTTCAACACTGTCGCTTGCTTAGGGGCTACTTCCAACAATTTCTCCATCGATTTTCTGGCTTTTTCCATTCCAATACCTTCAAGATATTCATTTAATCCAAAAAGAATGGCAACAACCGTTGCTTCTTTCCACTCGCCTATGGAGACGGCCCCAATTAATGCCACGGTCATCAACGTATCAATATTGAATTTCAGTTTAACCAAATTTTTCAAACCTTTGAAAAACGTCTGATATCCGCTAATAGACATAGCGATTAAATATAAACTGATCACTAAAAAACTGTTAGCCTGTTTCTCCAGAAAAAATGCTATAAAATATAAAATAGTCGAAGCAATAAGCAAAAACTTTAAATTGATACCTTGATGATGTGAATGCTCATGTCCGTGATGATGGGTATGAGTTTTTTCAATAAATGCTCCGTCTTCTGATAAAATTTTTTCCACTTGTTCTAAATTAGCTTTTTCATCAATTTTTAGTTTTCCTGTATTATAATTTAGTGTTGCTGTTTCTCCATGTTCTAAACTCCGAATTTTCTTTTCGATTTCAGCGGCGCAATGGGCACATGACAAACCTTTTATTCGGTATTCCTCCATGATAAAATCCCTGCCTTTTTAATGATGTCTCGCGTGATCAATTGTTTGTTTTAGAATATTCATGACATGTTCATCGTCATTAGAATAATACAGCGTCGTTCCAGCGCGTCGGTATTTAACAAGTCGCAAGTTTTTTAGAAAGCGCAATTGATGTGACACAGCTGATTGTCCTAATGACAATTCTTCAGCAATTTCGCTCACTGAACATTCCTTTTGCGATAGTAAATATAAGATTCTAATTCTCGTAGGGTCACTTAATGCTTTAAACGTTTGTGAGACAATAAACAAAGTTTCCTCATCTAACTCTTTATCAACAGATTGTGTGTGATTAAATTCATCCATAATAAACACCCCCATTAATTTAATATATGAACATGTATTCATATATTCTACAAAAAAAGTATCACATCATTATTTAAAATGTCAAACAATATTTAATGAATAAGTAATAAAAACATATAAATAAATAATAAACCAAGCAATGCATACAAACAAAATTCATGAAAACTCATTTTCTTTTTTGCTCTCCATAAGATTTCATGGATTGTCACAAACGTTAAAGTGCCAATCGTCCCTCCGAACAAGAGAGTGTTGATTTTATTAGAATGATCTCCAATTAGAAATCCGACAAAAATGCTTGCACCAAGAACAACAGCCAAAAAAACAGCGCTAATTACAAATATTAAAGATGGATATTCTACCAATACATCGAACCCATTAGTGCCATTCCTTCAGGGATATGATGAAGAATTAATGCGGCTAACAGTGGAGAAAGAGAAAACGATTCGTCTTTCATCGCAGCTCCTAATGCCAAGCCGGTTGGCAGGTTATGAATGCCAATTGCAACAAGCAGAAGCACAAAAGAATGCATATACTCTAATCTTCTATTGGCCACATTTAAATTTTTATGTAATAGTTTCTCAGCAATAACCATCATTAATATACCGGCTAATATTCCTAAGACAATTCCCATCCCCCTGTACTGTATAAAATTTTCTGGAAGCAATCGAATAAAATTAAACCGAGCAACAAACCACCGCAGAAAACGAAAATCCGCTCTATCTTCATTCCTAAAATAAAACGGAATAAAAAGCTGAAAATTCCCCCAAAGTAATTATAAAAATGGTAATGATCGGAACAACTAGTATTGTTCTTTCTTCCATGATGTCACCCTTCCTTTTGTCCATATTCATTTTCATCTATCCTTATGCATGAATTTAGCAAAACACGTCTTTTCAACATAAAAAACACCCTTTTCTTTCCGCCTTCCTGCACTAAATTTGTACAAGGTCATTTCCGTTGACAAAAATCAAACTAGTGCATATGATATGGGTGAAATTTGGTTTAGGGAAAAATTATGAGTTAAAGACAAATTGTTGTCTGGAGGTAAAATATGATGGATTCTACCAAACTTGTTCCACTTTCTAATTGTAGTCCCGGTCAAAAATTCAAAATTGTACAATTGGAGCTCATTGGTACGATGCGGTATAGATTGCTTGATTTAGGTTTTGTTCCCGGAGCAGTTATCAGTGTGCAACAAAAAAGTCCACTAGGAGATCCCACCGCTTTTCGGGTCGACAACACAATGATTGCCTTGCGCGAAGAAGAAAGTAGCAAAATATTTGGGGAGGTCATAGAGAATGACTGAAGACAAAGAATGGCGTATCGCTTTGGCTGGAAACCCGAATACAGGCAAAAGCACATTATTCAACGCATTGACCGGTCTACGACAACATACGGGGAATTGGCCCGGAAAAACGGTTGTTCACGCTGAAGGCTCTTTTACCTATAATGATAAAACTTATAAAATCATTGATTTGCCCGGAACTTATTCTTTATTGTCTAATTCGGCAGATGAAGAAGTCGCAAGAGATTTTATTATATTTGAAAAGCCAGATGTAACTATTGTCGTTCTTGATGCTACCGCTCTTGAACGCAACTTAAACTTAGCTTTACAAGTGCTTGAGATGACAGATCAAGTCATTGTCTGTATTAACTTAATAGATGAAGCTAGAAAAAAAGGAATCGAGATTAATAAATCATTATTAGCCAAAAAATTAGGTGTTCCAGTTTTGACAATATCGGCACGTAACGGTGAAGGAATCGATGAACTTTTGAAAACAATTGACCTAATGGTAAAGGGGAAAATTAAAACAAATCCAATTAAAATCCAATACAGTCCAGACATCGAAGAAAAAATCGCTAAATTAATACCATTAGTAACCAAATTATTCGGAACCGAGTATCCGGCAAGGTGGGTTGCTTTACGTCTATTAGATGGAGATCACAGTCTTTTAGATGCGTTGAAGCGGGACTATCATTCATCAGTAAGGAGGTTGACAGCAAATGGATACCCATGCAGCTGTTGATCGCGAAAAAAGTTTTCAAGAATTAGTGAAATATGCAGAGTCTTTATCAAATGCCCAGACTCGTGACAGAATTGTTAGTCACATTTTTCAAACAACGAAAAAGATTTGTAATGACGTAGTTTCATACAATCAAAAAGAAAAGCCAGACCCAACGGAAAAACTAGACCGAATTTTTACATCAAAAATTTGGGGATTTCCTATTATGCTGGCAATGTTGGCAGTTGTCATCTATATTACCATCGCTGGAGCCAACATTCCATCGTCCATGCTAGCGAATTTCTTTGGTTGGTTGGAAGGATATTTGACTTTAGCATTCAAAGCTATTAATGCGCCAGACTGGCTGTATGGTATTCTCGTTTTAGGTTTATATCGCGGTACAGCATGGGTTGTGAGTGTTATGCTGCCGCCAATGGCTATTTTCTTCCCGATTTTTTCTTTATTGGAGAATTACGGTTATTTGCCTCGTGTCGCCTTTAACATGGACCGTTTATTTAAAAAAGCAGGTGCGCATGGAAAACAATCACTTACGATGGCAATGGGATTTGGATGTAACGCTGCGGCGATTATGTCCACTCGAATTATTGAATCTCCTCGCGAACGAATGATTGCCATTTTAACGAACAATTTCGTTCCTTGCAATGGGAGATGGCCGACGCTCATTTTATTATCGTCCCTTTTTATGGCGGCAAGCTTTACAGGCGAGCTAAGTACGATGGTGACAGCGGCTGTCGTAGTCGGTATGGTTCTCTTTGGTATCGTTGTAACGTTATCCGTTTCGTGGATTTTATCAAAAACCGCATTAAAAGGAATACCAACCCACTATACGTTAGAATTGCCTCCTTACCGCAATCCTAAAATTTGGAATACTATTGTTCGGGCAACGCTTGATAAATCGTTTTATGTACTGAAACGTGCCGTGACTGTTGCTGCACCAGCGGGGGTTTTAACTTGGATTTTAGCCAATACGTACATCGGCGATACAAGCATTTTGCTTTCCATCGTTCACTTTTTAGATCCGTTTGCGAAAAGCCTAGGGCTTGACGGTTTTATTCTTATGGCATTCATATTAGGATTGCCGGCGAATGAAATTGTTTTGCCGATCCTTCTCATGGGCTATTTATCAACAGGAGCATTAACAGAAATTGAAGATATGAGTACATTAAAACAAATTTTTATTGACCACGGCTGGACTTGGTTAACGGCATTAAATACAATGTTATTCTCTTTGTTACATTATCCTTGTGGTACAACACTAATTAACATTTATAAAGAAACAAAAAGTAAGAAATGGACATTTGCTGCTTTTGCCATCCCTACTGTTTTAGCAATAACTATCACGTTTTTTATCAATCAAATTGTTCACGCTTTAGGCTTAATTTAGTTAATTAAGAAGCTAACTTATTCTTATTTGGATCTGTCTCTCTTTAATTATTACCAGATATTATTGGAGAGAGAACAGATCCTTTTTTCGTATCTCTAGTACCTCATATCCTTTGTAGCGGCTATATGTTGTGCTGTTTCAAAATGCAAGTACCAACTGTTCACTTACAATAAAGTTATTTAATTTTAATATCCCAAACACTCATAACACCGTTCGATTTTCGAACGGTGTTTAAAATATAGTTATTTAATTTCTGACTTAAATACTGCAATGTTTCGGAAAAACACTAACAAAAAAGTTGTTTAAAAAACCTCTGCCTCCTTCAACTATCCTGCTTCGTTACTTGAATAAGAAAAAGACTCTACTCCTTATTGAAGTAAAGCACGCTTTAATAAAAAAGGTTATTATTTTACTTTTATCGGAAATGCATAAATCGCATCTCCCTCTTCCCAACTAGCATGAATAACGTAAATAAAAGATCCTGCTTCTTTCGGAAGGATTATTGTGTTATTAGTTACCCTTTCAAAGTTTACATCATCATTTTTCCATATTCCTGCTTCTATGCCTGACGGCTGGTATCCAAAATTAATCAGCATCTTTGATTTAGACGGAACTACATTAAAATCCATTTCTTCTACAAGATCAGGTGGGGCAATAGCATCTGCATCAACTGCTCGACCATTCTCCGACCAAGAATATGTTCCAATTTTATAATCAATCTCTTTACCATCTACGGTTAAAGATGGTTTGGGTGGCTCCAATTCACCTAACTGACACCCTGCCATAAAAATCATGATAATGAATAATGACAATATCCTTCTCACACATAATTCCTCCTTAGTAAATAAAACGATTATTGAAGGGATTTGTTTCAAAATAGCAAAAGATCAATTTCCTTCTTCAACTATACTGCCCCGTTTAGTACAATAAGGAATTTAAACGACTTTTTAATTTTTTAAACAACATTTTTGTTAATTGAACATCTTTTTTGTCACTCAACACCAACTAAAAAGTTTTTCCTTGTTTTAAGAAAACGTGTATAATAGAGACGTATCTTTTATGAATATATGTTCATTTATTAATTTTATTGTCAGGAGGATACAAAATGGTAAGTTACAGAAAACTGTTCCCTATTACATTATTAAGCACTCTCCTAATTGTTGGTTGCTCTAATTCGCTACAAGAATCAGGAAACAACAAACAAGGACATCAACAAACAGTAAGCAGAGATATTGTAGAAGAAACAAAAAGTATCGAGGTTCTACCAAGTTTCTTGGATGATAAACCGAAAGAAATGAAAAACTTATACGTTAGCGCAGCGAAAAATAGAGAATTACTTGAAAATATTCCGTGTTATTGCGGCTGCGGTGAATCTTCTGGTCATAAAAATAATTATGATTGCTTCGTATTTGAAAATAAGAAAGACGGCGCAATTATGTGGGATGATCATGCTACAAAATGTGGAGTTTGTCTAGAAATTGCAGCAACTTCCATTCAAGATTATCAAGAAGGAAAATCAATAAAAGAGATTCGAACAAAAATTGATGAAGCATATAAAAATGGATATGCCAAACCGACTCCAACACCTAATCTGTAGGACTCCTTTGGAAAAAGTAACATAAGAAGAGACAGCTGATTGAACGTCTATATGATGTTTATACTTGTTCAATTAAATTGTTTTCAATGAAAGAGGGTATCCTTAAATCGGATACCCTCGATTTGATTACGCTATGTCTTATATGACATTCTTTCTAACTCTATTAATCTGCAATCAATCTGGTGAACTTTCTTATAAATTTTTTTGCATTAATGTTTGTTGGTACATCCAATGTCCCATTTCTTCCATAAATTATTGTTCTACTTCCCATTCTTGTTCTTCTTTTTAATTTTTTTCCGAGCGATAATAATAGAGTAAGGGAAAGGCGGATTTATAACGTTAATAAAATTAGTGTCACGAAAAGTTATGAAAAGTATCAAAGCCATTATTCAAATAAAAGAAAAAAGAGTCCAATAAGAATTAATCCCATCCCCAATACTTTATTAAATACATAATGCCAACGGCTGATCCATTCTATTTGCTTCATAACTCTGGTCACCCATTCGATAAGTAGGAAAATAAGGCTATGTCCTATTCCGTAAGCAAAAAGCAATAGTCCACCCAAGACAATAGAACCTGTAACTGTCGAGTAAGCAAGCATGGCTAATATCATAGGTGTCCTGCATGGAGAAGGGGTAAGACCAATCAAAGTTCCAAGAGAATAGGCTCTGATTAAAGGATGGCGATTTTTTCTATCTTTTTGTGTTTTAGGTTTTGAATAAAAAGCCACGATATGAAACGGGAAGATATGGATCAACCTCAAGCCGACCATGTAACAACCTAATAAGATAAATATCATAGCTAATAAGTTGTAAAACACATAACCATATTGTTCATTCAAACTAAGAATCCGTTCTCCAAAAAAGCTGCTTATCACACCAAGGAAGGTAAGCGTAATGGAGAAAGAAAACATCATGGTCAAAACAGAAGAAAAATGGCTCTTATTCTTTGCATTGTTCTGAAAAGCGATGACACCGGAAGCCATTCCTAACATACAAGGATCAAAACTGGTGATAAAACCTGCTAATACACTAATAAGTAATGCAATGGAAAACTGATACTCTGCCAATTCATGTATGATTTTCGTTGCCCATTCCATCCCATTCCATCCCATTCCATCCCATTCCCCCCTTTTGTACAAGTTTATTGGGGAATGCCGCACAAAATACGTAAATAATAAAGGTTACAGCAACAAAATTTTTAGTCATAATTGCTGGAATAGCCGCTGCACATAGAGCTACGGCTACAAATTCGGTTACCAGATGTATTAAATATTCGTTTGGGTATCTTGGATATTGTCGATAATCTTCTTTAATGGTTATAAGCCGAGCAAAAAAGCTTACCATAAACGCCGCTGTTATCATAAGAACCAAATGCTTCCGATGAAAAATCGGAATGCTTTTATCAATATGAATGCCAACAACCTTGGAAAGTCAAAAAAGCTATTCATGAATATATCAAATTTTATAATGGAACAAATTGAACAGCCTTTCTCCTGTGAAATATCGGAGAAAGGCTGCATAGACTTTCTTTTATTCTGTCTACTTGACAGGTGTAATACCATTCACATTTGGAGCGACCCAATTAAAATGAAACAAGAATGAAACACTTCCTAAATAGAACGTACGACTACCTTGGATTGTTGGAGGTGTTTTTTGTATAGGCACAAGAGTTCATTACTCTCATAAGGTTTAAGTAGAAAACCATTAAAATGAAACAAACAGACCATAATAGCAAGAAAGAACATTAGAGAATAATAAGACAGAAATCAATACACGGATAATATGGTTACAGTATATGTACTTTTCAACATTTAGCTCAAGAGAAAATCAATACCGCCAATATGTCTCACAAAGGAAACCGCACATTGATAGTGATAGAACTGCTTCATTTCACATTAAAGATTGAAACACGATTCATATGAATACAGACAATTAAAGCTCGAAGCAAGGTTACTAGTCAGACGTACCTGTACTCCTAAAATCTTTATATGAAGCAATAAACATGAGTATAACCCCCGATACAAGGAACACATCTGCGGTGTTAGAAATTGGATAGTTGATAATCCTTATATCAAAGAAATCTACAACTTCACCAAATAGTAACCTGTCAATTGCATTTCCAATGGCTCCCCCAATGAACAAGCCTATGGCATAACGTGTCCATTTATTAGTAATATGGCGGGCATACATCCATAGACAGTTACTAATGCTAACGAAACAAGAAGCCAACACCGCCCAGCAAGCATCCCCCACCAAGCAGTTCCAGTGTTCCGATGTGAGGTAAAATGCAAGAAATCGCCCGCAAGGATAATAGAATCTCCAACCTGCATATAAGTTTTGACCATAAATTTGATAAATTGATCAATCAGTATAGCTAGAAGTGCTACTAGATACAATAATAATCCTCCCCATATTGAACTGTTAACTCCCCTGTTGTTTATATCAAAATCCTGTAAAACCACCCATTAAGCTGGAGAAGAACGTAATAATCTTAGTGAGCCAGTCAAAAAAGAGCAAGATACCCATCACGATCATAATACTTCCTCCAACTTTTTGAAACACTACATTGGATTTTTGAATCCATTTTAGTTTTCCGATGAAAAATGACATTACAAAAAAAGGAATGGAGAACCCTAATACATATAGAAGCATATATGCCATTGCGGAATTAGGATTTGTTGCCGCTAAGGCAATCACCGATACTAGTATAGGCCCCGTACAAGGAGTCCAACCCGCTGCAAAAGCAGTTCCAATAAACATAGAACCAATATATCCAGATGGTTTATTTTGAAAGGTATATTTCTTGTCTTTCATCATGAAACTAGGAGTAAAGATGCCAAGAATGACTAAACCAAATACGATAATCAGAATCGCTCCTAATTGTCGGATTAAGTTTTGGTAGTTTGTAAAGATGTTCCCTATTAAGGAAGCACTAAAACCAATAGCGATAAAGATTATGGAGAATCCAAGTAGGAAAAACAAAGTATGAAGGAATGCCTTGCGCTGCAATAAGGCATTCTCTTGCTTGATTTCATTCACCGATACACCAGTTATATAGGATAAAAAAGCTGGGTATAAAGGTAAGCTACACGGCGAAATAAATGACAATGCTCCTGCTCCGAATGCTAACCAAATTGTAAGATCGCTCATTCCTTAATTCTCCTTTTTTATAATCATGGAGTAATCAGTTTCATGCTTTCCTCTATTTGTTGCAAGGTCATTCCACCTATAAAAATCTTGACTACCTTCCCATTTTTATCGATTAAATAAGTGGCAGGGATAGGGCCTACGCCATAGGCATTAAGCACCTGACTCCCTTTATCAATCATTATTGGAAAGGACAAACCATAACGATCTCTAAATTGTCTAACAGCTAGTTCTGTTTCATCCACGTCAACTGCCAAAATTTCTACGCCTTTGGCTTTATATTTCGGGTACAGTTCATTCATGTATGGCATCTCTTTTTCACAGGGCTTGCACCATGTCCCCCAAAAGTTTAAGAATATCCCTTTTCCTCTATAATTGCTTAATTGATGTTTTTTTCCCTCCAGATCAGTTAAAATAAAATCCGGTGCTATTGATCCTACTTTCACCTTTTCCTTACTAACAAAAAAATTGATATATATTGTATAGCCTAGAGCACTTAATAATACAATCAGGATTAAAGTTCGTAGTATCAATCGATTCTTCTTCATATTTCCCCACCTTCGAAGCTATAGTTGTATATTCCGGCAAAAGAGGCTGTCTCATAAGGGTCTGACCTCACGTGCGTTTAACAATATATAGCTCATTGATTCAACATTATGTCCTATATATTGTGTTGTGGGGTCTGACCCTTGGCTTTTGAGACAGCCTACGTAAATTAGCTATTCTTTAACCCGAATTAATCTCATGCTATTTAACGTAACCAATACTGTAGCACCCATATCGGCTAATATGGCCAGCCATAAATTTAGAAGTCCTAATACAATGAAGATTAACGCCAGTGCTTTTAAACCTAGGGCAAAGGATATGTTTTGTTTAATAATTTGTAACGCTTTACGACTAAGCTTGATTGTATATGGCAACTTACTTAAATCATCTGCCATTAACGCTATATCAGCTGTTTCTAAGGCTGTATCGGTACCCGCTCCACCCATTGCTACACCGACAGTAGCTGCCGCTAAAGCAGGGGCATCGTTAACACCATCGCCGACCATTGCGACTTTACCATATTGATCTCGCAACAATTTTATAAACTCTAACTTATCTTGAGGCAATAATTCTGCTTGTATTTCAGATACTCCCAGTTGTTTGCCAATTGCAAGTGCTGTTCCTTTATTATCACCCGTCAACATAACCGTTTTTTGAATACCAATTTCATGGAGTTTTTGAATAACGCTCTTACTTGTTTCACGTACTTCATCCGCTACCGCAATGAATGCGAGGGCTTCTTGATCTGTTCCAAGAACCATCACTGTTTTTCCTTCATTCTGTAAGGCAAGGATTTGTTGCTTCATTTCTTGTGAGACTGCAACATTTTCTAACTCTTCAAATAGTTTCGAACTTCCGATGTAGTATAATTTCCCGTTAACCAGTGCTTTTACACCTTTACCTGTAATGGACTGGAAGTCTTCAACTTGATAAGAAACAAAGTCGATATTTTTATTCTCTGCGTAACGTAAAATCGCAGATGCAAGAGGATGCTGAGAGCCATATTCGATAGCAGCAGCTACAGCTGTTAACTCTTGCTCACCTTTACCTCCGAACACAATAAAGTCTGTAACTTCTGGGACACCTCTTGTAAGAGTACCGGTCTTATCAAATGCAATAACAGATAGGTCACCTGCTTGTTCTAAGTGAATGCCACCTTTAATTAGTACCCCATTCTTAGCGGCGTTACCAATGGCTGTTACAATTGACAACGGAGTCGATATAACTAAAGCACACGGACACCCAACAACTAATAATGTTAAACCTCGATATAGCCATTCATACCAATCTCCACCGGTAACCAATGGAGGAACAATTGCAAGGAGAACTGCTGCGCCCATGATGGCAGGAGTGTAATATTTGGCAAACCGGTCAACAAACGCCTGAGATGGGGCTCGTTCCGCCTGAGCTTCTTCAACTAAATGTATAATTTTTGCGATTGTTGTATCTTCAACTCGTTTGGTAACGCGAACTTCTAACAATCCTTCCTCATTTAAAGTGCCGGCAAACACTTCATCGTCAACTGTTTTTGTAACAGGAACGGATTCACCTGTAATAGCAGCTTGGTTTAGCGCAGAGGTCCCTTTTACAATAACACCGTCCATAGCTAACTTCTGTCCGGGTTTGACGATCATAATATCTCCGACCTCAATATCATCTACAGGAACCATCATTTCCTGTCCATTACGACGTATTAAAGCCTCTTTCGGTGCAATATCCATTAAAGATCGAATTGATTGACGAGCTTTATCCATGGAATACCGTTCTAGCGCCTCGCTAATAGCAAAGAGGATGACAACAATAGCCCCTTCACTCCACTCTCCAATGATAGCGGCACCTATAATAGCGACAGTCATGAGGGTATTCATGTCAAATTGGAATCGAACAAGATTTTTGAGTCCTTTTAGGAACAAAGAGTACCCACCAATTAAGATTGAAGCGGCAAATCCAATGATTGCAAATAAGCTATCTTCTCCGTAGGTCCATGCAAACATATAGCTAAGAGCCAATAACAGAGAAGAGACGATGACATTAATATTTTCTCTTTTTTTCCAAAAAGGTACCTTCTCTTCTACTCTTCGATTGTTTTCAGGGATTACCTTCAGATTTTCAAATGCACCTGCTTTCTCTAATTCCTCAATTGATGTTTCTCCCACTACAGTAATTTTAGAGGCACCAAAGTTAACTTTAGCATCTTTCACACCGGGGAGTTTTTTGACATTATCTTCAAATTTGGCCGCACAATTGGCGCATGTAAAACCTTGAACACGATAAACAGTTTTATTATTGTCTAGCTCTTTTCCTTGTGCTTTGCTCATCCTAGACCAACTCCTTGCTATAGTCCAATGCTAATAAAAGGAACTTTTTAATATATTCGTTATCTAGTGAATAGAAGATTAACTTTCCTTCCTTACGTTTTTTGGCAACACCTATGTTGTTTAGGAAACGTAAGTGATGTGAAGCTGTAGCAACTGTTGAGTCAATAATATTTGCAACATCACACACACATAACTCTTGTTCTTTTAATAAGGCAATGGCAATTTTCATACGAGTTTCGTCTGCAAGGGCTTTAAAAAGCTTGGTCATATTACTAATCTCTTCCATGTGGAAAGAGCCTTTCACACGCATGACTTTTTCTTCATCAAAACAATAAATTTCACAGCGATCATTAGACAAAAGTATCCCCTCTCTTTCTTGAAATTATAATAATCAAAATAATATTTGAATGTTAAAGAACGATGTCCTTTAGTTAGAGTTATTTTTTAAACTATTCCCTTTCTAATACAGATTTATTATCTTTAGTATGTGTGATAAATTACTATTTATAATTTTTATTTTGAATTACTAAATGCCTGTAAGTAATTAATTTTTCTATTCTCAAACCTCTCACTGAAAAAAAGAACGGCAATTTCCACAATCTCTTCTTTGGAATAATTAATATGTGGAAACAAATCCTTTAGTTCATCTTGAAGGCGGGTTATTTCATTAATTACAACAGGAGAGAGAGAAATTCTCATTTTGGTGCCTCCTTTTGAATACCAAGTGTATCCTTAATTACCTTGTTATCTAAAATATAATCCTCTTTATTAAAATATTCAAGTGTTTATTTGAATAATTAAGAAATTGATTATCACCTTCCCATGAAACAAGCTTGAATTTCTAGTAAAACTCTTGTTAGAAATGTCCCTAAGACTTGTTTCAAAGTTGAGGTGATTCCTGATGCTACTCTAACAGACAAGTCAGTTTAATTAACGGCTTAAAGCTGGAAAGGAGTACCCTGCAAACTTTTAAGAGTACTCCTTTTCTTTTTACAAAATAATGAAATAATAAAAAATAGCAAGGACAAATCGATAATAAGCAAACGGAGTTAATTTTACTTTGGATAAAAGACGCAAGAAAAACTTAATGGCAAACAACGCTGCAGCAAAGGCAGTTAAAAATCCGACAATAAATACAGGTATGTCTGAGCTAGAAATATATTCGTAACTTTTTACTAGGTCTAACCCGCTGGCAGCGACCATCATCGGTACTGCTACGATAAAAGAGAAATCCGCTGCCGTTTTATGATCTGTACCAACTAAAAGCCCTCCGGAAATAGTAGATCCCGAACGTGAAAATCCCGGCCATAAGGCAAGGCATTGAAACAATCCAATTGCAAATGCTTGCTTATAGCTTAGTTGATCTAACGACAATGTTGACGGCATCCCTTTTTTCCTTTCAGCAAAAATCATCAGTAAGCCACCAGCTATAAGCCCAATCAATACTGAATATGGGGAGAATAAATACTTTTTTATTAAATCATGAACAAGCAACCCTAAAATGACGGCTGGCAACATCGCAAGAATAATATGTAATAAGTTTAACGAAGAAGATTCGTAGATATTGATTGAA
Source organism: Peribacillus tepidiphilus (assembly GCF_009466385.1). Taxonomy (GTDB): domain Bacteria; phylum Bacillota; class Bacilli; order Bacillales; family DSM-1321; genus Bacillus_BN; species Bacillus_BN tepidiphilus. The sequence goes on along the minus strand of NZ_WIAQ01000028.1, from coordinate 21,843 downwards.
CGCCAATTAACTAATTTCAATAAACGCTCCCAATACACGACAAAGACAGCCAAAATCGAACCAAGTTGAATAACAATTTCAAATGTTTTCGCTACATCGCCTGTAAAATTGAGTAAATGCCCCATTAAAATTAAATGTCCTGTTGACGAAACAGGCAAAAATTCGGTCAAACCTTCGACAAGACCTAGAGCGATAGCTTTTAGTACATCAATCATCTTAACAATTTCAACTCCGTTCTAATAAAGTGTTATTCCGAAATATCTCTACATGACATTAACGCATCCCGTATTTAGAGCAGGATTTGCTACCCCAAAAATTCAGTCGATATAACAGCAAATTTATGTTTATTTTGAAATAAAAAGATGATGAACGTATTTAGTTACGTGGTGCCCATAGCATGATTGAAATTCCAACTAAACAAATAATTGCACCAATCCAATCATATGTATCAGGAGTCTTTTTATCAATCACCCATCCCCATAACACTGAAAGAATAATAAAGACTCCCCCATATGCCGCATAAACTCTTCCGAAAGAAGGAAAGCTTTGGAATGTCGGTATAATCCCATATAGGATTAAAATCATACTACCAATTAGTCCATACCAATACGGTTTCCCTTCTCGTAACCATAACCAGACAAGATAACCCCCGCCTATTTCAGCTAATCCCGCAAAAATAAATAAAATGAAGGCGTAGACGATCTCAATCACTCCTTTTGAAATAATGCCTATTACAACATACCAAGGACTCTTTATAAAAATCAATGACATTTCATAAATGTAACGGATTTTTAATAAAAGATATTACTTGAAAATACTCGAATTAATAAAGTTAATATGGGATGGGAGAAAAAACTTTAGTTTGAACTCACAAAAAACCGTACAGATGCATTTCTGTACGGTTATAAAAAATTTATCCAATTTTTTCTTAATGACTACCATGCCCCTCTCCACTCTTTGGAACAATTTCAAGCTTTTCATCAATAACCCCTTGCGTTGGATACGAAATGAATTTTTCGGTTCCAGATAAATAAGCATGGTTATACGGTCCTACAGTTGGATCGTTTTCAAAGGTAGGTTTTAAAGCAGCCATAAACTTATAGACTTCTGAGGTAAGTTCGCCATTCTCAAGCCAAATAAGCGGCGCATGTTTTCCTAAATGTGAAAAAGGCGCTGCTGCTAATGCCATTTCAGGCGATTTTGTCGAAACAAATGATAAACCGTGTCCCGGATTGTTTAATCCCCAACCGAATCCCGTTTTCTTATCTTTAAAAGTAGCAAATGCAACCGATTGTTGAGTTGGAGTATCTCCTGAAATTCGTGTAACCTTTCCGAATTCTTTTAACTTCTCTTCAACTTCCTTTGATATAATGGATTGAGGACCTAAAATGTAGATATTCGCTTTACCTTTTCGTTTTTTCAATGCTTCCTCTGTTTGTTTCGGAATTTCATTTTGACTAACGTATAAAATCGGTTCTTTCATATGAGCAATCCAATTGGCCGCTGGAATCGTATAAAGTTTTGCTTGTTCCTCAAATGAACCAATGATGACGCTTTCTGGTAATTTTCCAGCTACTTCGGCATACAATTGATCGATTCTTTGTGCTAATTCTGCATAATCGGTTTCATTAATTTGTTGAACTTTATAACGGTTTAGTTTATCCAACTCTTGTTTCGGCAAGTTGCCGATAACAAAAATTTGTGTACCGTCTTTAATCCCAAGCGGATTTAAACGTTGAATTTCGTTCAACACTTGACTTGGAATTGTATTGTTTTTTGTAAATAAAATAGGACCGTTATTTGGATGGTGAACCAGTTTCGCCGCAGCCAACGCTGCTTGCCAATTTTCAAGAGGGGCTAATATAACCCCATTCGGTTGATTTTCTTTATGAGTGGCTGGCCATATCGTTTGTGATACTAATACCGAAAGTTCGACTGGATCATCAGTATTCAAACGGGTAACGTTTTTTGTTGACAATGTAAGAAGATTTTTATTCGCTTCGTCATTGTATACGCTCGGTTCTTGAACAACTATGGCTTTGTTTTCCTTGTCTTTGCTTGCTCCATTCGTTTGACTACTTCCATGCTGACTATGATCCATTGATTGGTCTGCTTTTTTTGGATCATTTCCATCTTGTGCGCTACAACCTACCGCAATAATTGTAGACGCAAAAAGTGTAATTAACATTTTGAAAATTTTTTTCGTGTTCATCTAACCACATCCTCCTTGATCACTATTATTTCCAGCGATTAAACTGTTAAAAAATACTTGTTTAAAGACTCTCAAGCCTTTTCAACATGCTGTATATTTCCTCTTCTTTTATACTATCTTGAATTTGTGCAGATTTTATGGATTTGATTTAGTTTTATTTAATTTGATTAAATCTCATTTAATTTAATCTAAAATCTGATTTAGTTTTATTTAATCTGAGTTTAATTTTATTTAGTTTTATTTAATTGACTTAATCAATCAAGACTTAAATGCGATGTAAAAAGGAGAAAAGAAAATGAATAACAAATGGAATCGGATTATTTATAAATGTTGGGCTCCTGTTTATGATTTCTTTTTTAATAGAGGTGTGTTTTATTCAGCACGAAAACAAATATTTCATGAATTTCCTTTTGGAGATGATAAGAATGTTCTATTTGTTGGAGTAGGGACGGGTGCTGATTTAGCCTTTTGTCCGTTAGAAAAAATTAATGTAGTTGCTATTGATTATTCTAAAGAAATGCTGGAAAAAGCAAAAAATAAGTATCAGAATGAAAATATAAAGTTCATTCAAATGGATGCTCAATCTCTAATATTTCCGAACAATTCATTTGATGTAGTAATAGCAAGTTTAATCCTAAGCGTAGTCCCTTCCCCCGAAAAAGTGATGTCAGAAATCGTGCGTGTAACGAAGAAAGGTGGACGTATTATTATATTTGATAAATTTGCTCCTAAACATAGAGAGTTGTCATTCGGAAAAAAAGTAATTCGTCCCATCATCAAGTTGTTAGGCACTGACATAGGTATTTCATTTGAAAAAGTTTATAAAATTGTCAAACATGAATGTTACTTAGTTGAAGATATAGATGTTATGATGAAAGGTATGTACCGAAAAATTATATTAAAAAAAGAACTAGGTGATGAAAACTGATGAAAAAAATGGTTTTAATCATGTTTCTTATCTTTTTATGCATTCCATCCATCGGACATGCTCATAGTTACTTATCGTCTTCAAATCCTAAAGCAAAAGAAATAGTAACTGAACCGCTAGAAACAATTACCCTTACGTTTGAGACAAAAATAGAGAAGCTAAGCACAATGCATCTTCTCAGCACAGGAAATGAAATCCCATTCAATAATATCACTGTGAAAGACAATCAACTTATCGGTAATTTTTCAACCCCACTCGAGAACGGTTCATATACGATTGTATGGAAAATTGTTGGAGAGGATGGTCATCCAATCACTGGCGAAATTCCGTTTGAGGTCAAAGTAGCGGAAAACAATGTGAAAACGCCAGCTCAGTCATCTACCCCTACAACGAAACAAGACAGTGTTGAAAAAAATACGAAATTAGAAAAAGAAGGACATACCTCAGCTAAAAATACGTCTTCTCGCATATTGGTTAAAATTTTGATAGCTAGCTTAGGCATTATTCTTATCATTAGTTTAGTATTAATCTTAAAAAAGAAGGGATAAACGTTGCCATTTATAGTGTCACTTAGCGAATTTTTCAACTATATCCTCTACTCTATACTTGTTGGGCATGTTGTATTATCTTTTGTACCAGATGAAAAAAAACCAAAAATCATTATTCCAAAACCAATCCTTCTTCTATCTGTATTAGGAGTAATCGTCTTTTCCTTTGGTCCAGTTTTACAAGTCATTTTTTATTTTTCTGATGGCAATAACTATTTTAATCAGACATCATGGTCAATCTTAACTGATTTTCAAGTTGGAAAAGCGTGGATTTTCATTGGTTGGGTGGCAACCTTCTTATGGATGACCCTTTACGTAGAAGGTTCAAAATATTTGCAAGCCTTTTGGTTATTCTTGATGATTTTAGCGGTTGGTTACGCTAGCCATGTCGCTTCATTATCATTTTGGACAGGGCTATTTTCTCACAGCATTCACTTTTTAGCTGTAGTATTATGGACTGGAATCCTCATTCATGTCGCATGGTTTGCAAAAAACTCAAATAACTGGACGAGCTTTCTAAAATGGTTTACACCATTTGCCGTTGGCTGTATGGTAATCATATTAACAAGCGGTTTTTTCGTCATGCTCTTTGTAGTAGATATAAGTGATTATATCAATTCGTGGGCTCTACCGTATGGTCAAATGTTATTATTAAAGCATATTAGTATCATACCTTTACTTGCATTTGCTCTAATAAACGGGTTTCTTTTAAGGAGATTGTCAGCGCAGCCTGATTTTAATATTCGAGCTTGGTTGAAAGCTGAAACCATCATTATTGCTGTCATATTCTTTTTCACGAGTATACTTGGTACCTTATCTCCCCCTCACGATATAGATTTTACAGTTAAATCTGAGGGAGCATCCAAGTGGCTTGAATACTTGACCAGCAAAACTATTATAACTCCCGTTAATCTAAAACTAATGTTTTCCATTGAGGGATTTTTCTTAATACTCTTTGGTTTTATGTTTTTAATTATGATATTTTTGAGCTTTTATAAAAAAGTAAAGCCATATTTTGCAGCAGTTTGTGGCTTGTTATTTATAGTTAGTGTTTATTTTGGCTTAGTAATAAGTATAAAATAATTGGTCAACATAAAGAATCTGCCCGAGGTTGTGATTACCTCGGGCATTTATTTTCAATATAGCTTCTATTATACCCTTAGATGTCAACAACGATTTAAAATTGGTTCTCTCGCAATTTTGGTGAAGAAATCAATCATATAGTAAGGGGATTAACTAATATTTTTTTAGGAAAGCATCAAGTGCGCTGGTAAAGGACTTTTTTTTCCAACAAGTCTAACTTGGCTCTCCCATACATTTGACGTTTGATGACCTTTAGCCGATTCACTTGACCTTCTACAATACCGTTGCTCCATGAGTGAGATAACGCATGTTTGACCGCATCTATATCTGTTTGTATGTATTTGATAATTTGCATATTTCTTTTATTTTATCTGATTATTTAGAACATAGTTTAGTTAAAAAATAATGACCTAAATTAGTCGTTCGAAAACCAAATATTAATTTTTTGCTTGCATTTCTTCAGATATTTGAAACGGTGCAGCAACGTCTGCCCTTTTTAGATAAAGGCTTTGTTAAATTTCGTTGTTGATTTTTGCCCGAAAGAAAAAGGACCAGTTTTGAATTGAACCCAAAAAGTTAGACACGGAATTTAGGCAATTATTTGGGTATGAGTTCGGTATTGAACCGGACTCATGCCTTTTAATTTTGCCTTAATTCGTTTGTGATTGTAATAATGAATATAATTCTCTAATTCGTGTTTAAAATGCTCCATACTCTCAAATTCCTTAAGGTAAAGTAATTCAGACTTTAATAAGCCAAAGAAATTCTCCATGACCACATTATCTAAACAATTTCCTTTACGGGACATGCTTTGGACAATCCCTCGTTCTTTTAATGTGTGTTGATACTTTTTCATTTGATAATGCCAACCTTGATCGGAATGGAGGATGGGGGCGTCTCCTTCTTTTAAACAGTCAAAAGCGTTGTCCAACATTTTGGAAACAAGCGAATAAACAGGCCGACTTTCTATATTGTAAGCTATAATTTCTCCGTTGTATAAATCGAGAATTGAGGATAAATATAGCTTCTCCCCATGCAAATGGAATTCTGTCACATCTGTCACCCATTTCTCATTTGGTTTAGATGCGTTAAAGTCACGCTCCAACATATTAAGCGCAATGTTCCCCACTTGCCCACGGTAGGAGCGATACTTTTTCATACGGACAAGACATTTTAATCCCATTTCATTCATCAGGCGCCGGACTGTTTTATGATTGATTTTTAAACCTCGATTACGTAATTCCAATGTGATACGACGATATCCATACCTTCCTTGATGTTCCTCAAAAATTTCCTTAATCCATTCCTTGATTTCCTTATATTTATCTGGACGATTCATTTGTTTGATCCAGTAATAATACGTACTGCGCGCAATGCCAGCGACCTTTACTAGATCGGTGACTTTAAATTCATGCCTTAATTCAAATATTATTTGCGCTTTGTCTTGTTCTGTAATTTTTCCTTTTCTTGAATTAAGGCATGTAACTTTTTTAAGTAAGCATTCTCCATACGTAAACGCTCATTTTCAGCTAATAATGCTTCTTGTGACCCTTCTACTCGTTGAGATTTCTTTGTTTCTTTTTTCATGGATGGACGCCCCTTTTTCTTTGGTTGAAGAGCGTCCATCCCTTGTGTTTCGAATAAATACCTCCAATTCCACACCGTGCTGGAGGAAGGTATGTTAAATCGGGCAGAGGTTTCTTCGATAGACGCTCCCGTTTCGTTCATATAGTTGATTACGTCCATTTTAAACTCCATTGAGTAATTTGTATACATTTCTTGAAATGCTTCTGATCCATGTTCTCTGTACTTAGTCACCCATTTTTTTAACATCGATACACTTACATTGTACTTTCGTGCTGTTACCTTAAAGGAATCTACTCCTTCAAGATAAGCTTTAACTGCAGCTAATTTAGTTTCTAAACTGTATTTAGTCATATAAAAACTGCACCTCCAATTGTTAGTTGTGTCTAACAATTGGGGTGCAGTTCATTTTGGTCCTTTTATATGTCTTCCTGAACTAACTATTCTCGTTAGTACAATAAATTTTTAGCATAAAAAATTTAATTTCAAAAAAGTTATTTCCTTTTAAATCTTTCTGGCTTTTTCACTCTAATCGAGTTTACTTCCCACAATTGATACAGATTGCCAGAACCATTTTGGAACCAAGCGACCAAGCAACTTTATAGACAAAACCGAAAAATTAAACCGCTAAATTATTAAATTTTTTATGAAAAAATCTTCAAATATAAAAAAGCGAGGCTACAATGTATTCCGAATTAAGCCTTAGAGAGAATTTAATTTTGAAAGGAGATTATAAAATGCGCAATTTTAGAAACACTAAGAGGCCGCATTTATTCCAAATAAAAATTTCTGAAAATACATTAACTTGCGTCTTATATTTGAGAGTAAGTAGTGAAAAGCAAGCAAACGTGAACAATGACACTCCTAAACCATTTTATGACTTTATTCGGAAATCAAAATTAGAAAGCAGAAGTAATTTTCGTAAAAAGACAAACAAACTCAAAAAAAATACTGACTTTGTAGCTCGACAAAAGCGAAAACCGCACAGGTTACTAAGCCACCTAAATATATGATGATGTTGCAAAATCAGAATAAATATTCAGAATAAATATTCAAAATAACACATAAATATGCATAGTTGTACATGTAGTAAATAGCGACTAAACCCATACCACCTTGGCTGTTCTAGTCCATCATTCTTTAATTGATTGGACGTCTGCTCAATCGAGCTGCGGAAACGAAACAACCACTTTCCGAATTCTATTTTCAAAAACGAAGGAATCACCCGACCATAGGCATCTTTTCGTTCATCACTATTTCTAGGATGAATGGGTGAAACGAAAAAAATTCCTGTCTGTTCGGCTATTTGACGGACTTTTTCACTGTCATAGGCGGCGTCTCTAAGGGCAAACTCAATTTCCCATTCTTTCACAGACGGAAATAATTTGAGTGCGACGGCTGCATCATTTCGATCATCCATCGTGAAGACATGGGATAAGATGATTCCTTCAGTAGTTGTACAAAGGTGCAACTTATATCCTTTGAACCAGTTATACCGAGTCGAAATTCCCCATCTAGCTTGAGAATCGTAGAGACTACTTCGGAGTGCGGTACTGTCGATGATGACTACTTTTGAATACCGAACTCCTAAATCTTTGAGAAGTTGGGCGGTAAAAACGGAAAATCCTTGTTCTCGAAACCACTTACCTGCACGTGAAAACGTAGAAAGATGTGGAACCTCTTTAAGTCCACAAATACGCCAAAAGTAGCGAAAGCGATTCAGTGTGTCAACTAACTGACGTAAAGAATTAATGGAAAATAGATTTTTAGAAGGAAACATTTCAACAAAGATTTTCTTGAAATCGGTGGTCGCCCTGACATATAAGGTGTTTCTGGTAAAGATAGTTGGTCGATGTATTGAAGCAAAGCTTCTAAAAGAGGGGCGGTTTCACTATTTATTGCATGTTCGATAACAAAATTGGAAATCATGATAGTGTCCACCCCTTGGAAATGTGTTTTTTGGTTACTGTATATAATTTCCAAGACGGTGGATTTTTTTCGTCCTTTTATACATCCATTATGCGTTTTGCAACACGTTCAAAACAAAAAATCAGCCGTAAAACGACTGATTAACCGAAAATCATCTTAATCGAAACCTTTTCTTTTTCTTTCAGGTTCTATGCTTTTTTATCATCTTTTAGGATATTAATTTCTTCCAAGAACTTTCGTTTCCGCTTTGTTAATTTCTTCGTTAACATTTTTTGTCCGTTCTCCATTTCAATACTCATTTGGAAAACGGTATTGAACTTAGAGGAAATGTGCACGTTCGTAATTGGTGGAGCAACAACAAGCCATTGAATTTTCAACAATTCTAACAAACTGAACACAGCTTCCACGAGCTCTGGTGCTGACATTCTTCCAAACGGATTATCTGATACAAGGAACAACCAGCTATCTTCGCTAGCTGCTCGTTGTCTTAATATCATCGACATGATGATAAACTGAGCCAAGAGGGTTTGACCTCCACTCTTTGTCGGTGACTTCTCACTTCCGTTATTAATAGCTTCCCAATCCTTAAAATGGGCCGGTTTAGGCTCTCCTCGAAGTAGCGGTCCATCGATGGAAGGAATATAGATATTCATCCGTGGATATTCTCCCAATACGTATAAAAGAATGTTTGATGCATTAACGGTTTTCGCTACTTTTCGAATGTCAATGTTATCGATATCTGAATTCTTTTTAACAAACTCATCAATTTTCGATATACAAAAGTCTCTCACTTTGTACTGTATTTCCTCTTTGCTTTGGTTAAAAGCGTCATGATGAGTAAATTTGATGAGCGGAAACATGGTATTGTTCCGGTTCTTGATTTTCATCTTCTTTTCCATATCCTCTAGCCCATGTATAATGTCCATCATACGCCGTGTTGTACGTTCTACCCATAAGTTGACCGTCTCTTCTGCTTTTTCCTTTTGCTCCTTCTCAGACTTGATGCTGTATTCTGCCCATTCAAAGTAGTGTTTTAAAGATTGAATGGATTGTTTAGTATCTAGGTCTTTGATGGAATCAAGGAATTTTAATAGACCCGCCTTATATTTCAATGGAACCGACTCTTTCTTCTCGGCATGCGAACGGATTCGAACTAGAAGATTGTGTAGTTCTGTTTTTTTGTTATTAGCAGCCAAATTAGCATTCCTTAACTCTTCATTCCATACTAAATGGAAGCTTGTTGGGTCCTCGTAAAGTTGAATAATCTCTTCTTCGGATAAAGCTTTTACAGAACTGTCACCCTCGATTTTTAAGGTATTTAGGCTTATAATGATTGTAGAAATATCTCCCAGCTCTTTTTGCACCTCTTTGATTTTATTCTCTACACCTTTTTTGGTCTCACTTAATTTTTTTCGTTTTGATTTGATGCGGTCTTTTTCTAATTCAATATCTTCTATATCTGAGTTGACCGCTCCGTAGTCAGGGAAATCTTTCTCCAGTTCTTTTTTCTTATTCTCCAATTCTTTGGATACTTCTTCATGTTCTCTTGAATTTCGCTCTATATTTGTGAGAACTTTATGCAAGAAAAATTTATTAGTTTCAATTTCCTTCTGAATCATTTGTACTTTAGATTCTAATAAGATAAGGTCATCTGACGGGCACTCTTCTTCTTTCCAGTTTAATATCAACTCTTCTTTGAATTTATTTTCTAACGTTGCCATGTCTTCTTGGTATCGTTCTAAATCAGATTGATACTTCCCAAGCCTAGAATTTTGATTTCCTTTTTCTTGGAGTAATTCGCGATATAGTGATAACTTTTCATAACTGGTTTTATCTAAAGAATATCCAAACGAAGCGGTTCGTAGGTATTCTTCCTCATTAAACACCAGTGTTTCTGCTGCTTGTGGAAAATGAATGTTTTTTAACATAGTTCTAAGAGTCGCATAGTTCTTTTGGGTTTTTTCGTACCATTCTTTATAAGCATTGTTGATATTGTTCATACGAATTTCCAGCCGAACCTGTTCTTCTCTCAATTCTCTCATGCGATTATTACTTTCATTGAGTTGAAGTTGCTTATTTTCTAAATCGAACTTCGATTGCTCATAGTCATAACAAGCTTGTTGCCATTCTTCTAACTGTTCGATTTTCTTTTTCGCGTCCGCGATTTTTTCTTGAATATTTATCAATTCACTTTCATGTTTTTTTATTAAATTTTTAGACTCTTCAATAGATGAAGAAACCTTATTGAGCTCTTCCGATTGTTTTTGCTTTTCAGCGTCCAAACGAATAAGCTTTATTTCTATTTCCTTTGATATTTCTGACCCTAATAATGTATCTAACTGTGACAGGGTATCTAATATCTTTTTGATGCTGGCATTGGTATCATCAAGAGCGAACAAAAGTTCATCATGCTTAACTTCAATGCTCGTTTTATATTGCGATAACAAGTATGGTTCGGAAATAAAATCAAACGTTTTATCTTTTGGTAGAAAATTTGCTCCTGCTGTCTTCAGCAAAGATGGATTATCTGTTTTTTGCTCTTCTAAACGGCTATTATGAATACCATCTACAAGCACAACATGATTCTTATATAGTTGTTCCTCTAAGAAAGAAAAATCCAATTTCTCAAAGTTTTCATGAATAACCACAATACTGTAAGGTAATGCAGGATTACGTTTTAATAACTGCATCTTATCTTCGTACTCAAATCGCTGAAGATATTGAGCTCCGTAGTAACAATCTAATCCTTTATCTTCTAATAGCCGTTTTAATTGAACCAGTTCTGAGTTAGGAATATAAATGTCGTCTTCCCCTTCTACTTCTCCTTCTTTAAGAAGTTCAAGAGTTTCAATCAGCTTTTGTAACTCTATTTCTTGTTGTTTTAAGCGATATTCTTGTTTCTCTAACATACCTTTGATTTTTTGCTTGTAAGATTGATACTCTGAACGTGTAGGGAATTCTTCTATCTTTTCCTTAACGAGACTAGATATCGTTATCATAAGGTTTTCTTCTTTTTCTTTTAACTCCTGTAGACGTGAGCTATTAGTGTCTATTTCTTTTTTTAGCCGCTCCATCCTGCTCTCGATCATCCCTTGTTTTTTATATTGGTTCTGAATCGAAGATTGGAGAGTTCGAATAGATTCTTCTGTATCGTATAATTCACGTTCTAATTGCTCATGCTCACGCTTTACATTAGAAATAACATCATCTGGGAATAAACGAATATCTTCACCAAATAATTGAATCATTTTTTTCTCTTCGGATTCATGTTCTTTCATAATTTCCTCTAGTTTCATTACAGAATATTCGAGTTTACGGTTTAATTCATCTTCTTCGGCGATGTCTTTTTTAATTTGAGAAATGGCGTTACGATGAGAAACATTTAACCGATAATATTCAGACATTTTCTCCTTCCATTCCTCTTCAATTTCTCTCCATTTATTTTCAAAGTAAGTCGTTATCTCTTGCATTTGTTCTTTTATCTGTTGGACATTCGCTTCTTTTTCTAATACAGATAGTTTGGACTCCACTTCCTCTATTTTCTGAGTTAACTCATGATATTGTTTGACCAGAACATTCTTTTTTGCTTCAGAATATTTCTTTTCCAATATGTTTTTTTCTAGTTCGAGTTTTTGTTGTTGTGATTCTAAGTTGGCATATTCATCTTCTATTTTATTCAACTTCTGATTTAAACGAATATACTCCAAATTCCCTCTCATCCATTCCAATTCTTTCAGCTTTTCGTTTAGCTCTTGGATTTCCCCTTCTTTGCTCGTGATAATCGATTTTTTCTCTTCCTGCATAAGAGTAAGAAGATGAACAAGGTGCTTCCCCTTTTTTTCTTGGTTATCCACTTCTCTATTTAAATCGTCTAACTCTTGAAACAAGTCTGCCAGTGGTTCCATGTGCTCATTTAATTCTTTAACACTTTGTAACATAGCCAAGAGTTCTGGAAGTTCTTTGGCGACTTTTAAGGTTTCCACAAACGATTTGGTCAGAACCGAAATTTCATTTTTATTTCGAGAATCAATCCCCTCAATTTTGTCATTTAAGGCAGGGATAATCAAATTGTAGAATAGCCCCATGTTGTCACTCGCTCCGGAAAAGAAATTATCGATATTTCCCTCTTTCGAGTTAATTCTTTTGTACATCGTGATGGCGTGTTTACTAATCCCGTTTTCTTCAAGAAGGTCAAAATAATGTTGTTTATTGTGCATGGTGTAGGTTTGAATATCCGGGGTTTGATTTAATATTCGCTTCCATTCGTCTAAAGGTAAAGATTTCTGTTCCTCTTCATCCCATAGGGGAAGTTGAGTGATATCGTTTGGACTATCAATAGGTGAAATTTGACTGTATAATATATAACTCAAATCAATCGGTGATTCGCTTTGTTCTCTTCGATTAATGGTCGGTCTAATGGATATACCTATCATCATCTTCTTGGTAGATGAAACTTGCCATTCCTGCACTACATGGTACGTATAATCAATAGGGTGACCTTCTGAGTTATAAAAATAATGATAAACGGTATTCCCGACTGTCTTTTCATCATCATTCCAGCTAGTAAGCGGGTCTAAGGGTTGGAATAAATTTTGAAGAAATACTCCTTTTCCTCCCCCGTTTCTCAAACTATATAGGGCATGGGAAGGAATAGGGTGAGTTTCACCCGGAATCGTTAAATCAAAAGTCTTATTCCCCACTTTTATTTCTCCACCATCATATTGCAATCCAACCAATCGCATACGTATTAGTCTTGCTTCCAAGTTAAGCACCTACCTCATCAGAATATTTAATATCATCTATTAGATTTTTAATCATTTCATATCGATTTTGATACGACGACAATTGACCGAATCGAATTTGAAGCCTCTCATAAAACACATCGGTAGGGGTCACAATCGTTGTATTACTTAGTTTTCTGAGAAAGACCATTTTTTCTTTTTCTAGTTCTCTCATAGCCGCATCTATTAATCCAAATTTAGAACCTTTGGTATAAATGATCCGTCCATTCTTTTGCTTTGAAAGATGGAGAACATTCCACTTCTGGTACATTTCATTTACAGCCAAGGACCATTCTCTAGAAAAACGTCCGTCTTGTTCTTTGTCGATTTCTTTCCACTTGTGCAAAACTTTTGTCGTCAATTCTTCTAATTTGTGATAAGAAATACCTTCGTTTTCCCACGAAACACGCGTTGCTAATTCCGAGTCAGCCTCCGAAAATATCACCATCCAAATGACACCCATAAGGTATAAATCCACTTTCGATTCATAGGAGTTAACATTTTTTCGTAGGTCCGATAAATTCGTACTATACACTCCACCATTAGGTTTGACTAACATATGAATGTATTTTTCCTTTTTCACAATACGAACACCGGACATGTCGGCTAAAACTTTTATACATTCACGCACATCTTGTGATTCAATGTAAGGGAGAACCAATTCATCGTCACTTCGTAAATATCGTTTTTGAAGCAATGTAAAATATAACTTGGCTGCTTTACTCTGGACTTCCCTTTGGGTCATTTTTCATTTTCCTCCTTTAATGTAATCACATACCTACTAACTTCTACTTTCTTGGTGCGAATTTCTTCATCAATGTCCATCAATTTTGGTGCGATAACTTTGCCGATTAATGCTTTAAATTTTTCTTCACGCACCATTAATTCATTCAATAATTCGATAACTGTATCAGTTGTATCACCTAGTAGTTCGTCAGTTATGTGAAGCGGTCTTTCCAAAGAACCCAACGCTATCCAAAAATCAAAAGCTTCTTTATTTTCCACCCAACGAGCCAATGTAAACTCATCAAGTTTCTTTATCCAATCGATAGAGACTTCCCCTTTATCCATCAATTCAAGGAAAACAGGTTTCCACAGTGAAACAATAGTATCCCAATCGAGACCAACAGGTTCTAATGACTCTTTCTCCTTTTCAGCATTTCCTGAAACAAATTTTATTTCTCTGCTTAAAACAGTTTGTTCTTCAATCCCCCATTCCAAAGGCATTAGGAAAGGTTTGTTCGGAGAAAGTATAGATTCTACTAAATCAAACATGTCATCAGGATGAGCAAATCCCAATGGTAGGATAGATTCTTCCCAAACCGTTTTGCGGAAAGAGGTTCCGTTCGCCATCCACATCGCTGAAAATTGACTGTTCATGATTTGCATTTCTAACCGGATATTTTCTATCACGAGCTTAGCTAATTCATCATGATAAGAACTCGTTTTCATGATTCTTCTGGTTAACTGCAAATACACACCACGTTGTTCTTCTAAAATTTCAAGACGATTCAATATTCTTTGCATCTGAGAATATCTTGCTAATTCATCATTAAACTGTTGTTTGATTTTATCTAACTGAGTTCCCCAACGGTTTTGTTTTTGCAAAATGGCTCGCTTAGGATTTCGAATTAAGTCTTCTTTATGTTCTTTTTCTTCGTTAATCAAATTACGAACACGGAAATCCAGTGCATCCAACATTCGTAAGGCTCTGGTGAGATTACCTCTTTTGATTAACATCTCTGCGACTAATTGTTGAATGGAAATATCCATTTCTTCTATGATTTCATGAGACTTCAACACAATTTCTTGCGCTTTTTCGGATAATTTATAGATTTGTTGCGAGACATCATAATCGTCCATTTTTTCTAGGACGAAATATTGAAAACGAAACTTTTCCCATGAGCGTTTTTTTTCGTCGAAATACACATCTTCGAAAGCGAACTGAAAGTGTTTACTTTCGCTCCAGAGCATACTATCTACTATTTTTTCGGCTTCTTCATAAGAACAAGAAAGAAACATAGAACGACATATTTCCATAGTAGTAGCAATCAAATCTTCCCTCGTTCGTTTGGGATCATCGAATAATTCTTGAAAGAATACGGTCACAAGCAATGTGAAAGCAATCATCCTTGAATATGGAGTCAAACCGCCAAATTGCGCACCTGTTCCTAAGAGCCATGTTGGAATTAGACTGATGTGACGTTTTCCTATTCCTTCAAGGGCGGCTTGAAGTGGTTTATTAATCATGAGATAACCACCCTTTCATAGCAAGTGTTTCGATGTTGATTAGCTCTTGTGGGATACGTAATCTCTTTTCCCATAACTGTTTAATCACTTGGAACGTTTGTGGGTCATCCTTCAGGTCGTTTTGAATAAAATTCAATAGTTCGTCTCTACGAAACTGGTCTCTATTGATAGTGTGAGCATATTCTTCACCGAACGAACAAAGAAACCGATAAAATTCAGTAGCCATATGTAACGATAAATGTTTGTTTTTCTTTTTTAAGTTATATAAAATATCGAATCCTTCGTAATCGATATCTCCGGCATATCTTATGGTTAATTCTTCTGGTTTTTCAACAATGTCTTCTAAATACGAAATCGTACCTTCGATTCTCCGTCCCGCTCCCCATATTAATAAAGCTGGTATGGGACCGAGATGCCATGCTATTCCTCTTTTTAGTATTTTTTTAAGTGTATGAAAAGTCGCTAATCCCTCTACAATCAATACTTCTTGTTGATGGTGTTTAGGAACTTTATCATTCTCCCAATAGATAAAAGGTTCTTTGACTACTTCGTACCCTAACTGGTTTTCGTCTAGTTGCAAACGCTTAAGGAGCAACTTTCCTTCTCTGCTCGCCAAGTATTTTTCGGCTTCTATTCCTTCCAATAAATGTTCTAAATGATTAAATATCATAAGAGACCTCTCTTCTCTACAAATCGTTTCTTTCGGTTGAAACTGTTTCATATAGTTATAGATGACTTCTATTTTTATTAATTCTTTTTCTGTTTGATACTTTTTATTTCGTAAATAAAAATCTATATTTAAAACCGTAGATAGTTTAATGATGGTATCTGGACTCCACCGATTCTTATTGTATATAGGTTCCAGCCACCAAAAACGTTTAAGATTTAACTTCTTTTCAATAGTGTTGCTGTTACTTTTAACAGGAGTTAACTTGAATTCATTAACTAAACTCAAGTAAGAATGATAAAACTCACGATAGCCACCCAAATCCTGATATTCTTCAAACGAGCCTACATTTTTGATAACACTAGTTTCTAACTCTTCAATATCTATTTTCTTTTTGGCACCCCCTTGCTTTTCTTGTTGTTCCCGAAGTATTTCACGAATAATTCTTTTAATTTTGCTCACAACAACCAACCTTTTTATAGTCTTTAATTTCTGTTTTAGACAAAAACATATTTTTATATACACCCCAGTTATGTAATACACAAAAGATTCAGATAACTTTTCTGCTTTAAATCGTTTATTTGACAGGCTCTGTTCAAAAATGTTGATTTTTATACAAAAAGAAAAAGACCAAAATAAATCGGTCTTTTCAGACTGTTGACAAAATGATTTTTTAACATACTTAAAACAATTTCCATTCACCTACATTCCAAATATATTGACAATAAAAATAGTAGAGGAAGAAAAGTGTATTGATTACAAAACAAAAAAGAAATACAGACCGATTTATTGTTATTTTCTTAAACAAAAATAACAACAATAAATAATTAAACAGAACAGGAATCAAAGTAAACCACAATCTTTCATCCCAAATTGAAACTGCGTTTGGATTTAACCACATAATAAGTTGGTCTGATATTTGTGCGAAAACAGAAAATATGAGAATTACCCAAAACAATGTTAATAAAATATGCCTTTTCAACATCTTGGTCATACGAATTCAGCCTCTTTTTTCAAATCCAAATATATTCATGCAAAAACGAAAGCACCTCTTATGCTACATTGATTCGCGCTGCTATTTCATTTACTAAATACAACATGGGTATGGTTACTTTATCATAGAGAATAAAAAATTAAAGAGGAAAATTTATGAATTGAATCCTCATCCGATAGGGTGTCGCAAAACATGTACCTGTCCTAACCTCGAGAGAGCAAATAGGAGTTAATAAACTAATTTGTAGCAACATGATGTTTCATAATATGTTAAAATACTTTCATAAGGGGATTTGACTTAGGATGATTATACCAACATGCCATCAATGACATGTAGACTAATACTCCAATTCTTCTGCGTATTTCTATTCCAAGCCCCCTATTCGAGGGCTAGGAGTAGCCGATGGACAAGAATACGGGCTTGCCTTCTCTTTTTGCTTTTTGAAATGCTTCTGGCGACCATTCCAGCCAGTTTACAGGGTTGGTTTCGTTTTGCTTTAAATATGGCTTTTAGACATGACTAACCAATTGTATTTTTCGTTATAACGTTCACGTTCAAGATATTCTTTAATTATGTAACACTCCCTTTTATCAAATGTTAGAACACTTCTTCCTTTTCGCTTGAATGGTTGTCGATCAGACCGTATAAAAGCATTTGCTTGGAATATACGTTCATGTATATTTTACCAATCGTTTCCGTAAAAATACACCTAACAAAGTAATCTCAAGTTATTATTTTGTTATAAGCGATTATTCCAAATGGAGAACAGGTTTCTTATTTTTTACAAACAAAAGCAAAGTAAGAGGGTGTCCCAAAAGTGATCACTTTTTGGAACACCCTCTTTTTATTTTTCAAACATATTATCCAAATTGTGATAGTACATTTCGCCTAAGGGGGCGGAGTCATATTCATACAAAAACGGATCGGTATAATCATCCGTTAGTCTTGCGTTTCGCTCATACAACAGGGTCTTGGCTTGCATCTCATCTTCTTTTGCCACATAAAGCATTGGCACTCCAACATCGTCTTTTTGCAAATAGACTTCCAGATTCTTCTCTTGCAGGGCTTTTAGGTGCTCGTCTTGGTGTCCGTCCATTACATAACCTAGGAAACGATAAGCCGGTTCGATTTCCATCTCCCGCTCTTGCATCTTCCACTCAAAAAACAAAATCAGTCCGAGTGGATCTAATTCCTCGGAAAGCGCTTTGGCATAAAGGAAATTTTGAGAAGGAAGCGCTTGAACGTGATAGGTTTTTCCTTTTTTCTCGACACGAAATCCAAATAAGCGCAGATAGTTGGCTGCCCGCTCACTCACAACCTCAATTGGTTCTCGTTTGCCTTCTCTTTTAATTTTATAGTCAAGCGGCTTGATAGCACCTGATCGAATCAGACACAACTGGGTTTGATATTTTTCCCTCATTTTCTCAATACTCTCTTCTCGAAAAGGTTTTCCTGCTTCTTTTCTATGCTGCACAAACCCTGCAAAATCATCCCCGTATCTCTTTAACTCATCTTCGGTCTCCGAAAGATGAAAGCGAACCCGAAAACGCGAAATAATCCCACGGTTATACGGAATTTCCTTGGCTTGTTCATCAAAAACCATTGTAGAATTCCTTCCTGTAGGTCGGATAAGGACTTGAACGAATAATTTATCTGCCGGTACATTAATTTTTTTTTCGCAGTCTCGTAGGTAGGAAGCGAGTGCTTCTTGTTCGTCTCTGCCCTTGCGCATCTCTTCGATGTTAAATGACGGGATGTTTGAATTGAAACGAACTGTTGCTATCCCTTGAATCAGGAACTCTCTCATCATTCTCCTCCTTATGTTGTTTTCTACATTTTATATATATCGCATACATATAGGTTTAGATGCCTTATTTTCGTGGATAACACGAGGGATGATCATCATTTTAATCATGCCAGAAGCGGTATCCTATGCACTTTCTTGATAAAAATAGAAAATATAGATATAAAAAATCCGAGTGCCGCCACTTGGCTTAATCTCACACATTACAAGAAAGCGATATCTATAGTAATGTAATCACATTTTGGAACGTACTTCACTTTATGAATGATTTGCTTTAAACCTCTGTTAAGTTGTGATGGATCCAAGTCATCTTCCTTTAGGATAGATTTGTATTCTTGGATTCGTTTCAATCGTTCCTCGTTTTCCAATGAATCGTAATACTCGAATACATCTTTTAGAAGTTAGGTGAATAATTTTTTATGTATTTTATATTTGTTGTTTAGTTTCGCCGAGTAGGCCTTGTTAACGGATTCCACTCAGGACCAACCCATCTGTACGATATCTTTATTCTCTCCCCTTGGTAATCTCTGTACAAAGACAATTTATTTTCAATCATTAATTTACACAGCCCTTTTTCTACATCGTATCCCCAAGTAGTCCTTGACTTGTAAATTTTCTTATTAAAACTTGGAATATACTCAGGATATTGTAATGCCAGTTCATCAATATCCTCCATATCGAAGTGATAAACGTAACTTTTCTTCTCCTTTTTCCCAAAAGGAACAGTTTCCCCATTACGATAGAAAACAATAATTCCTTCGCTATAGCACGGACCTGTAAACTGATCGACCTCTACTATTTTTTCCATTTTGATCCTCCTTTAAAATGGTTGAAGGACAGATTCGAACTGAAATAATAAACTTTTAATATTTAACTCCTCCAACTTATTCTGCCTTATAACTATATGAGTCTTAGAAAAAAACAACTTTCTTTGCCAATCCGAAGAAAAACAATGATGATTCGGGCAACTGATCTATGTTTTCAAACAGTATGTCAACAAATTCTTCCCCACTTATAAAACCAATTTTCTTATGTTCCTTGTTAAATATCGCTCTGCCTCATTTCTTGCCCCTTCACTTATTGTCCCACTTGTAACAATGATGCCGTGCTCCCCTGCTTCCATTGAATCAGCGAGTTGCTTAACAACCCACTCTTTTAAATCTCCATCCTTTGGATAGAAATGTTTAACCTGAACACAAATTTTTACATCACCTGGTAGTTCAGTATATAAATCTGTGTCCCCTAAGTCACTGCTTGTAGTTGCCAAACGACGTAATCCTGTAAAATATATGGATAGTATTGTACACACAACATCTTCAAAACTACTAGAATGTACCCCGAATAAACCTCCCTTTTGCAGTTTTTTCAGGTACTCATCTTTTATTGCAATATCATTTTGTTGTGAAAAGTAGTGTCGCTTGTTCTTAACATTTTCCTCAATATCTTCAAAATGCTTTAAAAATAATGATTTCTTACCTTTCAATGAATCAAATACTCTTCCCGTTAACATTTTTCTCGGAATTGCCCTTTTATCATATACCCACTCAACCCAGCGTTGATGAGGATACCCCTCTTGGCTTGAGTCAACTGTACTCTCATACTTATACTCTGAAACAACTTTACCTATATACACGAACCGACCATCTGGTACTAGGACATAATCCCCGATGGCCATTTCCTCTTTAAAGCGAAAAATAGTACCAGCCGCTTGTCCCAATGCTTGCGCCGAATATGTATAGTGAGTTTATAGTACCTTCTTAATCTCTTCCTTGGTTGATTTGTTGGATAGAACACCAATATTAGGCCAACCAATAGCAATAATCCCATTCCCTTCATCTTGGTTTTCTTTTTTGGTTAGAAATTCTTTGATTCTATTGATGCCATGGGGATAAGGTCGAACTACCCACGCTTTACTCATATATATCCCTCCTACCTTCGTCACACTCCAATTTTGCCAAGGTAAATTAGACCTTATTTGAAGGCTACTTTCAAGTGTTTGAGTATCAATTCCTTCACGCTAGATCTCAACGCCTCCCTCCTCCATACCCATGAACCAAATGGAGCCATTAGGGTTTCCGTATCCAAGCCAATTATATAAACTTGAATGAACGAACTAATTGATCAAAAGACATTTCCAGAACTCCTTTTCATTAGAATTAAAGGATCCCTTTTTGGTCCAGCCATTCTATGGCTTGGTTTGCAACGTAACGTTCATAATCTCGAGAAACCACCTGTGCACATTCTTCTAAAATTCGCCGGATATTTCCCCAAGTTAAAAAGCCTATTTCTTTCACATTGTTTAATGGGTCAGTTCCCTTGCGATGAAGAAGATGATCTAATATTGAATCCTTCGATTTTATATATTTTTCAATAAGTGAAAATCCAATGGGTGAATACTGTTCATCCAAGATCAGAAGAGAAAAGTAAAAGTCTTTATTTTTAGCATAGTGAGAGCCGACATCTATATTACGAATGATTTGGTTTCGGTTAGGATCATGGGTTGTTTTCTTACTGATATCACTTTTGTATTTGGCTTCAATTGACCATACGAACTCTTCAGTTTCTATTATGATATCAACCTCTGAAGGTCCTTCCTTTGTTTCTAACGATTTGGGTGGTTCAATAGATTTCCAAAGTATGACCTTGACTATATCGCTGTTAAGTTGTAATTGTTCATTGAAAGAAATCTGAAATAATCTGGGGAGCCATATCTTGGGGTCGATTTGTTGCATTGTTCGGAAGACATTCCAAGTAATTGCGTCCTCGCTGTTTTCACTTCTTAAATGATTAATTTTTTGTGCTCTCATGTTTTGAAAAATGGGATCATATCTATCAATGATGAGGTTATCGCGGAAATCAGCGTATATGTAAACACCAGAATTTGATTGTTGACCTTTCATTAGAACCCTCCTTGACTTCAATCCGTATTGTCAAAACTTTTATAGTAAATAGGTTAGTAAATCCTATATTAGAGGGCTTTTTGAGCAAAAAAATTGCCACCCCCTGAAATTTAGGTAATAGTGAGGTTACCACACCGACACTAAATCCCTAAATAAAGGAAGT
>NZ_WIAQ01000027.1 GCF_009466385.1 Peribacillus tepidiphilus | reverse complement strand
CGCCTCAAGGCGGCCCGCTTAGTCCACTTTTATCAAACATCATGCTTCATGAATTGGATAAGGAGCTGGAGAAACGTGGACATAAGTTTGTCCGGTATGCGGATGACTGTAACATCTACGTGAAAACAAAGAAAGCAGGAGTTCGTGTCATGAACTCCATTACCCACTTTATTGAGAAGGAGTTAAAGCTCAAGGTAAATAAAGAGAAATCGGCGGTAGACCGTCCTTGGAAACGGAAGTTTCTTGGTTTCAGCTTCACATCCAATAAAACACCAAAGGTACGGATTGCGAACGAAAGTGTGAAACGATTGAAAGATAAGATTCGTGAAATCACATCAAGATCCAAACCGTATCCAATGGAGAGAAGGATTGAGAAACTGAACAAGTATTTAATGGGATGGTGCGGATACTTTGCCTTGGCAGAAACACCAAGTAAGTTCAAAGAATTTGATGAATGGATTAGACGAAGGCTTCGGATGTGTTTATGGAAAGAATGGAAAACTCCGAAAACAAGAATTCGGAAACTCAGAGGATTAGGTGTTCCAAGCCATAAAGCATTCGAATGGGGCAATACACGCAAGAGATATTGGCGGATTGCCTGCAGTCCCATTCTACATAAAACCCTCGACAACTCCTATTGGAGTCACCGAGGGTTAAGAAGTCTAACTGAAAGGTATCAGACTCTACGTCATACTTAATTGAACCGCCGTATACCGAACGGTACGTACGGTGGTGTGAGAGGTCGGGGGTTAGTCACCCCCTCCTACTCGATATTATTTATGAAATAAAAAAAGAGATCCTATAGCAACAATGGATTAAGGACTTGACTCAACAATGATATGTTAGATACTCAGAGCGTTTAAAAAAGATGATTCAGTTGCCTTGTTGCTAAAGTTTCGCTTAAATAAAGGGAGGAATCGCTTAAATGAAAGGCGTTTTCGCTTAAATCAAAGGTATTTTCGCTTAAATCAAGAGAAGTTTCGCTTAAATCGGGGAATTTTTCGCACGTATAGAAACACAGATTATTTTGGTTATATATAAAAGGAGAGAAAAATGAAAAACAATATACTGACCAACAATTGGGCGAAATATCTTGAGGAAGAGTTCGAAAAGGAGTATTTTCAAAACCTCAAAACGTTTTTAATGAAAGAATATGAGGACACTACCGTATATCCCGATAGAAAAGATATCTTTAACGCGCTCCATTTTACCGATATTGATCAAGTGAAAGCTGTCATTTTAGGGCAAGATCCCTATCACGGAGAGGGACAGGCTCATGGACTAAGCTTCTCTGTAAAGCCGGAAGTCGCTATTCCTCCTTCTTTAAAGAACATATACAAAGAATTACATGACGATATCGGGTGTCCGATTCCTGACCACGGATATTTAACTAGCTGGGCCAAACAAGGTGTATTACTGCTCAATACAGTGCTGACAGTCCGGAAAGGACAGGCACATTCCCATAAAGGAAAAGGGTGGGAAATCTTCACCAATAAGATTATTTCTGTTTTGAACGAAAGAGAAAAGCCGATCGTGTTTATCCTTTGGGGAAAGCCTGCTCAAAGTAAGCTAGAGCTAATCGACTCTTCAAAGCATTTTGTCATCCAATCACCACATCCAAGCCCACTTTCTGCAAGGACGGGTTTCTTTGGAAGCAGGCCATTTTCAAAGACAAATGATTATCTAAAAAATATTGGCGAGGACCCGATTAATTGGGAAATCCCTAACAAGAGCTTTCTCTGATTTTCGACAATGTTTCACATGAAACATTTCACATCGACAATATTACAAGACAAGCTTCAACAATATTTCCTAAGAAATAATTCAGGTGCATTCTTCATCATAAATCAAATAGGTTTGTCTACAATATTAATTTATTTAATCCCAGCCCATACTTTTTGTTAGAATAAGAGAGGTATGAAATGGGGATGAAAAAATGGAGAATAAAAGAATAAACTGTATGAAATGTATTCACTTTTACGTAACGTGGGATCCGAAGTTCCCAAAAGGGTGCAGGGCATTTCAATTTAAAACAGCATCTATGCCTTCACTAGCCGTCTTTCAATCTTCGGGGCAAGCTTGTATGAAATTTGAGGAGAAGAAATGAAACCATTGTGATTAGATGTGCTATAGGTAAGGATTTGGAACTTATGATACAATGTACGTTGTACGAGGTGATCAAGTGAATATTTCATCTGAGCAACTATTCAATAAAATGGAAGAATTGTTGCAGAAGGCAAAAAATACGTCTAATGAAGAAGCAAAAAAAGGGTATGTGATGGCAATACAGGCATTATGTGAGTTAGTGACAGGGGAAAAGAATGAATCTAAATCAGTCTTGAAGCAGTCGCCTGCTTCTTTACCTCTCAGTATGGCAATGGAACAGAGACCTTCTCAAACAAATATGTCGTTGCAACAAAAACCACTAGAATTAGAAGATGCCAATGGATCCTCTTTGTTGGATTTTTAAAAAGATGGACTCCTTTTTTTCAAGCTAATATGGGCGGAATTCCGCTTTTTTAAGAGAGGAGAAAAACATGAAGCTATTTATTATTTTTGGAGCTTTACATGCATTTTTAGCCGTGTCATTCGGAGCTTTCGGTGCACATATACTCGAAGGAAAACTTCCAGACAAATACATGGGTACATGGGAAAAAGCGGTTACCTATCAAATGCTGCATGCTACGGGTCTTTTAATTGTCGGACTATTGGCCGGAAAGCTTAATGGTGTTCCTTTAATTAATTGGTCCGGTTGGATGATGTTCATCGGGATTCTGTTATTTTCCGGAAGCTTGTATGTTTTAAGTGTAACGCAAATTAAAGTGCTTGGCGCTATTACGCCTTTCGGGGGCGTTTCGTTCTTAGCGGCATGGGTGCTTTTGATTATTGCAGCATATAAATATTTATAGAATGTGTGGGAAATAATAAAATCGTTTAATTTTAATCTCAAGCTTCCTATTAGTGCTATACATTTACTCCTAGAACAACCTCTTTTTAGGGCTCACATAGCTTAAACTAAAATTCATGGAAAAAACACTGCAGCCATCGCTAGTTGCAGTGTTTTTCTATTTTTCTAGCTCTATAAGTGACAGCTTTTTTAGGAAAAGACCTTTTACGACAAAATGATTGTCATTTGAAGAATTTTCCCGTCAGAGCCAACCAGGCGCTATCCGCTTTTCTAAATTATCTTGGTGGATACGTTGCCATCGGCTGGACGCTGTTAAAAGGATATTCATATTCGATTTCTTCATCAAAGGTAATATAATCAACATAAACCATTGGCAGCAGGTAACGAGTTCCGGTTTGAGGATCGCTGAGGATAACATGATCCCGACCTGCAGCTTCAATAATACCCTTAAAAATTTTAGCATTCCATTCTCTATTGTTTTCAAAGGTGGCATAGATTGTAGCTAGCTTGCCTTTATTTAATCGAAGGATATTTTCAATATAGGATTGTTCTAAAGGCAGCATACCTGGGATTTGTGGAGCAGTAGTTGGTGCACTTACCGGAAAAGGAACCTGCATACCGGGCTGAGCGGTCTGTTGCTGTTGTTGTTGTTGGTAATATTGCATTTGACGATACATCGCCTCCTGTTGAGGATTCTGCGCTCCCCCGTAGTATTGGGCCTGAGGGGCAGTATAACCATAATTCAAATAAGGATTGCTGTTGTTTTGATTCATCCTTAATCCTCCATATCTTAAAAAATTCACTTTAATAATCAGAGATTTTCACTATTTAATATGTATGGTTTTTTTTTAGGAATATTCCAGGCGAGAAAAATTTTCTAAAGACTAAAAGGGGAGTTAGGTTGAGCATACGGATTACTGAAAGGCAGTTCATGAAAAGCGAATGGTATTTTCAAATACAGAGGTATAATCATACTTAGGATCTTTCGATTACTTACCGAGATCATTCAATCGTTCCGATGATTTTCGATCATTCATCAGAATAATTCGATTACTCCACTAAAAAAAGCTGACTCAAAGGTCGGTATAAAAGACCATTTGGTCAGCTCTTCTTTTTAAGTGAAGAATGTTACTTCGCTGTTTTTTTAAAACAGGCGCATTCCGCTTTTCTTTTATACGTGTAAGAAAGCTGGAATACGTTCTTCTTTGAGAAGGTTTCCGACAAAGAAGGAGCCGAATTCGCCGTAGCGAGCGCTTACTTCGTCAAAACGCATTTCGTAAACAAGCTTTTTAAATTGTAGGACGTCGTCAGAGAATAAAGTGACTCCCCATTCGTAATCATCAAAGCCAACAGAACCAGTGATGATTTGTTTTACTTTTCCTGCGTATTGGCGACCGATCATGCCATGGGAACGCATCAAGCGGCGGCGTTCTTCCATCGGGAGCATATACCAGTTATCATTACCTTGGCGACGCTTGTCCATTGGGTAAAAGCAAACATGCTTTGCTTTTGGAAGGATTGGATAAAGTCGTGATAGGATTTCTGGGTTTTGATATGGATCTTCATCAGCTGGGAGATAGTTGCTTAATTCTACCACTGACACATAAGAGTGTGTAGGAATTGTATATTCAGCAAGCTTTGACTTGTTGAATTCCGTTTCGATTTCATTTAGCTCTTCCATTGTTGGACGAACAAACATCATCATGAAATCTGCTTTTTGACCAACAATGGTATAGAGAGCATGGCTGCCTTCTTTTTTCTCTTGTGTTTTATTCCATTTTTCAACTAACCCTAAAAATTCGGAAATCGCTAATTGACGCTCATCACTTGAAAGCATTTTCCATGCTGTCCAATCCATTGCACGGAAGTCATGCAGGCAATACCAGCCATCAAGAGTTTGTGCTGCTTCGCTCATTATGATCACTCCTATAATATATGTATTTTTAAAAAACTTTTTCCTCGGATGCCGGACAAAGAGTAGGTGTAGCCCGGTCCTTTTTCTATTCATCAATACTATACCACAGTTTTAGAAAAATAATAGAAAGAGAAGCACTAAATTTGTGAGATTGTTTTGAATTATTGGAAGAGATAGATGAACCCATAGCAGTAGGTTTAATTCTGAGGAAATAGGAAATGATTAAATTGAAGTAGGGTTTAATTTATTAATATTTCAGAATAAAAGAACATTAATAATGTAAACGTTTTCAATATCTTGATAAATAGAATTTTTTTTTTGATAGGAGTATCCTAAGGAAGAGAGTAAATAAGGAGGATTTTGTTGTGAGTGATTTATTTTCTGTATTGAAAGAAAAGGTTTCAGGACGCAATTTGAAAATCGTATTTCCTGAAGGTACGGATGAGAGAATATTAAAAGCAGCAGGAAGACTGGCTGCTGAGAAATTAGTAACCCCTATTTTAGTTGGGAATAAAGAAGAAATTCAAAAGCTTGCTGATCAACACGGCGTTTCTTTAGAAGCTGCAGAAATTTATGATCCACAAAACTTCCCGATGATGGATGAATTGGTTGCAGCTTTTGTTGAGCGTCGAAAAGGGAAGGTATCAGAAGAGGATGCAAGAAAAATTCTGCTTGATGAGAACTATTTCGGCACTATGTTAGTATATGTTAACAAAGCAGATGGTCTAGTTAGCGGAGCTGCCCATTCGACAGCGGATACAGTGCGCCCTGCCTTACAAATTATCAAAACGAAAGAAGGCGTAAGGAAAACTTCAGGCGTGTTTATTATGGTGCGCGGTGATGAGAAATATGTTTTTGCAGATTGTGCAATCAATATTGCACCTGACAGCCAAGACCTTGCTGAAATTGCCCTTGAAAGTGCAAAAACAGCTAAAATGTTTAATATTGAACCAAGAGTGGCAATGTTAAGCTTTTCAACAAAAGGCTCTGCTAAATCTCCTGAAACAGAAAAGGTTTCTGCTGCAGTAGAAATTGCTAAGCAGCGTGACCCACAGTTGGTGCTTGATGGAGAGTTCCAATTTGATGCAGCGTTTGTTCCATCTGTTGCAAAGAAAAAAGCTCCAGATTCACCAATCCAAGGTGACGCAAATGTTTTTGTATTCCCTAGCTTAGAGGCAGGAAATATCGGCTACAAAATTGCACAGCGCTTAGGTAATTTCGAAGCGGTCGGTCCAATTTTACAAGGATTAAATCGCCCGGTTAATGACTTATCACGCGGATGCAATGAGGAAGATGTGTATAAGCTTGCAATCATCACAGCAGCGCAAGCTCTTCAGCAGTAATAACAACGATCGGCATCCTGTACAGATAATGCAGGATGCTTCTTTTTTAAAAAGAAAAAGAAAGTATATGCTATAATGAGCGAGGTATGTTAAACAAAAGGAGAAAGCTGTATGATCGGAGTTACGACATTATTGGACCAACCTGAATGGAGGGTCATTGATCAATCTTCCATGGGGCCATTTTTTTCAGCCCTTCAGTCATTTGCTACAGATGATACCCTATGCCACTCAGCCGGTGCCGGGCTTACCCCAGCTGTTGCAAGAGCATGGGTTCATCATAATACCATTGTATTGGGTATTCAAGATACGCGCCTGCCTTTTATAAAAGAAGGGATTTCTTTTTTAAAAGAGCTAGGGTTTGATGTGATTGTTAGAAATTCTGGCGGGCTAGCAGTTGTCTTAGACGAAGGCGTGCTAAACATCTCACTGGTTTTCCCTGAAAAGACAAAGAGTATAGACATTAATCGAGGATATGATGCAATGTATGATCTAGTCCGCGATATGCTATCGGATTTTGACTCAAATATTGAAGCGAGAGAAATTGTTGGTTCCTATTGTCCGGGCAGCTATGATCTAAGCATCGATGGAAAAAAATTTGCCGGGATTTCTCAGCGAAGAATCCGGAATGGGGTAGCTGTGCAAATTTATTTATGTGTAAGTGGGAGTGGTTCTGAGCGTGCTGCGATCATACGTGATTTTTACCAGCTGGCCAAAGGATCTAAAGACACGAAATTTCAATATCCTGTCATCATCCCAGAAGTAATGGCTTCATTAAGCGAGCTTTTAGGTACTTCGCTTACTGTGCAGGACATGATGCTTCGACTGTTAAAAACACTTAAAAATCACAGTCGAAAAATATTTGCAACCCAACTAAGCGAGCAAGAAATCACTCTCTATGAGGGATATCTTAAAAGAATACAAGAACGGAATGAAAAAATGATTGGGGTCTATGAATAGAGGGCAACCCAAGCTTTCCCATCTCTTCTTATAGAAGAGTACGAGTTACAAATGGGTTACCCTCTATTCATTGTTAGAATCAACCTACTAAAAATATAAAAACGAGTAGTAAGTTGCCAACCTGTTCTCCAATATTATTTATTATTCTGCTAGTTTTTCTAAATTTCCGTTGCGGTCCATTTTAAATTTAGTAGTAGGTCTCTCGTCTTCTTCGAGAAGAACCAGTTTACGAGCACGATTCATGATTTTCATAAGTGTTTCGTAATCCTCTTGGATGACCTCTGAATTTTGTTCTAGATGTTCAATCTTATTTTCTAACTCTTGATTACGCTTCTTCAATTCTTTTATTTCCAGCTTTAATCTTTCGTTCTCTGTTTTTAGTACTTCTGAATGAAGCTGTTGAGTATTTAAAGTTTGCAGGTAGGTAATGACCGTATCTAAATGAAGAGACTCGCTCGTATAAGAAACACTGGCTGCACTTTCACTTGAGTAAGTAGGGATTTTCTCATTTTTTATGACTACATCCTCAGCTGTTTGGTTAAGTTCGTCTTGGGAATAGGCTGTCAGTTCTTTCGGCTCCGGAAGTAGGCCAACTTCCATAGAAGTCGGTGATGGAGGTGTATACAGGAGCTTCTTCTTGCCTCCCTGGTCTTTTCCAAGCATTCTTTGACGCTGTTTTCTTTGCTTTTTAGCCAGCTGAAGTGCCTTTTCATAATTGTGGCGAACGACTGCGTTCCATCGGAAACCACAGGCTGCTGATGTTCGATTTAGCTTATCTCCCACTTCCTCAAATGCATTTAGCTGAGTGCTGCCTTCTCTCACATGACGCAGCACGGTTTCGGCTAAAAGTAAATCATCTTCTTCTGTCCAAGCATCTTGACGTACTTTCATATTTTTCATCCTTTCTCTTAAAACTCAATCTATAAAATTCAAAGAAGTCATCAAAAATGGGTATAGAATGATGTTTTTTCAATTTCTAGTTACATTTTGGACAGATTAGTAAATTTTTATACAAGGAAACTAGTTTTTTTGTAGGAATTAGGAAGCTTTTGGATTAGGGGATGGTTCGAACTCTGTTTTTTAATCTGAACTATAAAATATATTTAGATAGGCTTGATTCTTGCCGGAATGGGAAAAATGTTAATAGTTACAGGTTGAAATTATAAAGAAGAAACTGTAAAATACCCTTTAGCTGTTTAGAAATGTACGTTCTTTTTAATTAAAAAATCCCTTTACCATAAATCGTCATTTAATCGATTATTTTAATATACTCACATCTTATAAAGAAAGGATGAGTGAATAGGGATGGCTAATGAGTTTCGTATTTGCGATGATTGTCAGGCTACAAATATCAAAACGCTCATTCCGAAGCTGAAAAACCTTGATCCCGACGCAACGATTGAGATCGGTTGTCAATCTTATTGTGGACCAGGTAGAAAAAAATCCTTCGCCTTTGTAAATAATCGTCCAGTATCAGCTCCGACAGAGGACGAGCTCATTGAAAAGGTAAAGAAAAAAATCAAATAATCATGATTCAATCGCCTTACACCATATTGTGAAAGGTGATTTTTTTTCCGAGGAACGAATATCCTTTTTATGCTTTGGACTTGAGTGATGTATGAATTTCCATAAAATTCTTATTCTTTCCTTATCTTTTATTGATAAAAGAGCTATAATAAAAGCATACTAGTTTACAGGTTGAGACGTTATCGCAATGACTTAAATAAAGATATATATGCTAAAAAATGAGGGTAGCCGATGGGATATTCTACTGAAAAACTTAGTGAAGAAAAGGTATTTAAAGACCCCGTTCACCGCTATGTACATGTAAGGGACAGGGTGATCTGGGATTTGATCGGAACAAAGGAATTTCAGCGCTTACGAAGGATTCGGCAGCTGGGGACAACTTTTTTGACATTTCACGGAGCCGAGCATAGCCGTTTGAATCATTCCTTAGGTGTATACGAAATTGTACGTCGAATTATAGACGATGTTTTTGCAGGACGGCCTGAATGGAACGAAGACCAACGTCTTTTATCCCTATGTGCCGCGCTACTTCACGATCTCGGGCATGGTCCATTCTCTCACTCTTTTGAAAAAGTTTTTGATTTAGACCATGAGGATTTTACGAAAGAAATTATTCTAGGAGATACCCAAGTCAATAAAGTGCTTCAGAAGGTAGAACCCGGTTTTCCGAAGAAAGTGGCAGAAGTGATTGGTAAAACATATGAAGATAAACTTGTGGTTAGCTTGATTTCAAGCCAAATTGATGCCGATCGTATGGACTATCTTCAACGGGATGCTTATTTTACAGGTGTAAGCTATGGTCATTTTGATATGGAAAGAATTTTGAGAGTAATGCGTCCGAGAGAAGATCAAGTTGTGATCAAGAGCAGCGGGATGCATGCGGTAGAAGACTACATAATGAGTCGCTATCAGATGTATTGGCAAGTCTATTTCCATCCGGTTACGAGAAGCGCAGAGGTCATATTATCAAAAATTCTTCATCGGGCTAAGCATTTGTACAAACAGGGATATCGTTTTAAACAGGATCCGGTTCATTTTTACACGTTGTTTGCTGGCAAAATATCTTTAGCTGATTATTTAAAGCTGGATGAAGCGGTTATGCTCTATTATTTTCAGCAGTGGGAAGATGAAGAGGATACTATATTAAGTGATTTATGCAGCCGTTTTGTCAATCGTAATCTTTTTAAATATATTGAGTTTCAACCTTCTAACCAGGGGATGAGCAAGCTTGTCGAGCTCAATAAGCTCTTTATTAAGGCAGGAATTGATCCTGAATATTATTTGGTCGTAGATTCATCCTCAGACCTTCCCTATGATTTTTATCGTCCAGGTGAAGAAGAGGAAAGGTTACCGATCCATCTACTTAAGAGTAATGGAGACATTAGAGAGCTTTCTAGGGAATCGGAAATTGTTGATGCTATTTCAGGTAAAAGAAGAACGGACCACAAGCTCTATTTCCCGGAAGATTTTTTACGAGATGAAACGTCGAAAAAGAACATTAAAAGACAAATTCGTAAGCTGCTTGAGCTGGACTGAGCTTCGGACGCTTTTCTAATTACTGATAAGGAGTGACGTGTCTTGTTTAAAGACCACGCAAAAATTATTTATGCCATTGCGGCTGTTGGGGAAATTGCTGGTAGAAAAAAGCTGCAAAAAATGATTTATATCGCGAAGAAAATATCGTTTCCTTTTCAGGAAAAATTTCAATTTCATTTTTATGGACCGTATTCAGAGGAACTAACCCTGAGAATAGAAGAGCTGTGCAACATGGGCTACTTGAATGAATCGAAGGAAAAAAAGAATGGGTATCATCAATATTGTTATTCTTTGACGGAATCCGGTAAGGAATTTCTTCAGCTACAAAAGTTGGACATGCATAATTTAGAGGCTTGCTTATCGGATATGAACGAACAAAATGCAAGATTTTTAGAGCTTGTTTCCACCATTCTATATTTCGAGAACCTTCAGCGTGAAGAAGTGGAAGAAAAGATTTTCACCTTAAAAAGCAAGCAAAAATACACAACAGAAGAAATTACCGAAGCGTATGCTTATATTGATCGGTTAAAAGGTATGGCAGGATTGCAATAAAATAATGAAGAGGGTGACTCAAGACCAAGAACCAAGCCCCTTTAGCCTATTTTAGGCGTAAGCGGGTTCCAGGCAATTTGAAGTCACCCTTTTTGGTTACTATGTAAAGTTATTGATCGCTTAGTCGTTTACCGGCTACAGCGTAGTGGTTTTTTGACATTTCCTCAATGAAAACGACGATGTTTTCTTTTGGAGCGCCAGAAGTTTCAGCAACAGCTTCCGTTACCTTTTCAACTAAAGCTTTCTTCTGTTCTTCTGTACGGCCTTCTAACATTTTTACAGTTACGTAAGGCATGTATTTTCTCCTCCTTTCATATCCTATGCTTGTAGTTTTTCACATCGTGAATGGAAAATCAAGCGGTATAGCTGTAGGAAAAGAAATGTGAAGAGGACTCTGCTAAACTTTGAAGGAAGATTCATGTATACTATGTATGAATATAGAATTGAGGTGGAGTTTTTGGACTTTTTATCAAGTGTTTTAAGATTCTCATTAGAGGAATTGCCATATGTTATTATTGCGCTGCTTATCGCTTTTACCATACATGAATTTGCACATGCTTATGTAGCCTATAAATTTGGAGATCCAACAGCCAAAAATCAAGGAAGACTTACTTTAAATCCAATTGAACATATAGATCCTATTGGAACGATTTTAATTTTAATTGCAGGATTCGGCTGGGCAAGACCTGTTCCCGTCAATCGTTCTCATTTTAAAAATCCACGCCTGGCAGGTATATTAGTATCTGTAGCCGGTCCATTAAGCAACTTGCTTATTGCCATAATCGGCTTCATTGTATGGTACGGCCTTCTTGGTCTTGGAGTAGGGATGGATTCATTTGAATTTATTCCAAACCTGCTTAATACAATCATTCATTTAAATATTTTACTTTTTGTTTTTAATCTATTACCGTTTCCGCCTCTAGATGGGTATCGTATTATAGAAGATTTAGCTCCCGTTCATTTGCGGGCAAAAATGACCCAATTCGAGCAATACGGAGCGCTAATTTTCTTGATTCTTGTACTTACTCCGCTGGATCATTATACGATTCAACCAATCTTTAATACGGTGATTCCGTTTGTGATGAGCGGTTTAAATGAATTTTTCTATAACTTGTTCTTATAATTGGAAAGGGTGCTGGAAAATGGACGGACAACCAAAAAAGAAAATAGAGTTCAATATCATCAAAAATGATTCCACCGATGGCCATGGCGGATTTGGTGTTGGTGCACTAAGCTTAGAAAATGTGTCTCCTGTTATTATTGATGTGGAAGCAGGAGAAGCTGTTGTAGATGTCGGAGCGATGCATGCAAGAAGTGCTGTAGAAAAAGGGATTAAGTTTTTGCCAAACAAAGAAGAAGTGCCAAATGGGAAGCCTTATTGGCTCGTTTGGGTTGCTATTGAACGGAGAGCGGAAGGTCCCTATTATGCCGGCGTTACCGCATGTGAAATGACGGTCGATAGGGAAATCCGGAGAGGTTACAAATCGCTTCCTGAGCACGTAAATAAGCTGGATAAGGCACTAAAGCGAAAGATCATGGTCGATCACATGGATGCTAAGTCAAAAAATGTTTTAAAAGAGTTCCTTGTTAAACATGATGCCGGTATGTGGGAAAGATCGTCAGACGAATTAAAAAAGCAGCTTTCTTAATAAGGAAACATGATTGAAAAATAATTTCTCCTTTAAGAATGTGAGAAATATTTGTCGAAACTGTGAAAATTCTATAAATAAAAACATAGGACTTGTAGAAAAGCTTTAAAATCAGTAAACTTATTTACAGCGTGCAACCGCTGTAAAACTAGGACACGAAAAACCTCGAAGCTGCCAATTTAGCTTCGAGGTTTTTCTTTTATTGCCCCCAAAAAATTCGATACCAAGGCTTCTTTTGTGGTTTTTTCGATTCCTCACGAGTACCTTTGTCTTCGTTTTCTATATGCTCCATGCAAACTTCAGTTGGTTCTGTACCTTTTACAAAATAGGTAAGGCGAGAAACTGGGCAATTCTCAGTAGCTAATTTTCCGTTAAAAGGATTTACATATACCCCAACCACATTAGAGGTTGGTCTAAACGTTTTAAAGCTTGAATCCTGTAGACTTTTTTCCATAAACCTTGCCCATATTTTTTTGGCATACAGTTTTTCTGCAGGTTTATCAATCGTTTGGGAATGATCGTAGCCAACCCATACTCCTGTCACAACCTGAGGTGTGTAGCCGATCATCCAGCTGTCCGACTTCGTAGTTCCGGATTTACCGGCATATTGCCTCGTCAGTTCAGGAATAATCGCAGTACCTGTAACGGCAGCATAGCTGCTGAGTCTTTTATCGAAAATACTGGTAAGCATGCTCGTCAACACAAAGGTATGGTCCGGATCTAATATCTGCTCCCTTTCTGAACGATGTTCAAAAATAACTTCACCCTTATGATTTTCTACTCTTTTAATAAAAACCGGACGAATTTTCTTCCCGTTATTAGCAAGCATTCCATAAGCATTCACCATATCGATCACTCGAACGCCTGATGTTCCAAGTGCCAAAGAAGGAAGATGACTCATTTTTGTTGTGATGCCGAATTTTTCAACCATTTCCGCTAATGTTTCCTCACCCAAAAACAAATGCGTCTTGACCGCATAAATATTGTCAGAAACAGCGATGGCCTGGGTCATTGTAATATCATCATTGGCATATTGATGATTAAAGTTATTAGGAGAGTATGAGGCTCTTCCGTCGTCAAATTGAAAGGTGGTTGCTTCACTTCTTAACGTTGAAGATGGTGTAAAGCCATGCTCAAGGGCAGCATAATAAAGAAAAGGCTTAATGGTAGAGCCTGGCTGACGAACCGCCTGAGTCGCTCGATTAAAAGAGCTTTTTTCGTAATCCCTACCCCCAATAAGCGCTTTGACTTCCCCCGTTTTTGGATTCATCGCAACCATGGCACCCTGGATATCGGAATGATTCGAAATGACATGGTTGAGCGTATCTTCAGCGATCCTCTGATAATCCAAGTCTAATGTCGTATAAATTTTTAAACCACCTAGTTCAATTGTACGATCATCTATATGTAAATCTCTTTTTAAGGCTTGTTTAACCGCATCTTGAAAATAAGGGGCAATATGATTCTCAACATGTAGATGTTTCCCGTTTAAAGAAAGGATGGCTTTGGATGCAGCGAATACCTCTTCTTCAGAAATAGCTCCCACTGCCTTCATGGATTGAAGAACAATCTTTTGTCTCCTTTTAGCGTTCTCTAAAGAAACGAATGGAGAATAATGCGAAGGACCTTTTGGAATGCCAGCTAGTATAGTGGCTTCACTTAAGCTTAATTCCTTAGCATCTTTACCGAAGTAATATTGACTGGCAGCTTGTACACCATATGCCCCGTGCCCATAATAAATCGTGTTTAAATAACCTTCTAAAATTTGATCCTTTGAGTAGTTCATTTCAATCCGTATTGTATAGAGAGCTTCGTCGAGTTTTCGCTTCCATGTTTTGTCATGCTCTAGAAACAAATTACGTGCGTATTGCTGTGTGATTGTGCTGGCACCTTGCACCTTAGCCATAGCTTTAATATCCGCTAGTATGGCTCCGGCAATCCGTTTAAAATCAAAGCCGCTATGAGAATAAAATTGCCGGTCTTCAACAGCGATTACAGCATCAATTAAATAAGGAGATATATCATCAAGCTTTACCCAATATCTTTTTTCTCCGTTATGGGTCTCTCCAATTATTGAACCGTCGTCGCTATAATATAGGGAGGACTGTGGCACCGCTAGCGGTGGTGCACCAAGAATTTTTGCGTATAAGAGGACAGAACCGTAAAGCAATAAGACAACAATGAAACTAAGCAAGAAAAATAGGATCCCTGCTCTTATATACTTTGCTGTATTTTTAAAACGTTGTCCTGTCATCAGTTCCATTGCCCTCACCTCTTTAAACCAAATTACTATTCAGTATGAAAAAAATAAGGGAGTTTTAAACATCTTCAGTTCAAAACAAAATTTTTTCTTGCATTTTTTTTGAATTGTTCTATACTTTTCCTGTGCTTAAAAAAAGAAAAGCGGAAAGCGCCAGAATGAAGAAAGTTATGCTTTCTTTAACTAAAAACGTAAACAAAAACCCGGTACACCTTTCTGAATGGAAAGGAATGGACCGAGTTTTTTTACATGAAATTTTAAGCTTTTACATGTTTGTAATATCCATGTTAGGGAACGTTAAAAATGGTAGGATAGGATGAAATAACGATCCTTAGCGTACAATAATGACTCTATTATGAAAGGAAGCGACAAGAATGGGATTATGGTTTACTGAGAAACAAACTGAAAACTTTGGAATCACAATGAAAGTGAATAAAACTTTACATACAGAACAGACTGATTTTCAAAAATTGGATATGGTCGAAACAGCCGAGTGGGGGAACATGCTGCTTTTAGACGGCATGGTTATGACTTCTGATAAGGATGAGTTTGTCTATCATGAAATGGTGGCGCACGTTCCTTTATTTACTCACCCTAACCCTGAGCACGTGCTAGTAGTAGGTGGAGGAGACGGTGGGGTAATCCGTGAAGTATTAAAGCATCCTAGCGTTAAAAAAGCTACACTTGTAGAAATTGATGGCAAAGTAATCGAGTATTCTAAAAAATATCTTCCTGCTATTGCAGGTATGCTTGATGATGAGCGTGTAGAAGTGAAAGTGGATGACGGATTCATGCACATCGCACAAGCGGAAAACCAGTATGACGTGATTATGGTAGATTCAACAGAGCCGGTTGGTCCAGCAGTTAATCTATTTACAAAAGGATTCTATGCTGGAATCTCAAAAGCGTTAAAAGAGGACGGAATTTTTGTTGCACAATCTGACAACCCTTGGTTCAAGGCTGACTTGATTCGTCAGGTTCAAAAGGATGTAAAAGAAATCTTCCCAATTACACGTCTTTACATTGCGAATATTCCAACGTATCCAAGTGGCATGTGGTGCTTCACGCTTGGTTCTAAAAAATATGATCCATTAGAAGTAAGCGAAGACCGTTTCCATGATATCGACACGAAGTATTATACGAAGGAGCTTCACAAAGCGGCATTTGTTCTGCCTAAGTTTGTTGGAGATTTAACGAAGTAATGAAAATATTTGCGGTTGAAGAAAAAGAGGCTCATTTGTCAGTGACTGGTTCTTTTATGGGTCTCTCTTGACCGCTATTTAAGAGGAGGATGAAAGTATGCGTTTTGATGAGGCTTATTCTGGTAATGTTTTTATCAAAAGCCATCCTAATTTTGAGGAATCTGAAGCTGTTTTATACGGTATGCCAATGGATTGGACGGTAAGCTATCGTCCCGGCTCTCGATTCGGTCCGACTCGCATTCGTGAGGTTTCCATCGGTCTTGAAGAATACAGCCCATATTTAGACCGTGAACTAGAAGAAGTAAAATATTTTGATGCAGGGGACATCCCGCTTCCTTTTGGCAATGCCCAAAGAAGCCTGGATATGATTGAAGAATTTGTGGATAAGGTATTGGAAGCAGGCAAGTTCCCGATTGGAATGGGCGGTGAGCATCTTGTATCTTGGCCAGTCATGAAGGCAGTAGCGAAAAAGTATCCGGACTTAGCCATCATCCACATGGATGCTCATACAGATCTTCGTGAGCATTATGAAGGAGAGCCTCTGTCCCATTCAACTCCAATTCGCAAAATAGCGGAGCATATTGGACCAGAAAACGTCTACTCTTTTGGAATCCGTTCCGGTATGAAGGAAGAGTTCCAATGGGCGAAGGAAAACGGCATGCATATTTCCAAATTTGAAGTACTGGAGCCGTTAAAAGAAATCTTGCCTAAGCTTGCTGGACGTCCTGTATACGTAACGATTGATATTGACGTTTTAGATCCTGCACATGCACCGGGAACGGGAACAGTTGATGCTGGAGGCATTACATCCAAAGAGCTGTTGGCTTCTATCCACGAAATCGCAAAATCCGATGTACGTGTTGTCGGCTGCGATCTAGTTGAAGTAGCACCAATTTATGATGTTTCAGAACAAACAGCCAATACAGCAAGCAAACTGATCCGTGAAATGATTCTCGGATGGGTACAAAAACGATAAAGTAAAGCTTCCATCAGTGGGGTTTTACTGCCCGTTAATGCGGGATAAGTGTTATGATCATTAAGCTCGGATAAGTTTATCCGGGCTTTTTCCCCATTCTTTCTACATAAACAAAGGGTAATTAGTGTAAGTATAGTAATTTTCACCAAACTCTTACAAAAAGATAATCTATTCAGTGAAATCCTCCGTACAATGTTGAAACTTCCCAACAGAATATTTATACTAATGAAAGCGATAAGAGGGAATACAAGGATGTGTAATCATTGTCAGAAAAAAAGAATGTGAAGGTTCATTTAAAAACTACAATCACAACCGGAGAGGATACGGAAACGTATGAATTTCTGACATTCGGAACCTCGCAGCTTAAAGGAAATACACTTTACCTGCAATACGAAGAGGTCCAGGAGGATCACCAAAAGGTACAAACGACCGTAAAATGGACGGATGAAGAAGCTTTCATTATGAGAAGCGGTGCCATTAAAATGAGACAACGCTTCATACGTGATGCACACACTATAGGAGTGTATGAAAGTCCGTACGGCGCTTTGAATATGAACACATTGACGAAAAAAATGGAGTATTCATGGAATAATCATACAAAAGAAGGTAAGATTATTCTAATTTATGAATTGGCGATTCAAGGAAATGAAATCGGTCGGTATGAAATGACAATTGGCTATAAGGAGGAAAACATTCAATGAACATTTCAGCACAAGTGCAGGAAAAATTAAAGCAGGAGATAAAAGAGGCCGTACTAAAAGCTAACTTAGCTACAGAAGAGCAAATCCCGAATGTCATCCTAGAAACACCAAAGGATAAAGCACATGGAGATTATTCTACAAATATGGCCATGCAGCTAGCAAGAGTCGCGAAAAAAGCTCCACGCATGATTGCGGATGCAATTGTTGAGAACTTTGATCGCTCCAAAGCTTCTATTGAAAAAATTGAAATTGCCGGACCTGGCTTTATCAATTTTTATATGGATAACAGCTATTTAACGGAGCTCATTCCGACAATTCTTGAAGCAGGGGAAAAGTACGGGGAGAGTACATTTGGCAATGGTCAAAAAATCCAAGTTGAGTTTGTTTCAGCCAATCCGACCGGAGACCTTCATTTAGGGCATGCTCGTGGTGCAGCAGTTGGTGATTCGTTATGTAATATTCTCGAAAAAGCAGGTTATGATGTGACAAGAGAATACTACATTAATGATGCAGGAAACCAAATTAATAACCTTGCTTTATCTGTTGAAGCACGTTATTTTCAAGCATTAGGTCTTGAAAAAGACATGCCAGCAGATGGTTATTACGGTGAAGACATCATCGGAATTGGTAAGGCATTGGCAGAAGAATTTGGTGATAAGTTTGTCAATGTTGATGAGAAAGAACGCTTCGAGTTTTTCCGTGAGTACGGTTTAAAATATGAAATGGAAAAGCTGAAAAAGGATTTAGAGAATTTCCGCGTAGGCTTTGATGTGTGGTATTCGGAAACCTCCCTTTATCAAAACGGAAAAATTGATGAAACGCTAGAAATATTGAAAGAGCGCGGACATATTTATGAAAAGGATGGAGCGACCTGGTTCCGTTCAACTGCACTTGGGGACGATAAAGACCGTGTTTTAATTAAACAAGATGGCTCTTATACGTATTTAACTCCGGATATTGCCTATCACCGCGACAAATTAGAGCGTGGCTTTGAAAAAATCATTAACATCTGGGGAGCGGATCATCACGGTTATATTCCACGTATGAAAGCAGCCATTGAGGCTTTAGGATACGATCGTGACCAGCTTGAGGTCGAAATTATTCAGCTTGTTCACCTTTATAAAAATGGTGAAAAAATGAAAATGAGCAAGCGTACAGGTAAAGCAGTTACAATGCGCGATCTTATTGAAGAAGTGGGATTAGACGCTACACGTTATTTCTTTGCCATGAGAAGTGCAGATACTCACATGGACTTTGACCTTGATCTAGCAGTTTCCCAATCAAACGAAAACCCAGTTTTCTATGCTCAATATGCACATGCTCGTATTTGCAGTATCCTGCGCCAAGGAGAAGAGCAGGGCTTATCCTATGAAGGAAATTTAGATTTAACACAAATTTCTGCTGAAAAAGAAATGGAAGTATTGAAAAAGCTTGGCGAATTCCCGCAAGCAATAGTGGAAGCAGCTGAAAAACGTTTGCCGCATCGCA
This sequence comes from Peribacillus tepidiphilus, assembly GCF_009466385.1. GTDB lineage: Bacteria > Bacillota > Bacilli > Bacillales > DSM-1321 > Bacillus_BN > Bacillus_BN tepidiphilus. The sequence goes on along the minus strand of NZ_WIAQ01000027.1, from coordinate 35,826 downwards.
TCACAAACTATATTTTTGATTTGGCATCTTCTTTCCATAGCTTCTATAATGCAGAAAAAGTGTTAGATATCGACAATGTAGAGCGCAGCAAGGCTCGTCTCGCTCTAATCAAGTCTGTTCAGATTACGTTGAAAAACGCGTTAGCTTTAATCGGTGTTTCAGCACCTGAAAAAATGTAATAGATTAAAAAGGGGCTTCTCTTCACGGAGAAAGCCCTTTTAATATTGTAGGCAAAGTATATTTCACGCCTAGTTCCAGCTCCTTCGCCTTTTTAGAAGTGTAAAAAGTAACGTTTGCGGGGTTATTGCAATAATCGGCGGAATTCTTCCCGAAACCGGCGGGAATTATTAGAAAACTGGCGGGATTATATTGGAAACGCGCGGGATTATACAAAACCTTCCTGGATGTAGCAATCCCACAATTGATGAAAGCAATCCAAATTCAAAACGAATTGGTGCTACCCCAGATCCCCCATTTCACAGAAAAGTGGATACCAGTGCCGCGACCCTTTCCTTTAGATCCCGCCAAGGATTTGGCTTGTTCAAGTCTTGAAGTGTTAGGGGGAGGCAGTTTTCCAAATCCTGTTCCAATTCTTTTCTCATTTGTTTGATGCATTTTTTGTCATATATATAGCAATTCATCTCATGATTGAGAAAAAAGCTTCTCTTATCAAAGTTTGCAGTTCCAATATCCAAGATTTCATCATCTATTAGGATAAATTTAGCATGGTAAAATCCTTTTTGATATTGATAGATTTTCGCTCCTTCTTGAATAAGAATACGAAAATACTTAAAAGATGCTTCTTTAACAAGGGGATGGTCAGAATGAAAAGGAACAATGACCGTAATTTGAATTTTTTTCCTGAGTAAGCTACGGAGTAATTCGAAAATGCGATCACTTGGAATAAAATAGGGTGTTCCGATCACGACTGCCCTTTTTGCTCTCCCAAGGATCTCGCTATATATTTCTTCTAAAAACACACCTTCAGTAGGCTTTAGTTGATGCTCGCTATCCCCTTGAAAAAGGGGGGGATAATATTTTTCATGATGCATTTCTTTAGAGTCCGTTGCCTGTTGCCAATCTAATAAAAACTCTTCTTGCAAATCACGGACACCTTCTCCCAAAATTTTTAGGTGATAATCACGCCAAGGACTTAATTTGGGATCTTGGTCGATATATTCTTTTCCGATATTGAAGCCGCCAAGGTATCCGATCTTTCCGTCAATAACCGTAATCTTCCGATGATTCCTTTCTTGAAATGAATAAAACAAAAAGGGGGGCCTAGGAACCTGACAAAAAGAGAAGTGTGCACCGTTTGCGATTAAATCCTTAACCATGCTCCTTTTTACTTTGTTGCTCCCCACCCAATCGAGTAAAAGTTTTACTTCGACGCCTTCCTTTGCTTTTTGTTTAAGCAAGCTGAAAAAGTCTTTACTGAATTGGTCATTCTTTACAATGTAAAATAAAATATGGATATGCTGCTTAGCAGAACGAATTTCTGCAAACATGTCTGAAAAAAGAGGATTTCCGTTAGAAAAAAGCTGAATATTGCTCTTCCTCAGCGGATAATCTTTTTCTTTGAGCCCGGCCAAATGTTTTTTTCTTCCGAGTTTATAGTCCATTATGAGCCAAATGGATAAAATAGCAGCGATTCCGGCAATGATGAAGATTACTTTCACTCTAGACCCTCTCTTCGTAAACAGCGGTACAATTTGATTCTTTTATTCTGTCTCAAATATTCGATATCAAACCGTTTTATCTGAAAGTAAAAACATAATCCTGTTTCAAAAGAAACAGTTGACTGAATGCTCATTCATTATATAATGATAATAAGAATAAAATTTCTGAATAAATATAATTTTTGTGTAATTTTTTTTAATGCTTTCTCAAAGAAAGGAGTTTATAGAATGACAGGGTTACTTTGGATTAATTTGATTGCATTCTTACTTGTAACTGCTTACGCTGTCAGCTTGTTTGTATATTTGATTCGAACAAGGATTCAATACATCAAACTGGGCAAAAAAGTGGAATTTGACAACAAGGTAAAAGAACGTTTAGACATGGTATGGGTGAACGTGTTTGGGCAAAAAAAGCTGTTGAAGGATAAGAAGAGCGGCGTAATTCACGTCATGTTTTTCTACGGATTTATTCTGGTTCAGCTTGGCGCGATTGATTTCATTTTGAAAGGTATTAAACCAGGAGCACATTTTCCGCTTGGACCTTTATATCCTGGCTTCACTTTCTTTCAGGAAATTGTTTCGCTCATTATTTTGGTTGCGGTCGTTTGGGCATTTCATCGTCGCTACATCGAAAAGCTAGTTCGTTTGAAAAGGGGCTTTAAGTCTGGACTTGTCCTTATATTTATCGGCGGATTGATGCTTTCCGTATTATTTGGTAATGGAATGTCTATGATTTGGCATGGTCATGAAGCTTCCATGGCTGAACCTGTTGCATCTCTCATTGCTGGTGCATTTGGATGGTTGGGTGAAACGGGAGCCATTGTTGGCTTTTATATTGCTTGGTGGATTCATACCATTTTCCTTTTATCTTTCTTAGTGTATGTACCGCAATCAAAACATGCTCACTTAATTGCAGGACCTGCGAATGTTTACTTTCATCGATTATCTAATCCTGGTAAATTATCCAAGATCAACTTTGAAGATGAGTCGCAGGAATCCTTCGGTGTCGGAAAAATTGAAGATTTTACTCAATATCAGCTAATTGACCTGTATGCATGTGTAGAGTGTGGACGATGTACAAATATGTGTCCGGCTACCGGAACAGGAAAAATGCTTTCGCCAATGGATTTAATTTTAAAGCTGAGAGACCATTTAACGGAAAAAGGTGCTGTTATGACACAAAAACAGCCTTGGGTTCCGGGATTTATTTTTCATCATACAAGAGGAAATCAGCTTGCTTTAGCAGCTGCAGGTCAAGGCGTACAGGAGCAGGCAGCAGCATCTCTTTATAATCCTAGCTTAATTGGGGAAGTCATTACAGAAGAAGAAATTTGGGCTTGTACAACATGCCGAAACTGTGAAGATCAATGTCCAGTTATGAATGAGCATGTGGAAAAAATTATTGACCTGCGTCGTTATCTTGTATTAACAGAAGGTAAGGTTGATCCAGATGCACAACGTGCTATGCAAAATATTGAACGTCAAGGAAATCCTTGGGGACTTAACAGAAAAGAAAGAGAAAACTGGCGTGAGGCTCGTGAAGATGTTCATGTACCAACTGTAAAAGAGATGAAAAAAGCAGGAGAAGAGTTTGAATATCTATTCTGGGTTGGATCTATGGGATCCTATGATAACCGAAGCCAAAAAATCGCTCTATCTTTTGCGAAGCTGCTTAATGAAGCAGGAGTGAAATTTGCGATTCTTGGAAACAAGGAAAAGAACTCAGGAGATACGGCGCGACGCCTTGGAAACGAGTTTTTGTTCCAAGAGCTTGCAACAAACAATATTGATGAATTTGAGAAAAATGAAGTGAAGAAAATTGTAACGATCGATCCGCATGCTTATAACATTTTTAAAAATGAGTATCCTGACTTTGGATTGGAAGCGGAAGTATATCACCATACTGAAGTGCTTGCAAAGCTTGTAAAAGAAGGCAAGCTAGTACCAAAGCATGAAGTGAAGGAGACCATTACGTTCCATGATTCTTGTTACTTAGGCCGCTACAATGAAGTGTATGATGCGCCACGCGATATTCTTCGAGCTATACCAGGTGTTAAGCTAGTGGAAATGGAAAGAAACCGTGAAACAGGTATGTGCTGTGGAGCCGGTGGAGGTCTCATGTGGATGGAAGAAGAAACAGGTCACCGTATTAACGTAGCCCGTACGGAGCAAGCACTTGCAGTTAATCCATCCGTCATCAGTTCAGGGTGTCCTTATTGCTTAACGATGATTACGGACGGAACGAAAGCAAAAGAAGTAGAAGAACAGGTAAAAACATATGATGTGGCTGAACTTCTTGAAATGTCTGTAGTGGGTACAAAACAAACAATAGCTTCTTAATTCATATAATAAAAGGCAACATTTATGAAGAAAAATGTGAACGAGCTTCAGCGATCTGGGACAGCTTTCTAAGCTGTCTCGAGGTCATAAACACAAAGATGTGACATAGATTAGTAGAGAGGAAATTTTTTTCTTTTAAAAAATAAAAATATTTAAAATGTTTTGTTATTTGGAGTAAAATAATCGTATAGTAAAACGCTTACATTTTTGAAAATTGGCGGAGTTACTGCCTTTTTTTCTGAAGGGTCTTCGAGCGAGCGTTCAGTCGGAGGTGCCTTTAAGACATATATTGTTCTGTCGTCATGGTCTTTTGGAAATACTATTAAACTCTTTAGGGGGATGAAACATGGCTAAAACAGTAATCTTGAGTGGGGTAAGAACGGCATTCGGTAAATTTGGTGGAGGATTGAGCGGATTTTCTGCTTCTGAGCTTGGAGGTATTGCTATCAAAGAAGCATTGAAGCGTGCTGACGTAGATCCGTCTCAAGTTGACGAAGTAATTATGGGCACGGTTCTACAAGGGGGGCAAGGGCAGATTCCTTCTCGTCAAGCATCTAGACATGCGGGGATTCCTTGGGAAGTAAAAACAGAAACCATTAATAAGGTATGTGCTTCAGGTCTTAGAAGCGTAACGCTTGCAGACCAAATTATTCGTTCAGGCGATGAAGAGGTAATAGTAGCTGGAGGTATGGAATCCATGAGCAATGCTCCGTATCTTCTTCCAAAAGCAAGATGGGGATTAAGAATGGGTGACTCTACCGTAAAAGATTTAATGGTTTATGACGGCTTAAGCTGCAGCTTTACAGGTGTTCATATGGGAACTTACGGCAACAGTACAGCATCGGAGCTTGAAATATCTCGTGAAGAGCAGGATCAATGGTCATACAGAAGCCACCAGAGAGCGATCGAAGCTACAGAAGCGGGTCGTCTTGCGGAAGAAATCGTTCCGATTGAAGTGAAGCAGAAGAAAGGAAATCCATTAATCATTGATAAGGACGAATCACCGCGCAAGGATACTTCTGTAGAAAAACTTGCAGCTTTAAAGCCTGTATTTAATGCTGACGGAACGATTACAGCGGGGAACGCACCGGGCGTAAATGATGGAGCTGGTGCTCTAGTTCTTATGAGTGAAGAAAGAGCTTTAAAGGAAGGTCGAAAGCCGTTTGCTTATATTATCGGTCATGCGGAAATAGCAGTGGAGGCAAAGGATTTCCCTAAGACACCGGGTCTCGTCATAAATGAAATTTTAAAGAAAACGGGTAAATCTCTAGAGGAAATTGATTTGTTTGAGATTAATGAAGCCTTTGCTGCGGTTGCTTTAGCAAGCGGCAGACTTGCAAATGTCGATCCGGAAAAAGTAAACGTTAACGGCGGAGCTGTCGCACTTGGACATCCGATCGGTGCAAGCGGTGCACGTATCATTATCACATTAATGCATGAGTTAAAGCGTCGCGGCGGAGGGATTGGAATTGCAGCAATCTGTTCAGGTGGCGGCCAAGGTGATGCCATTATGATTGAGGTGCCAAAAGAAGCTTAATTTGTTCATAAGCAGGGGCTGCTTTTCAATTTCCGCTTTTCTATGCAGCTCCTTTCATATAAGAAAGAGGGGATCACGTTGAGTATTCAAAAGGTTATGGTCATTGGTGCAGGTCAAATGGGCTCTGGGATTGCACAAGTTTGTGCAATGGCGGGCTATCATGTTTTTTTACATGATTTAAAAGAAGAATTCGTTGAACGAGGACTTAGTGTCATTAAGAAAAACCTCACCAGACAGGTAGATAAAGGAAAAATGACGGAGGATGAAAAAGACAAAACACTTTCTCTTTTAACGTCGTCTACTGATCTTCAAAACGCAGCAGATGTAGATTTGGTTATCGAGGCCGCTGTTGAAAATATGGAGATCAAATCAAGACTTTTTGCAGATTTAGATAAAATAGCTCCAGAACATGCCATTCTTGCAACAAACACATCATCGCTTCCTATCACAGAAATTGCAGCTGCAACCAATCGTCCTGAAAAAGTAATCGGGATGCATTTTATGAATCCAGTTCCTGTTATGAAACTTGTTGAAATCATTCGCGGACTAGCTACCACGGATGAAGTTTACCAAACAATTGAAGATATGTCTAAGACTCTCAATAAAATTCCTGTAGAAGTTAACGATTTCCCAGGTTTTGTTTCAAATCGGATATTGATGCCAATGATTAATGAAGCCATCTATACGTTATATGAAGGCGTCGCTTCTAAAGAGGCCATTGACGAAGTGATGAAGCTAGGAATGAATCATCCGATGGGGCCACTGACTCTTGCTGATTTTATCGGTCTAGATACTTGCCTATATATTATGGAAACGCTTCATGAAGGATTTGGAGACGACAAATATCGTCCATGCCCACTGCTAAGAAAGTATGTAAAAGCTGGATGGCTCGGCAGAAAGACTGGAAGAGGATTCTATACGTATGAATAACACGTACTAGGGATAAGCTGTGGTCGTGATTTGAGAAGGAACGAGGTATCCCGTATCAATCTGTCCAGTATGAATCAATGCAACTTTCCCTTAAAACTTTGCAGATGAAAAACACCAGGGAGGCGGATGGGAGATGGATCTGCGTTTTACAGAAGAACAGTCCATGATGAAAAAAATGGTTCGTGATTTTGCACAGGAGGAAATCGCACCTTTCGTTGAAAAAATGGAAGAAGGAGAGTTTCCTAGAGAAGTTCTAAAGAAAATGGGGGAGCTCGGTCTAATGGGAATTCCTGTACCGGAAAAATTCGGCGGTGCAGAAATGGACTTTGTTTCCTATATTATTGCCATTCATGAAATCTCTAAGGTAAGCCCCACGCTAGGGGTCATACTATCTGTCCATACTTCAGTCGGAACGAACCCGATTCTTTATTTCGGTACCGATGAACAAAAGCAAAAGTATGTGCCGAAGCTTGCGGCAGGAGAGTATCTGGGTGCGTTTTGCCTAACAGAGCCAAGTGCGGGCTCAGATGCAGCAAGCTTGAAGTCAAGAGCTGTAAAAGAGGGAGATCACTATATTATTAACGGCTCCAAAGTTTTTATTACGAACGGTGGAGAAGCTGACGTATATATTGTGTTTGCTTCGACTAATCCAGAAGCGGGGTCAAAAGGGGTTTCTGCCTTTATCGTGGAAAAAGACACACCTGGATTTTTGATTGGAAAAGACGAGCATAAAATGGGTCTGCATGGCTCCCGAACGGTTCAGCTAACGTTTGAAGATATGAAAGTGCCGGCTGAAAATTTGCTTGGTCAAGAAGGAGAAGGCTTTAAAATTGCAATGGCAAACCTCGATGCTGGAAGAATTGGGATTGCTGCCCAATCGCTTGGAATTGCGGAAGGAGCTTTCGGTCATGCTGTTGCTTATGCGAAGGAGCGCCAGCAATTTGGAAAGCCAATTGCAGCTCAGCAAGGTATTGGCTTTAAGTTAGCTGAAATGGCAACCAACATTGAAGCTGCAAAGCTATTAGTCTATCAAGCGGCGTCTCTTCGGGCAGAAGGAAAACCATGTGGGAAAGAAGCCTCGATCGCTAAGCTATTTGCATCAAGAACCGCTGTAGAAGCTTCTATTGAGGCTGTACAGGTGTTTGGCGGCTATGGATATACAAAGGAGTACCCGGTAGAACGTTATTTCCGTGATGCAAAAATAACGGAAATCTATGAAGGAACAAGTGAAATTCAACGGATTGTGATTAATAAATATCTTTAATTCTAAGAGGGCAGGGGAACGTAATGAATTTTAAGCTGACTGAAGAACATGAAATGATCAGAAAAATGGTTCGCGATTTTGCTAGAAACGAAGTGGCTCCAACTGCAGCCGAACGTGATGAAGAAGAACGCTTTGACCGTGAAATTTTTGACAAAATGGCGGAGCTTGGATTGACAGGCATTCCTTGGCCGGAAGAGTATGGCGGTATTGGCAGTGACTATCTAGCTTACTGTATTGCGATTGAAGAGTTGTCCAGAGTATGTGCATCAACAGGTGTTACTCTATCAGCACATACTTCATTAGCGGGCTGGCCGGTTTATAAATTTGGTACGGAGGAACAAAAGCAAAAATACCTTCGTCCTATGGCTCAAGGTGAAAAAATCGGTGCTTACGGATTAACAGAGCCTGGATCAGGGTCTGATGCTGGCGGTATGAAAACAACAGCAAAACTGGATGGCGATCACTATATTTTAAATGGCTCCAAGATTTTTATTACAAACGGAGGCATTGCCGATATTTATGTCGTTTTTGCCGTAACAGATCCTTCTGCTAAGCAAAAAGGAATAAGCGCATTCATTGTAGAGAGCAGCTTCCCTGGGTTTAGCGTAGGAAAGAAAGAGAAAAAACTGGGCATTCGTTCATCGCCTACAACTGAAATTATCTTTGAAGATTGCCGTGTACCAAAAGAAAACCTCCTTGGTAAAGAAGGCGAGGGTTTTAAAATTGCGATGATGACCTTAGACGGCGGAAGAAATGGTATCGCTGCCCAAGCGGTCGGGATCGCTCAAGGGGCTTTAGACGCTGCAGTGGCTTATGCGAAAGAACGCCATCAGTTTGGAAAGCCAATTGCAGCCCAGCAAGGGATTGGCTTCAAATTAGCGGATATGGCAACAAACGTAGAAGCTGCCCGTCTTTTAACTTATCAAGCTGCTTGGCTGGAGTCTGAAGGACTTCCTTATGGCAAGGAATCTGCGATGTCTAAATTATTCGCTGGTGATACAGCTATGAAGGTAACAACAGAAGCTGTACAAGTGTTTGGCGGGTATGGGTATACGAAGGATTATCCGGTAGAGCGCTTTATGAGAGATGCGAAAATTACGCAAATCTATGAAGGAACTCAAGAGATTCAAAAACTCGTCATTTCCCGTATGATTACAAAGGATTAAGGGAGTAATTTCCATTAAAAAAACCTGTCTTATAGTAAAGATGTTTTCGTAAGGTTTGTTGCTTTTTTCGTGTAATGTAATGACACGAAGGTGGTGAAGAATTGAAGAAGAGAGAAGTGCATGCTTCCGTCAAAGATGAACGTCTCGTAAAAAAAAGACGGAATCAAATGATAAAAGGGGCCGTCACCCTTTTTAAAGAAAAAGGATTTCACCGGACAACGACGCGTGAAATTGCTAAAGCATCAGGATTCAGTATTGGTACTTTATATGAATATATCAGGACAAAAGAAGATGTCCTGTATTTAGTCTGTGACAGTATTTACGATGAGGTAAAAGAACGGCTCCAAAAAGACCTTTATCAAAATGTCGGTACGATTGAAAGCTTGAAACTAGGGATTGCCTATTATTTTAAAGTCATAGATGAGATGCAGGACGAGGTCCTTGTCATGTATCAGGAAGCGAAATCGCTTACAAAGGATGCCCTGCCATACGTTTTGAATAAAGAGATGGAAATGGTCGGTATGTTCGAGCATTTGCTCAGGAAATGCAAGGAAAACGGGGAGCTCGCAGTTTCGGAAAAACAGCTTAAATTAATTGCCCATAACATTTTTGTTCAAGGGCAGATGTGGGGGTTTAGAAGATGGGCGCTTCAGAAAATGTACACCCTTGATGAATTTATAGAGCTTCAAACTCATCTTCTAATTCATGGTCTAAGAGAAGAAGTTACAAAAAAATAACGAACAAGGGGGAGCGAGATGAAAACGATCGAGTTTTATAAGCCAAAGCATCATATTCGTTTTATTACGGCATCCAGTCTGTTTGACGGTCATGATGCTTCCATAAACATTATGAGAAGGATTCTTCAAGCCAGTGGTGCAGAGGTCATTCATCTAGGGCACAATCGTTCTGTAGAAGAAGTCGTGAACGCTGCGATTCAAGAGGATGTACAGGGAATTGCGGTTTCTTCGTATCAAGGCGGGCATGTGGAATATTTTAAGTATATGTATGACTTATTGAAGGAAAGAGGAGCCAGTCACATCCGAATTTACGGAGGCGGTGGCGGGGTGATTATTCCTAAGGAGATCAAGGAGCTTCACGATTACGGGATTGCTCGAATTTTTTCTCCTGAAGATGGGCGCATTTACGGTCTTCAAGGTATGATTAACCAAATGCTTGAGGAATGTGATTTTTCAACCGTTTCAGAAGCAATCACAGATGCTTTTGATCGACTGAAGGCAGGGGATCCCGGTGCTATTGCGCAATTCATTACCTTTGCAGAAAATAAAGTAGAAGTAACGAAGGAAATGGCTGCGACAACACAGAGCCTGATGGAAAAAATCAAAGAGCATGAACAGAAAATCCCAGTGGTTGGAATTACCGGAACGGGTGGTGCGGGAAAAAGCTCATTGACAGATGAATTGATCCGACGTTTCTTAAATGAAATTCCAGAAAAAAAAGTGGCTATCCTGTCGGTAGATCCAACTAAACAAAAAACAGGCGGAGCCCTTCTTGGCGACCGTATTCGTATGAATGCAATCTTTAACAACCGCGTGTATATGAGAAGCCTGGCTACCCGTTTATCAAGAAGTGAGCTATCCCTTGCGATTCAGGATGCTATTTCAGTGGTAAAAGCGGCAGGGTTCGACTTGATTGTGGTAGAAACGTCTGGGATCGGCCAAGGGGATGCGGGCATTACGGACGTCTGTGATGTATCGATGTATGTCATGACGAGTGAATTCGGAGCTCCATCACAGCTCGAAAAAATTGATATGATTGACTTTGCTGATCTAATTGTGATCAATAAGTTCGAAAGAAAAGGCTCTGAAGATGCAAAGCGACAAGTCCAAAAACAATATCAAAGAAGCCGAAACCTTTTTGATAAAGAGTTTTCTGAAATGCCGGTATATGGAACGATTGCTAGTCAATTCAACGATCCTGGAACTAATGCGTTGTTTGCTGCATTGGTCGAAAAGATTAATGAAAAAGCAGGAACGGATTGGAAAACTTCTTTTACAAAAGAAGCAGAGGTTCAACAGCAAAATATCATAATTCCAAGTGAACGGCGCTATTATTTGCGGGAAATAGCCGATACAGTAAGAAGCTATCATCGCAAGGTAGAAGAACAGGTTAAAATCGCCCGTAAGCTGTTTCAGCTGGAGGGCGCGATTGAAGCAGTTAAAGAAAGAGAAACGAATGATGAAGTTATTGCTTCTTTAGAAGCGTTGCGAGAACAGACAGAAGCAAAGCTTACTGAGGAGTCTAGAAAAATCCTTGCAGAATGGGAAGGTTTTAAAGCGAGATATGCTCAAGACCGCTTTGTTACTAAAATTCGTGATAAAGAAATCGTTACGGAGCTTAAAACGAAAAGTTTATCTGGATTAAGCATCCCGAAAGTAGCCTTACCGAAATATGTGGATTACGGGGAAATCTTGAAATGGGTATATCGTGAAAATGCACCTGGGTACTTCCCTTACACAGCTGGAGTCTTCCCGTTTAAACGTGAAGGAGAAGATCCAAAGCGGCAATTTGCAGGAGAAGGGTCACCGGAGCGGACAAACAAACGCTTTCATTACCTCTCTAAGGATGATTCGGCAAAGCGTTTAAGTACTGCATTTGATTCAGTAACACTTTATGGTGAAGATCCGGATTATCGTCCTGATATTTACGGTAAAGTAGGAGAAAGCGGCGTAAGCGTTTGTACTCTTGATGATATGAAGAAGCTTTATGATGGCTTTGATTTATGTCATCCATCCACGTCCGTATCCATGACAATCAATGGTCCGGCTCCAATCATTTTAGCGATGTATATGAACACTGCTATTGACCAGCAGGTGAAAAAGAAAGAGGAGGAGCTTGGAAGAATCCTCACTCCTGAAGAGTTCAGCGAGGTCCGTGCATACACGCTCCAAACCGTCCGTGGAACCGTACAGGCAGATATCCTTAAGGAAGACCAGGGGCAAAACACATGTATCTTCTCTACAGAATTCGCTCTAAGAATGATGGGAGATATTCAAGAATTCTTCATTGAGAACAAAGTACGAAACTATTATTCTGTTTCTATTTCAGGCTATCATATCGCGGAAGCGGGTGCGAACCCTATTTCTCAGCTTGCCTTTACATTGGCAAACGGCTTCACGTATGTGGAATATTATTTAAGCCGTGGCATGCATATTGATGATTTTGCACCGAACCTTTCATTCTTCTTCTCAAACGGCTTAGATCCGGAATACACGGTTATTGGCCGCGTGGCACGTCGTATTTGGGCAACTGTTATGAAAAATAAATACGGTGCCAATGAGCGGAGTCAAAAATTAAAATACCATGTCCAAACTTCCGGACGTTCACTGCATGCACAGGAAATTGATTTTAATGATATCCGTACAACACTTCAGGCGCTGATGGCTCTCCATGATCATTGTAATTCTCTTCATACGAATGCTTATGATGAAGCGATCACGACTCCAACAGAAGACTCTGTACGCAGAGCGATGGCAATCCAAATGATCATTACAAAAGAACACGGATTGACAAAAAATGAAAACCCTCTTCAAGGCTCCTTTATCATTGAAGAATTAACGGACCTTGTGGAAGAAGCAGTGTTACAGGAATTTGATAGGATCAATGACCGAGGTGGTGTACTCGGCGCAATGGAAACACAATATCAGAGAGGGAAAATTCAAGATGAGTCAATGCTCTATGAGATGAAAAAGCATACCGGCGAGCTTCCAATCATAGGCGTAAATACGTACTTGAATCCAAATCCTCCATCAGAGGAAGAATTGAACAATATGGAATTGGCCCGTGCCACTAAGGAAGAGAAAGAAGGGCAAATTGCCAACTTAAGGGAGTTCCAGGCCAGAAATAAAGATCAATGCAATCTAGCTCTTGATCGATTGAAAAAAGTGGCTGTAAGCGGAGGCAATATATTTGCAGAGCTTATGGAATGTGTGAAAGTAGCAAGTCTTGGCCAGATTACGAAAGCACTGTATGAAGTGGGCGGTCAATACCGCAGAAATATGTGATTGCATCTGAATCTACCTCGAGCTGCACCAAGCATTACTTTTCACGTCATGTTTGACGAAGATACTTAGGGGAGTTATTTTGAGGATGAAAACTACCCAATGTACTTTAAAGTTAGACAGGGTTTGTGAGGTTGAATGCGAGCATTTGCGAGCAGTCTGAGAGTCTAATGCCAAAAAGGGTATTAGACTCTTTTTGGTCTCGACTCCGTTAAGGGGACGAGGTAAGCGTGCTGATCTAAATAGTGTAAAACGTATCGCTTCGCGGGATTAATCCCGAAACTGGCGGGAATATCATGCCAACTAGCGGGATTTTTCAAAAATGATGGCTTTACATTCAGAAATCTGGAGTTGAACTCGAGAATTTATAGACATTGTCTAGAAAAATTTTTTCCTTTTACAGATTTTTTAAGAAAAGTCCTTATAATGTATACATAACGGGGATACAATGTATAGCTAGCCACCATTTATCACCAAATGAGAATATTCCTCTATGGAGATGGAACGAAATGAATTTCAAAAATTTTTTATATGTATTCGCAGCCATTATTTTTATGATTTTATTTATGTTTTTATATAAAAAATCATTAGGTTCCATTGGATTTTTTGTGCTCGCTTTTATATCATTTTATATGGCGTATAAAGAATGGAAGTTGGAACAAGTAAAGAAGGAAATTCATAAAGATTAGCAAACTGTAAAAAGGTTGGAAAGATAAAGTTTGAGGTAGCATAAACGGGATTATATTGTTTATAATGATTTATATGTCTATTTTACATATGGTTTGTGCGCTTTTTAGGTGCTTGATATAGAGAAAGGAAGTGCAGAGATTGGGTTTAAATCAATACTCAAAAGAAGAAATTATGGAAATGTCCATGATTGAAGTCGCATATGAAATCTTGCTTGAGAAAAAACAAGCGATTCCCTTCAAAGAATTGTTGGACGAAATTGCAAGGATTCAAGAATTAACACAAGAAGAACTCAATGAACGAATTTCTCAATTTTATACAGACTTAAACATCGACGGTCGTTTTAGCAGCATGGGTGAAAACCGCTGGGGACTAAAAAGCTGGTATCCTGTTGACCAAATTGAGGATGAAGTGGTTCATACGATTAAGCTTAAAAAGAAAAAATCTAAAAAGATTTTGGATGATGAGGACCTTGATGATTTCGACGTGATTGAAGAAGATGACATCGTAGACTTCGATGATCTTGATGAATATGATGAAGACGTTCTCCTAGAAGAAGATGAAGAAGAGGACGATGTTGAGCTTCTAGATGATATCGTTGAAGAGGACGATTTTGAAGAAGAAATCATCGAAGAAGATGAATTTGAACTTGACGACGATAGCGGCTTGGAAGAGGATGCCGATGAATTCGAGGATGAAGAGTAATAATTTATCGGCTTGACTTTTCATTTTGAAATTTGTAGAATCATTTTTGGGCTCCTTAAATAAGGACACGTTGTTAAAAATTAACGCTCCCTTACCTTTGTAAGAGGAGCGTTTTTGTTTTTTCTGTAATTTTTAAGATGAATACGGAAAAACTAATATTGGATTATGTGTGTGCAAAACTTGGGCTGCAAGGCAGCTCTCTTTCATTTTAAGCTCCATCATTTTACATTTCAAAGGGGGAAGCGACCAATGACAAAGTATATTTTCGTGACAGGCGGCGTAGTTTCATCTTTAGGTAAAGGTATTACGGCTGCTTCTTTAGGAAGATTATTAAAAAACAGGGGATTAAATGTAACAATTCAAAAATTCGACCCGTATATCAATGTTGACCCTGGTACAATGAGTCCTTATCAGCACGGTGAAGTTTTCGTTACGGATGACGGTGCAGAAACAGATCTTGATTTAGGGCACTATGAGCGCTTTATTGACATAAATTTAAGTAAGTACAGTAACGTAACAACTGGTAAAATTTATTCTACCGTTCTAAAAAAAGAACGCCGTGGTGATTATTTAGGAGGAACTGTTCAAGTTATTCCTCACATCACAAATGAAATAAAAGAGCGTGTTTTCCGTGCTGGACGCGAAACAAATGCAGACGTTGTTATTACAGAAATCGGTGGTACAGTAGGGGATATTGAATCTCTTCCATTCCTTGAAGCCATCCGCCAAATTAAAAGCGATATCGGCCGTGACAATGTGATGTATATCCATTGTACATTAATTCCTTATATTAAAGCTGCCGGTGAAATGAAAACGAAGCCGACACAGCATAGTGTAAAGGAACTTCGCAGTCTGGGTATTCAGCCAAATGTCATTGTGGTCCGCACAGAAATGCCTATTTCTCAAGACATGAAAGATAAAATCGCTTTATTCTGTGATATAGACCCTAAAGCAGTCATTGAAGCACGTGATGCAGATACATTGTATTCTGTACCTCTTGCGCTTCAAGAGCAAAAGCTCGATCAAATTGTTTGCGAGCATTTGAAATTGAAATGCGGCGAAGCGGACATGACAGAGTGGAAAGCTCTCGTTAATAAGGTGTTAAATCTTTCAAAGAAAACAACTATTGCTCTTGTTGGAAAATATGTTGAGCTTCAAGATGCATACATTTCTGTTGTGGAAGCATTGAAGCATGCCGGCTATGCATTTGATGCGGACGTTCAAATTAAATGGATTAATTCTGAGCATGTAACAAAAGAAAATGTGGCTGAGCTACTTGGAGATGTAGATGGAATCTTAGTGCCAGGGGGATTCGGCGATAGAGGAATTGAAGGGAAAATCGTTGCTACTGAGTACGCTCGCGTAAATAAAAAGCCTTTCTTAGGAATTTGCTTAGGTATGCAGTTAGCGTCCATAGAATTTGCCCGTAACGTGTTAGGACTTGAAGGAGCTCATTCTGCTGAAATTGATCCGCAAACTCCACATCCGATCATTGACCTTCTTCCAGAGCAAAAGGATGTTGAGGACCTTGGCGGAACTCTTCGTCTTGGGTTGTATCCATGTAAGCTTGTAGAAGGTACGAAAGCAATGGCAGCTTATGATAACGAAGTGATCTATGAACGCCATCGTCATCGTTATGAGTTTAATAACCATTATCGTCAAGCAATGGAAGCGAAAGGCTTTGTATTTTCGGGTACAAGCCCTGATGGCCGTCTAGTTGAAATCATTGAATTGAAAGATCACCCATGGTTCGTAGCATCTCAATTCCATCCTGAATTCACATCTAGACCAACTCGACCACAGCCATTATTCCGTGACTTTGTTGAAGCTTCATTAAAGTTTGGCAAAGAGAATTAATACAAGAATGAGGGTGTCCCAAAACTAAATTTTGGGACACCCTCGTGTTTTAATAAGAGATTTGGGTTATTACAGTTCTTCTTCTAACTCATGTAATATTTCTTCAAGTGTAAACTTAATTCCATAATAGGCGAATAGTGCAACCATTAGAGAAGGAAAGCCGACTCGGTTTCCTTGTTCATCCGGAATTAGCCCTTTGACCAGCTTAAGGTCGATATGAATATCACAAACTGTATGCAACCCTTCATCGGATTGAATAGTCGAAACAGCTGCAACAGGGATTCCTTTTTCCTGTAAATGTTGAGCTAGCGCTACAGCTTCTGGATCATTGGCATAACGGCTGAATAGTAGAACCCGGTCGACATCAGATACAGATTCTTGTTTACCGTTCACGAAAAGTGGAGATGCATGAGGAAATGGCTCAACTCCTAATAGAGCTTCAGCAACGATCCCTTCCATCTCACCAAAACCGTGAATGAAAATTCTACCATCTCCTGCGGCACCTTGAGCAAGCAGTCTGGCAGCTTCTTCAATACTCATTTCATCATCAAGGATTTTCTTAAAGCTACCTTGTAGTTGTGTAGAAAAAATTTTCAGCATAGTACAAATCCTTTCTTTGACTGTTCTTGACAAGAATTATAATGCATCCTAATAAAGAATAAAAGAACGCCGGAAAATAAGAGTTTTAATGAAGGAGATTGGAAAATAAACCATTTTTTTAGAAGGATTATCCTAATAATTACAGAATTAAATAGGTAAATGAGCTTTTAGAAAAGAAATAAATATAAAAAATTAAAAAGGGAAAAATTAAAAAGAGGTGACGACATGGGAGAAAAGTTACTAATCGTTGATGACCAATTTGGAATCCGCATCTTACTGAATGAAGTGTTTCAAAAAGAAGGTTATTTGACTTTTCAAGCTGCAAATGGTATACAAGCCCTTGATATAGTAAGCAATCATTCACCTGATTTGGTGCTTTTGGATATGAAGATTCCCGGAATGGATGGAATTGAAATATTAAAGAGAATGAAAAAGATTGACCCAAACATTCAGGTTATTATCATGACAGCTTACGGAGAGCTGGATATGATCCAAGAAGCGAAAGATCTTGGAGCGCTTACACACTTTGCTAAACCATTTGATATTGACGATATGAGAAAAGTTGTACGCCAATATCTCCCTTTGAAATCGGTTTAATAATTGAAAATTCCAGTAACGTTCAAATTTTATTATAAAAAATCGAACAAATTTATAAACAGAGCATTGAATTCCTTGCCGATTTGATGAACTATTGTTATGCTAAAGGGGAATTTTGCAGGTTTCGTTTTGGCTGTTCACGAATAGTGAGCTTTCTTTTAAGGAATGATTTTAGAAGGGAACTCTGCAAAAGCAGGTGAACAGTTTTACTACAAGGAGGAAATAAAATGCCTTTAGTTTCAATGACTGAAATGCTGAACAAAGCATTAGAAGGAAAGTATGCGGTTGGTCAATTTAACATTAACAATCTTGAGTGGACTCAAGCAATCCTAGCTGCAGCTGAACAGGAAAAATCTCCTGTAATCCTTGGGGTTTCTGAGGGTGCTGCCCGTCATATGGGTGGATTTAAGACAACCGTTATGATGGTTAAAGGTCTGCTAGAAGATATGAAAATTACAGTCCCAGTGGCGATTCATCTTGACCACGGTTCAAGCTTTGAAAAATGTAAAGAAGCAATTGATGCTGGCTTTACATCTGTTATGATTGATGCTTCTCATCATCCATTTGAAGAAAACGTTGAAACAACGAAAAGAGTAGTGGAATATGCTCACTCAAAAGGTGTTTCTGTTGAAGCTGAATTAGGAACAGTCGGCGGACAAGAAGATGATGTTGTAGCTGACGGAGTGATTTATGCAGATCCAAAAGAATGTCAAGAGCTTGTAAAGCGCACAGGCATCGATTGCTTAGCTCCTGCTCTTGGTTCTGTTCACGGCCCTTACAAAGGTGAACCAAATCTTGGCTTTAAAGAAATGGAAGAAGTACGCGATTTAACAGGTATTCCTCTAGTTCTTCATGGAGGTACAGGTATTCCTACGAAAGATATTCAAAGAGCGATTTCTTTAGGTACTTCTAAAATTAACGTAAATACTGAAAACCAAATTGCATTTACAAAAGCAGTTCGTGAAGTCTTAAATGCTGATCCAAACGTTTATGACCCACGCAAATATATCGGCCCTGGCCGCGAAGCAATTAAACAAACAGTAGTTGGCAAAATTCGTGAATTCGGCTCCAACAACAAAGCATAATATCTAAACCGCCTATATGGTGGTTCCGTCGAAGAATGCGAGCATTTGTCAACATTCTGACGAAACCGCCTAGAAGGCGGTTTCGTTGTATCTTAATTTAACAGGGGGTATAAAACATGAAATTTTTTATTGATACTGCAAATATTGAAGAAATTCGCGAAGCATACGAACTAGGTATTCTATCAGGGGTTACTACTAATCCATCATTAGTTGCTAAAGAAAAAAATATTTCTTTTCATGACCGTCTAAAAGAAATAACTGCATTGGTTGAAGGCTCCGTCAGTGCGGAAGTTATTGCAACAGATTATGAGGGCATGGTGAAAGAAGGAAGAGAATTAGCTGCTATAGCTCCTAATATCACAATTAAAGTTCCTATGACTCCAGATGGACTAAAAGCTGTTCATACATTTAAAAAAGAAGGAATTCAAACGAATGTGACGCTCATTTTTAGTGCCAATCAAGCTTTAATGGCTGCAAGAGCAGGAGCTACCTATGTATCTCCATTCCTTGGAAGATTGGATGATATCGGACATGACGGGTTAAAGCTAATCTCCGATATTGCTGATATTTTCGCAATCCATGATATTGAAACCGAAATCATTGCAGCATCCATTCGTCATCCAATGCATGTTACAGAGGCGGCTTTAAAAGGTGCCCACATTGCGACAGTTCCTTATAAAGTCATCATGCAAATGTTCAATCATCCGCTTACGGATAAAGGAATTGAGGCATTTCTTAAGGATTGGGCCGGAAGATAACCCAAACAAAAAAGAACTCTAGCCTAAGTTTCGTTCTAAACTTCTTGTCATCCTGTTAGAAAGTTTTGTTGAAGGTATGAAGATGGAAATTCCCATCCAATTATGATACAAAATGCTTATTTTCAAATTTTTTATATAAAATTACATGAGTTCCAAATTTTTGTGTAAACTATATAGATAAAGACTATGTCAAATTGTGTTTATTTTTGTTAGGAAATCATGGTTTTGAAAATAGCATGTAATACATCTTTCTAACGGTTGAGCGTAGAAGGGAGTTTATTATGGAAAAGCTAAAAATCGCTGGCGGTTATCCGCTTAAAGGAACCATTCGTGTGAGTGGTGCAAAAAACAGTGCTGTTGCGTTAATTCCTGCCACTATTTTGGCGGACTCTCCTGTAACGATAGAGGGGCTGCCTGAGATTTCTGATGTAGAAATATTAAAAGGTCTTTTAGAAGAAATCGGCGGAAGTGTTTCTTTTAAAGATGGTGAAATAATGGTCGACCCAAGCACCATGATTCCAATGCCCCTACCAAACGGAAGAGTAAAAAAACTTCGAGCATCTTACTATTTGATGGGGGCAATGCTTGGTCGTTTTAAAAAGGCTGTCATCGGTTTGCCTGGCGGGTGCTATTTAGGGCCCCGTCCAATTGATCAGCATATTAAAGGATTTGAAGCGTTAGGAGCCCAAGTGACGAATGAACAAGGTGCGATTTATTTAAGAGCCGATGAATTAAGAGGAGCGCGCATATACTTGGATGTCGTCAGCGTAGGTGCAACGATTAATATCATGCTGGCTGCTGTTTTAGCAAAAGGCCGAACCATTATCGAGAATGCAGCGAAAGAACCTGAAATTGTAGATGTAGCAACTCTTCTAACAAACATGGGCGCTAAAATCAAGGGAGCAGGTACGGATGTGATTAGGATTGATGGAGTTGAAAGCTTGCACGGATGTCGTCACACCATTATTCCTGATAGGATTGAAGCCGGTACATATATGATTTTGGCAGCTGCTATTGGACAAGGAATTCTTGTGGATAACGTAATTCCTCAGCATCTTGAGTCGCTAATTGCTAAACTACGTGAGATGGGTGTCACTATTGAAACAAGAGATGACCAAGTATTTGTCACTCCAGGTCCACGTCTGAAATCTGTTGATGTCAAAACACTTGTGTATCCAGGGTTTGCTACAGATCTTCAGCAGCCTTTTACTGCTTTACTGACGAAGGCGGAAGGAACAAGCGTTGTAACGGACACCATTTACGGAGCACGTTTTAAGCATATTGATGAACTACGACGTATGAATGCAAATATTAAGGTTGAAGGTCGATCTGCGATTGTCACCGGTCCTGTTCAGCTTCAAGGAGCAAAGGTAAAGGCGAGTGATTTGAGAGCAGGCGCTGCTCTAGTGATTGCCGGACTTATGGCTGAAGGGATTACAGAAATCACGGGGATTGAGCATATTGACCGGGGATACAGTCATTTAGTAGACAAGCTTAGCGGCCTAGGTGCAACCATCTGGCGTGAAAAGATGACCGAGGAAGAGGTAGAGCAATTAAAAAGCTCCTAAATATTAGGAGCTTTGCGTTTTGATTTACGCTGTCAGTTGTGGATTGAACCTGTTCGAGGAGCAGATTTACCATAGACGGTAATAAGCACCGGAAAATGCGAGCGTTTACAGGCGGTCTTAATATGGAGAGTTTTCCCTAAAAATACTTCCTCATTAACATAACAAATTTCTCCCTTAATGTGCTACAATTTATATAGAATTGTGTTATACCAATAACTGATCTTTGGGTCAGGCTAGGTATAGATTGATATAAAAAAGCGTGTTAAACGCAAATGTTGTATGTACATAGGGAGGAACCACAATGGAAAGAAGCTTATCAATGGAGCTAGTACGTGTAACGGAGGCAGCAGCATTAGCTTCTGCACGTTGGATGGGTCGTGGATTAAAGGATGAGGCGGATGAGGCTGCTACATCTGCTATGCGTGACGTTTTTGATACCGTTCCAATGAAGGGAACCGTTGTAATTGGTGAAGGAGAAATGGACGAAGCTCCAATGCTTTATATTGGGGAAAAGCTTGGAACCGGCTATGGTCCACGTGTAGACGTTGCCGTTGATCCTTTAGAAGGAACAAATATTGTCGCTTCGGGAGGATGGAATGCTTTGGCTGTATTGGCTATCGCAGATCATGGCAATCTTCTACATGCTCCTGATATGTATATGGATAAGATTGCAGTTGGTCCTGAAGCTGTAGGACAAATTGATATTAACGCTCCGATCATAGACAATTTAAAAGCTGTAGCAAGAGCAAAAAACAAAGACATCGAGGATTTGGTAGCAACCATCTTGAATCGACCGCGCCATGCTGAGCTCATTCATAAGCTTAGAGAAGCTGGTGTGAGAATAAAACTCATCAATGATGGAGATGTTGCGGCGGCGATCAACACGGCATTTGACCAAACTGGTGTAGACATCTTATTTGGTTCAGGAGGCGCACCTGAAGGAGTTTTGGCTGCCGTTGCATTAAAATGCTTAGGTGGAGAAATTCAAGGGAAGCTGCTTCCGCAAAATGATGCTGAAGTAGAACGCTGCAAAAGCATGGGACTTGATATTAATAAAGTACTTCGTATGGAAGACCTTGTCCGAGGTGACGATGCCATTTTTGCTGCAACAGGTGTCACAGATGGCGAGTTATTGCGGGGAGTCCAATTCAAAGCGAATTACGGAGAGACCCATTCTGTCGTTATGCGGGCCAAATCAGGCACAGTCCGC
This sequence comes from Peribacillus tepidiphilus, assembly GCF_009466385.1. Classification (GTDB taxonomy): domain Bacteria; phylum Bacillota; class Bacilli; order Bacillales; family DSM-1321; genus Bacillus_BN; species Bacillus_BN tepidiphilus. The sequence continues at coordinate 13,824 of NZ_WIAQ01000027.1, read as the reverse complement.
TTTATCGATGGCCGCCACAGCTTAAAGAAAAAACCAAACTTAGTGATCAAATGATACGTAGTAGTGAAACACTGAAACCACATTATATGTTGCGTATAGATCAACAGCTATTCGCATAAAAAAGAGTTTTTCCATAGATTAAGCAAGTTTTCTATAGCTTTTCTGCTTAATTCGAAATGCAATGAATATTCTGAGCTAAGCGAGCGTATCTGGCCCGCTTAGCTCAAATAACATTCCCCCTTATATAATAGCTTGATAATTTTTTTAGAAAAAAGTAAAATAGACTTTGTTTTAATTCATAATCTCTCGCTTTATCCCTTTCTTCATAAAATTGCTGCTTGGCGTTTCCTTCTGTATTATCTTCTAAAAGCTTTTATATTTTATCCTTACATTATAAAGCTTCATCTAAGTCTTAACACATTTCAGAATGCCTTCAGCCTAATCACGTTATTTATTATTTATTTCTTAAATTACAAAAGAGTGGTGTCACTATGAGTTTAACGATCGCGAATTTAGAAAATATGAAATTGAAAGAACTGTACGAGCTTGCAAAAGAGTATAAAATTTCATACTACAGCAAGCTGACAAAAAAGGAATTAATATTTGCTATCTTAAAAGCGCAGGCCGAGCAAGATGGATTGTTGTTTATGGAAGGTGTACTTGAAATCATCCCTTCAGAAGGCTTTGGTTTCCTGCGACCTATAAACTACTCTCCTAGTTCGGAGGACATATATATATCTGCTTCCCAAATTCGTCGCTTTGACCTAAGAAATGGGGATAAGGTTTCTGGTAAGGTTCGACCTCCAAAGGAAAACGAAAGATACTTCGGATTGCTTCACGTAGAAGCGGTAAATGGCGATGATCCTGAATCGGCAAAGGAACGTGTGCATTTCCCAGGATTGACTCCACTGTATCCAAATCGTCAAATCAAGCTTGAAACAACTCAAAAGAACCTATCAACCCGTATTATGGACGTAATTGCTCCGGTTGGTTTTGGTCAGCGTGGACTTATTGTTGCTCCTCCAAAAGCGGGTAAAACCATGCTGTTGAAAGAAATTGCAAATGCTATTACAACCAATCATCCGGAAGCGGAATTAATTGTTTTATTAATTGATGAACGTCCTGAAGAAGTAACGGATATTGAGCGATCCGTTGCAGGAGACGTTGTAAGCTCAACATTCGATGAAGTACCGGAAAATCACATTAAGGTTGCAGAGCTTGTATTAGAACGTGCAATGCGGTTAGTTGAGCATAAAAGAGACGTCATTATTTTAATGGATAGTATCACTCGTTTAGCCCGTGCGTATAACCTAGTTATTCCTCCGAGTGGAAGAACTCTGTCGGGTGGTATTGATCCTGCGGCATTCCACCGTCCAAAAAGATTTTTTGGAGCGGCGAGAAATATAGAAGAAGGTGGAAGCCTAACAATTCTTGCTACAGCATTAATTGATACAGGTTCTCGTATGGACGATGTGATTTATGAGGAATTTAAGGGAACTGGAAACATGGAGCTTCATTTGGATCGTTCTCTTGCAGAAAGACGTATTTTCCCTGCCATCGATATTCGTCGTTCAGGTACTCGCAAAGAAGAGCTACTCATTCCAAAAGAACATTTGGATAAACTATGGGCAATCCGCAAAACAATGTCGGACACTCCTGACTTTGCTGAAAGATTCCTTCGCAAGCTAAGACAAACAAAGAGCAACGAAGAATTTTTTGCGATGCTGGACGAAGAAATGAAGGGCAGCGGAGTAAAAAAATAAGGCTCTTTTCTAAAAGATTGTTGTTTTTACATAGGTTCTGGGAATGAAAACCGTTGATAAAAAAGTTGGTTGATTGGAGCGTAAGGTGCGAGACTCCTGCGGGAGCAGCGGGACAGGTGAGACCCCACAGGCGCTGCACGCCGAGGAGGCTCACCGCCCGCCCCGCGGAAAGCGAGCATCCTGGAGCGGAAATCAACCGATCCTCACTACTTGTTAAAAAGCAACAAAGTTTGCGAAAACAACCAAAAATAAAGAGCAGTTGCAAATCATATAAGCCCTTGCTATAATGAAAAGGTATGTTTTATAAATAAAATGTGATGAAATATCACATATTTGTTCATATAACTCTGTTTCAGATGATTCAGGGCGGAAGGAGATGAAAACAATGAAAGCAGGAATTCATCCTAATTACAAAAAAGTACTAGTTAAATGTGCTTGCGGTAACGAGTTTGAAACTGGCTCAGTTAAAGATGAGGTGCGCGTAGAGACTTGCTCTGAGTGCCATCCATTTTACACTGGACGTCAAAAATTCGCTGAAGCTGGCGGCCGCGTAGATCGTTTCAACAAAAAATACGGTCTTAAATAATAACGAACGTCTAAAAACAGGCAAGGATCCGTTCCTGCCTGTTTTTTTCTTATAATCTTGCAGTTCGGGTAAGGACATTGCTTCGACAGGATCAGGAAGGCTACTGCAGCAACACCTCGCAAGAAGGAAGGAGCTAGCTTTACGAGAACGTCGTGAGATCTTCGTTCTTTTGGACACTGCTTTCACTTTTTCGAAAATCTTCTTTTGCTCGGATAATATTACCCCTAGCAAGAAAAAATGATATATGATTCAATAGTAAAGGTGAAAAAATTAGGAAGTAATGCTTCATATTCCATGGGTATTAGGGAAGGAGAGGCTTGAACGTGTATGTAATGAAGCAATCGGGTTGGATGGAATTGATTTGCGGCAGCATGTTTTCAGGGAAATCAGAAGAACTGATTAGAAGAGTACGTCGCACGCAATTTGCTAAACAAAAAACGGTAGTATTTAAGCCGATTATTGATAATCGTTATGCAGAAGAAGCGGTCGTTTCACATAATGGAACTTCGGTAATGGCAATACCAATTGAAAAATCGACAGATATTTTTAATCATATTGATGAGACACTGGATGTTATTGCGATTGATGAGGTACAATTTTTTGACGAAGAAATTGTGGACGTTGCCCAACATTTGGCAGATAGCGGCTATCGTGTCATTTTGGCAGGACTTGATCAAGATTTCCGTGGGGAGCCTTTTGGTCCGGTGCCAAAACTTCTGTCTTTAGCAGAAACTGTAACAAAGCTACAAGCAGTTTGTGCTGTCTGTGGTTCTCCTGCTAGCCGTACACAAAGACTTGTAAATGGAAAACCTGCTTCTTATGATGAACCCATTATTTTAGTTGGGGCATCTGAATCATATGAGCCGAGATGCCGTCATCACCATGAAGTTCCAGGAAAAAAAGATGCCCATGAACGGAAAGTGAAAACAGAAGAAACGCTTTAATCTTTTTGAAAGCTCTTGCCATGATGGCAAGAGTTTTTTCTTATGCTTCTTGTTAAAAATTGTCTTTCTATCTTTCTCATTCACATCGACTGATAAGGGAAGGCTAATAGCAGGAGGTGTTACTTTTTTATGATAAAGTACTGTCTGTTACTGCTTTCTTGGCTTCTTATATCAGCTTGTGGTACCAATGACTTGGTTGAACACCAAGCAGAGGATATAAAAGGAACAACCTTTATTTCGAATGATCCTAAGGCTGTTTATGAAAGGGGAGGATATGTTTACGATCCTACCTTAAACCCATATGCCCAAAACAACCTTTATCCTTTAAGCGATGAGGAACGAAATGCAGCGCTTCGTTCGGATGTAAACCGTGCACGTCTTGTAATCCTCGAAAAAACAGATTTTGAAACGGGACCGATTTCGATTAATGGAAATCGTATGTGGGTGACGGTTTATGATCATCGTTTGATGAAAAATAATAAAGAAAAAATTCAAAAAGAAGCTCTTGTTCACAAGCATTTGTCTAAGGCTTTCCCGAATTACAATATAGAAGTGAAAATGGAAGAAAAACACAGGTGAAAATGGAGGGAGTGTCGAGTTTTCTTGTTCATAAAGGCTGTTTTCGTAAAGTTTGGTGCTTTTTTCGTGTAATGTAACGATACGATCGGAGTTGATTGTAGCGGAGGGTACTTGACTCCTCGAAAATGCATTCGCATTTCCTTCCGTGAGGTGTTTTATTCAATGTCCTGCGGGAAAAAGAGGGAAGTGGGAGATCCCACGGGCGGTACGCCGAGGAGTGACATCCCTCCCCGCGGAAAGCAAGTGCCTAGAGCGGAAATCAACGAGCAAACTTTATCGTCTAAAAACAACAATCAATGCGAAAAGAGCCTTCATTAAAAACTCGACACCTTGCTCATACATAGTCCAAGTCCGAATTCATTTTGACGTTGATAATTCACCTATACTATAATAAGAATGTTATGGATAAAATTCGAGGTGAATGATTGTGATAGATCGTCTACAAGCAGTTGAGGATCGTTACGAGAGATTAAACGAACTCTTAAGTGATCCGGAAATTGTGAATAACCCAAAAAAGCTGAGAGAATATTCAAAGGAACAGTCTAGCATTCAGGAGACTGTAACTGTTTATCGTGAATATAAAGAAATCCGCCAGCAATATCAAGACGCTAAAGCGATGCTTGAAGAGAAGCTGGATGCTGAAATGCGTGAAATGGTAAAGGAAGAAATAAATGAGCTTGAAGAAAAAATGGAAGAGCTTGAAGCAAAGCTGAAAATTCTTCTTCTTCCTAAAGATCCGAACGATGACAAAAACGTTATTATGGAGATTCGCGGAGCTGCAGGAGGAGAGGAGGCAGCGCTATTTGCCGGCAACCTTTACCGCATGTACACCCGCTATGCGGAAATGCAGGGCTGGAAAACGGAAGTGATTGAGGCTAGCCCAACAGGACTTGGCGGTTATAAAGAGATCATCTTTATGATTAACGGACAAGGTGCGTACTCTAAGCTGAAATTTGAAAATGGTGCACACCGTGTTCAGCGTGTTCCGGAAACAGAATCCGGAGGTCGTATTCATACGTCCACAGCTACTGTAGCTGTTTTACCAGAAGCAGAAGAAGTGGAAGTAGAGATTCATGAAAAAGACATTCGCGTCGATACGTTTGCATCCTCAGGACCAGGAGGACAAAGCGTTAACACAACCATGTCTGCTGTACGCTTAACGCATATTCCGACAGGCATCGTTGTATCCTGCCAAGACGAAAAATCGCAAATCAAAAACAAAGAAAAAGCGATGAAGGTGTTGCGTGCTCGTATTTACGATAAGTTCCAGCAAGAGGCACAAGCTGAATATGATCAAAATCGTAAGCTTGCTGTAGGAACAGGTGACCGTTCTGAACGAATCCGTACGTATAACTATCCACAAAATCGCGTAACGGATCATCGCATCGGATTAACGATCCAAAAGCTCGACCAAATTATGGAAGGTAAGCTGGATGAAATTATTGAAGCTTTAATTTTAGAAGACCAATCCAATAAGCTTCAGAATGCTGGTGAATAATATGACGATGAAAGTGTTTGAAGCCCTCCATTGGGCTTCTTCTTTTTTAAAAGAAAATGGCCGTGATGAAAATGCTGGGGAAATATTATTAAAGCATTATATGAACGTGTCACGCTCTAAGCTATTAGCAAGCCTCCATGATGTGCTGCCGGAAAAGGTGTGGGTCGAATTTCAAAAATCTGTAGAAGAGCATGCGAAAGGTGTTCCCGTTCAATATTTAATTGGATATGAGGAGTTTTATGGGAGAAGCTTTATCGTGAACAAGGAGGTTTTAATCCCTCGCCCTGAAACAGAAGAACTAGTGTATCATGCCCTGAAAAAGATTCCTGCCATTTTTTCGGATAGGGAGATCTCACTCGTGGATGTTGGAACGGGAAGCGGGGCAATCGGTATTACGATGAAACTCGAAATGCCTGAGTTACATGTCGTTCTTACAGACATTGCAGAGGCTTCTCTTGACGTTGCGAGAGAGAATGCGATAGCCTTAGAGGCCGATGTACAGTTCATAAAAGGTGACCTGCTTCAGCCATTTATTGAAAAAGGGATAACATTCGATGTCATCTTATCCAATCCACCCTATATTCCTGAAGCTGATAAGGTGTGGATGTCAACGGTCGTAACAGACCATGAACCGCACCGTGCTCTTTTTGCTGGCGTAGACGGTTTGGATTTGTACCGTCGCTTCATGACAGAGCTGCCAAAGGTCATAAAAACTCCAGGGTTGATTGGTTTTGAAGTAGGTGCTGGGCAAGGAAATGCTGTTGCGGCAATGCTAAAAGAAACCTTCCCTCAAGCTGAAGTTTCTGTAGAATACGACATCAATGGAAAAGACCGAATGGTTTTTGCGGAAATGAAGTGAAACTTCCATCAGTGGGGGGTCTTTATCCCCCACTGATTAGCCTGAGGCACACAGGATGTGAGTCACACAGACGTTGCCACAGGACGTGGCGTTTTTAGTCTGTGATCCTTATTTTCGGGCTTTTACGGGCAGCCAATCATGAAGTAAAAGAAACTTCACCTATAATGATGAAAATGGTTTTTTATTGACCATACTACATCTACGGCTGGAGGAGAAGGTCGGATTACTGTGGAAAGTAATTAGATTACTTGTATAAAGGAACTCGCAGTCCTCGAGGTTTTAAGAGTACCTGAGAGATTGCGAGTTTTTTTCTATTTTACTAGTTTAGGATAAGAGATTTTTGTCCAAACTGATGGGTGTAAGGGAAGGGGAGAACGTAATATGAAAAGAAAGCACCTATCAGTCGTTTATTTATTAATCTTAACTATTGGAACAATTTTAAGTTTATATATGCCGAAGGAAGAACAGGCGAATGCGATGGTAGAGACAGTGGTCATCCCGAAAGAAGCGATCCGTCTTCGTATTCTGGCCAATAGCGATCGTTCAGAGGATCAAGCAGTCAAGCGTGCAATTCGGGATGCCGTGAATACAGATATCACAGAGTGGGTTAAGGATTTGACTAGTCTGGAAGAAGCTAGACAGGTAATTCAGGCACATCTTCCTGAAATTGAACAAAAAGCAGCTCAAAAGCTTGAGGAATACAACTTAACTCAAAGCGTTAAAGTCGAATTCGGGAAAGCCAATTTTCCTACAAAGCTATATGGACAGTATTTATATCCAGCCGGTGAGTATGAAGCCATTGTTATAACATTAGGGGAAGGCAAAGGCGCCAATTGGTGGTGTGTACTATTCCCGCCGTTGTGTTTTTTGGATTTCTCAAGTGGTACGGCAGTCAGTGAAGGTTCTTTTGAAGACGATTCCTCCTCTATAGAAGAATCGCAGCCATTACAAAATTCTAAAGAAACCACAAGCTCTCAAGAAAATGCTGACAAGACAATATACGTCAGTCAGGATGAACAGCCAATCGAAAAAAAATTCTTTCTAATAGAACTTTTTAAGAGTTTATTTTAAGAGCGGAGCGAAACGCTCTTTTTTATCGATCTTATCCACAACTCTATTATAAGTAGTTCTACTGTGGACAATTTGTTCATAGAGTGTAATAGAATGATTTGAAAGGGTGTGGATTAATGATTTTTCGCAAAGCAGAAGAAAAAGATATAATCGCAATAGAGGAATTTTTGTTAGAGGCTGGGGTATCAGCCATTGGGGTAAAACAAAATTATCCGTATTTCCTTATGGCAGAGGATGAAAACAACACATTGATAGCTACGATTGGAATTGAGCCAGTAGAGAGCGGCGGATTATTGAGATCGTTTGTATTCTCGCCTACTTTTCCACAATCTTTACTGGCACCCTTTTTTCAACAAACCTTATTGCTTGCAAAACAACAAAGTTTATCTAGTGTCTATTTGGCTTCTGATAAAGAAGCATCATTCCCTTTTTTTAAAGCGCTTGGCTTTAAAAAAATAAGGTCAGAGGATCTTCCGGAATCTATCAAGTTGTCCCCTCATTGCACTAATATGCTTGAGTATGAAGATGTTTTTTTCATGGAGAAAACGCTTCATTAAATTCACATATCCACAAAGTTATCCACTGTTTTTATGATGATATCCACATTTTGTGGATATTATTTATGTTTATTCCCTTCTTTTACAATCCTTTTTATAAAAGTATAGGATTTATCTTGTATGTTTTAGGTTTGGGAGAACGTTAAAAAGGGCTGCAAACTTGAAATAACACAGTGATGCCCAAATTATACTTTTTTAATGGGTAGCTTATGATAGAATAAGAAAAGCTAAAAAAGGAAAAACGAATTGAAGGTGTGAATAGATGAATACAATTGTATGGAAAGTGGATAACTTTGTGGATAAAAACATTGATTGTCCACAAATTTCACAGGCTGCCGAGCTCCTTCGAAAAAATGAAGTAGTCGCTTTTCCAACTGAAACAGTGTATGGGCTAGGAGCTAACGCAGCATCCGATGAGGCTGTGGAAAAGATTTATAAAGCAAAAGGGCGTCCAAGCGATAATCCACTGATTGTCCATATAGCTGACATTGATCAGCTTCACAATATCGTAAAGGAGATCCCTGAAAAAGCCCACAAATTAATTGATGCGTTTTGGCCAGGGCCGTTAACCATCATCTTCAGAAAGAAATCAGGGCTTTCTCACTTGGTCACAGCTGGTCTAGATACTGTTGCAGTCCGGATGCCTGACCACCCGATTGCACTTGCACTGATAAAAGAATCAGGCTTGCCAATTGCAGCTCCAAGTGCAAATACATCAGGAAAGCCTAGTCCAACTACATCTGATCACGTTAAAAGGGACTTGTTTGGAAAGATCGCAGGAATTATCGACGGTGGCGAAACAGGTGTAGGTGTTGAATCGACAGTTTTGGACTGCACGGAAGAGATTCCTGTCATCCTAAGACCAGGCGGTGTCACAAAAGAGCAGCTAGAAGAGGTAATAGGAGAGGTACGTTTGGACTTGGCGTTAGAAAACGAAAGGGTAGTGCCTAAATCTCCCGGAATGAAATATACTCATTATGCTCCCGAAGCACCCCTTATATTAATAAAAGGGAGCAAGAAATTTTTCCAAAAGCAAATTGATGAGAAAAAGGCAGAAGGTCTTAAGGTGGGTGTTCTTACAACAATTGAGAACGCAGATGAATATAAAGCAGATTACATCGTGACTGTTGGCTCTTATCGAAATTTAGAAAGTGTAGCAGCAGGTTTATATCGAGCTCTTCGAAGCTTTGATGACAAAGATGTGGATATCATTTTTGGAGAAGTCTATCCAACGTCTGGCATAGGACAAGCCATCATGAATCGCTTAATGAAGGCAGCCGGACAACAGCTTATTAGCGAGTAAACATATTTATAAGTTTTCGCATTTCAAAAGGATGAGCGATCTATCATTGGTGACGACCGATAAATGGAATTGACGACCGATATAATGTTGTCGACGACCGATATATCGGATTGACGACCGATATTTTGATGGTGACGACCGATAAATGGGATTGATGACCGATATTTTGATGGTGAACCGATAAATGGAATTGACGACCGATATAATGTTGTCGACGACCGATATATCGGATTGACGACCGATATTTTGATGGTGACGACCGATAAATGGGATTGACGACCGATATTTTGATGGTGACGACCGATAAATGGAATTGATGACCGATATAATGCTGTCGACGACCGATATATCGGATTGACGACCGATATAATGCTGTTAAAGGCCGATATCTTGTCCCTGATGCCCGATGCATTGTCTAAACTGACGATATTTTTTCCAAATTGACCGATAAATTGACTCCAAATCGGCTGTCATTTGTCAAAGTAACATTTGAAGGAATGATCTTTCAATCTCGCGGGATTATTGTTCAAACCGGCGGGATTATCGCAGAAACTCGCGGTATTATTACCGAAATTGGCGGGATGATCAAGAAACTCGTCAGGATTGGAATTATGTTTGAAGTGCTGCTGGATTTGGAAGTCTGCAGATTATTAGGTACATGAATGCTCCTCATAAATTATTTTTCCATCATTCTATTTTTCTTTGGACGGGCATAAGTTGAAATGAGGCACGTCCAAGGAGGTAGATGGATTGAATACGATCGCCGGTGAGGTTCTGGCATTAATGTTAATGGCTTTAGCATTAGGTATGGATTCATTTTCAATAGGATTAGGCATGGGGATGTTTAAGCTGAGATTAAGACAAATTTTTATTATAGGCATAACGGTCGGCATTTTTCATATTTGGATGCCATTATTGGGAATGATAGCAGGGCGATTTTTGTCCGATCAATTTGGGACTTTCGCTACGTACGCGGGGGGGATTTTATTACTCGTGTTGGGAATCCAAATGTTTATATCAGGTATCAGAGGGGAAGAAGAAACAATGCTTGCACCTGTTGGATTGGGCTTATTGTTATTTTCCCTAAGTGTAAGCCTGGATAGCTTTTCAGTTGGCTTATCACTTGGAATTTACGGTGCCAGAACAATGGTTGCGATCCTTCTTTTTGGGATCTGTGCCACTATTTTGACGTGGCTAGGGCTTGTGTTAGGGAGAAAAGTACAAGCATTTGTAGGGAAATATAGTGAATTCTTAGGGGGAAGTATATTAATTGCTTTCGGAATTAAACTGCTTCTGCCTATATAAACCAATGCCCGGACTGTTTAGAGTGCCGGGTTTTTTCTTGGCAGATGGGGCTGTGCAATAAGTCGATATTTCGACTATTGGATGTCCCTTTTTATGTTTAGAAATGCTGATATATCAACATTCTTAATTTTCACTTTTCAATGATTTTGCCCTTTTCGGACATCCCTATCTGCATAAGTGCAACTACGCCAATCGGCGAGTTTTCTTTATGATAAAATAGAAAGAAATAATGAATGAGGGGTATGGAAATAGTAAGAAATAAATTATAATAAATACATGTAAAGGAGGCTGGTGTATGACTCGAGTATTATTCGTTTGCACAGGGAATACGTGCAGAAGTCCTATGGCAGAAGCTATATTAAAAAGTAAAGAAATACCAGGAGTTGAAGTGAAGTCTGTTGGTGTTTTTGCGAGCGAAGGACAATCTGCATCTACCTATGCAACCGAAGTGCTTTCAGACCACGGAATTCAACATAACCATTCGTCAAGGCCCCTATTAAAGGAGGATGTTGACTGGGCTACTCATATTTTTACAATGACAGAAGGACATAAGGGAGCGATCCTACAGTTGTATCCTCATGCAAAGGATAAAATTTCAACATTAAAAGAATTTGTTTTGGACGATAATAATAATAGAGATGTTATAGATCCTTTTGGCGGAACAAAAGATACCTATTTAGAAACGTTTCAAGAACTAAAGGATTTGATTGATAAGCTGGCAGATAAACTATCAAAACACGAGAAGTAAATTTACAGGGGGAAATTTCAGTGGAGGGGAAAAAGCATTATAAATTTGGGCTAAGGAAAAAATTAGCTCTATTCATTACGGTACTTGCGATTATTACATATTCATCGAGCGCATTTTTTATTTACATTATATATCCGAAATTTTTTAGTGGAATAAACGAAGGGCTTTTTACAATTGTTACGTTGGCCCTTGGTATCCTGTGGTCAGGGATATTGGCATTTTTTGCAGCCGGTTTTATCATCAAGCCTCTCCAAAACCTAGAAAAGGTAGCTTTAAAAGCTGCACAAGGCAATATTAGGGAAGATCTTGAGGTTTCTAAGTCGGATGATGAAATTAGGTCATTAGGCATTGCTTTTAATCATATGCTTTATAATTTAAGAGATATGGTAAACAATATAGAAGAAAACTTCCGCCAAACAAATGAAAAGGTTATCAATATTTCGAAAGAATCCTCCCGCGCAGCGGAACAGGCAGAAAACATTTCCCGCACAATTAAGGAAATTTCTCTAGGTGCCGATAATTCTGCCGTTTCTATACAAAATACGGCCGAATCTGTAGAAGATATCATTACGATTGCAAAGCAAGTGCAAGATAAAGCGAAATCTTCAGTGATCACTTCACACGAGATGGTTTCTGAACTAAAAAGCAGCAAGGAAGTCATTCATTCATTGATTACGGGCATTCAGCATCTGGCGAAAGAAAACCAGAATTCTCTTCAAGCAGTAAAGAGGCTAGAAGAAAATGCGAAGAAAGTCGAGCAAATCATTCAATTAGTTGGAGATATTGCTGCACAAACCAATCTGTTGGCTTTAAATGCTTCAATTGAAGCTGCTCGAGCAGGAGAGCATGGAAAGGGATTTGCCGTTGTGGCAGAAGAGGTACGACTTTTGGCTGATGAAAGCGGTAAAGCTGTTCAAGGCATTTCTACTCTAATCCAAAATATCCAACAGGATGTTCAGTCCGTTGTAAAGCAAATTAGCGAACAGGTTAAAACCGCTAACGAAGAAGCGGATAAAGGCTCAGAGACAAATCGTATTATTGAAGAAATGACAGAAACGATTCATGAGGTTGCCGCTTCAGTTCAAGACATCACAACCTTAGTGGATGAACAAATGGAGTATATTGAACAAACAGCCATGCAGTCACAAGAGGTTGCTGCTATAGCAGAGGAAACATCTGCAGGAGCTGAAGAAGTAACATCCTCCATACAGGATCAAACAAAAGTGATTGCAAACGTAGAAGCTTTAGCCAATGATCTAAAGGAACAAGCGGAAAAATTAAAGCAGACAATTACAAGATTTCAAGTGTAAGAAGACAACAAAGGAGGCTGCTAGTTAATGAAGGTAGCAATAGCATCAGATCACGGTGGTATAAATATCCGTGAGGAAATTAAAAAGCTCATGGACGAAATGGGCATTCAGTATGAGGATTTTGGATGTGAATGTGAATCTTCCGTCGATTATCCTGATTATGCCTTACCGGTTGCTGAAAAAGTAGCAAATGGAGAATTTGATAGGGGAATATTAATTTGTGGAACCGGAATCGGAATGAGTATTGCAGCCAATAAAGTGAAGGGAATTCGCTGTGCTCTTGTTCATGATGTTTTCAGTGCTAAAGCAACAAGAGAACATAATGACACCAATATACTGGCGATGGGTGAGCGTGTAATTGGTCCAGGGCTGGCAAGAGAAATTGCTAAAACGTGGTTAACTACCGATTTTGAAGGCGGACGCCATGCAAACCGGGTAGGAAAAATCACAGAGTATGAAAACAAAAATCTATAACAATGGAGTTTTATTATGGGCAAAGACATCAGCTTTGAAACCGAGAAATATCAGAAAGACTTGGAAAACATACTAGCTGATTTGTCTCAGCGAATGGACTTTAATAGCTCCAAGCTTCTTGTCATAGGGTGCAGCACGAGCGAGGTAATAGGAAAACATATTGGAACAAGCGGGACAATGGAGGTTGCGGAGGCGCTTTTTTTCACTCTAAAAGCCTTTAGTCAAAAAACCGGCGTGCAGCTTGCCTTTCAGTGCTGTGAGCATTTAAATCGCGCACTTGTTGTGACAGAGGAGACGGCATTGAAATACGGGTATGAACAAGTAAGTGTTGTACCTGTAAGAAACGCTGGGGGAGCTCTAGCAGCAGCGGCTTATAACAACATGTCAGGTGCAGTCGTTGTCGAGCATATTAAAGCAGACGCAGGAATTGATATTGGGGACACATTAATTGGAATGCATATCAAGCATGTAGCAGTTCCTGTCAGAAGCACTCAAAAAACGATCGGACAAGCTCATGTAACAATGGCCATTTCAAGACCTAAACTCATTGGCGGAGCAAGGGCTGTTTACGAAAAAAGCGAAACCAATACACATTGTACATAAGGGGGCCTTTTAAAGGTTCTCTTTTTTTACTATGGCTCTTTTCTAAAAGATTGTTGTTTTTACATAGGTTCTGGGAATGAAAACCCGTTGATAAAAAAGTTGGTTGATTGGAGCGTAAGGTGCGAGACTCCTGCGGGAGCAGCGGGACAGGTGAGACCCCACAGGCGCTGCACGCCGAGGAGGCTCACCGCCCGCCCCGCGGAAAGCGAGCATCCTGGAGCGGA
>NZ_WIAQ01000026.1 GCF_009466385.1 Peribacillus tepidiphilus | reverse complement strand
TGTAACTTTCGATATTCTTGCTTTACAGGTTGATCTAAAGGTTTGTCGAACATACTCTTCCCCACAAGAAGAGTCAATAATGTTCGAATTACCTGTTCTTGATAGTTTATAAAATTTAATAAATAGGTTATAATTTGAGGATACAAGATTGTCACTTCCTTTATTTAGGGATTTAGTGTCGGTGTGGTAACCTCACTATTACCTAAATTTCAGGGGGTGGCAATTTTTTTGCTCAAAAAGCCCTCTAATATAGGATTTACTAACCTATTTACTATAAAAGTTTTGACAATACGNACCTGTTCTTGATAGTTTATAAAATTTAATAAATAGGTTATAATTTGAGGGTACAAGATTGTCACTTCCTTTATTTAGGGATTTAGTGTCGGTGTGGTAACCTCACTATTACCTAAATTTCAGGGGGTGGCAATTTTTTTGCTCAAAAAGCCCTCTAATATAGGATTTACTAACCTATTTACTATAAAAGTTTTGACAATACGCATTTACGATTAAGGGGGAAATTATGAAAAAAAAGAAAGAGATTTCTACTAAAAAGTTGCTTGGAATTGCCGGTCTTGGCTGGATGTTTGACGCAATGGACGTGGGGATACTTTCCTTTATTATTGCTGCTCTACAAAAGGATTGGGGCTTATCTGTCCAGCAAATGGGCTGGATTGGCAGTGTGAATTCGATCGGGATGGCTGTTGGAGCGCTTGTTTTCGGATTAATGGCTGATCGCATAGGGCGTAAAGCGGTTTTTATCATTACTTTGCTTCTATTTTCAATCGGAAGTGGTGTTTCAGCATTTACCACGACATTAACAGCATTCTTGATATTCAGATTTTTCATTGGCATGGGTTTAGGAGGAGAGCTTCCCGTTGCATCTACGTTAGTTTCTGAAAGTGTATCGGTTGAAAAGCGAGGAAAAGTAGTCGTTCTGCTTGAAAGCTTTTGGGCTGGAGGGTGGTTAATAGCAGCAATCCTTTCATTTTTTGTCATCCCTAAATTTGGATGGCAAGCAGCACTTTTATTAAGTGCATTACCTGCTTTTTATGCACTATATCTCCGTCTGAATTTGCCTGATTCACCGAAATTTCAAGCTGTTCAAAAGCAACAAAGACTATCCATTCTTCAAAATCTTATAAAGGTATGGTCGAAAGAGCATGTACGCCAAACCACCATGCTATGGATTCTATGGTTTTGCGTAGTGTTCTCTTATTATGGAATGTTCTTATGGCTGCCGAGCGTTATGGTTATGAAGGGTTTCAGTATGATCAAAAGCTTTCAATATGTATTAATCATGACGTTGGCTCAATTACCAGGCTATTTTACAGCTGCTTGGTTTATTGAACGATTGGGAAGAAAGTTCGTCTTGATTACCTATTTAATCGGAACTGCAACTAGCGCTTATTTCTTTGGAACAGCCGAATCCTTATCTTTATTATTAACATCCGGAATTTTTCTTTCATTCTTTAATCTTGGTGCTTGGGGAGCGCTTTACGCTTATACCCCTGAACAATATCCGACTGTGATCCGAGGTACTGGTGCCGGAATGGCTGCATCTTTTGGAAGAATCGGTGGAATATTAGGACCTCTGCTTGTCGGTTATTTTGTAGCACAAAAAACGTCCATCACAACCATATTTACAATCTTCACAATTGCCATTCTCATAGGAGCTTTTGCTGTTTTTACATTAGGAAAAGAAACAAAACAAAAGGAACTAGTATAAGAAGATCCAGCAGTTTTCTCTGCTGGTTCTTTTTTTAAAAAGGATTGAATAGGATGTCAGTGATAGCAGATAACTTGTCCAATGTTTGGAGGAATCCAACAAAAAAAATATTTTTTATTATGTTGAAACTAATCATCGTTTCAATCGTCTAATAAAGTAGTAGAAGATATCAAAACAGGAGGCTTCCAAAAAATGAAAAAAGCCTTGATTACTATACTCATACTTAGCATTTTACCTGTCACATTTGTAGCTGCTGAAAAAGAAAGAAACACGGTAGAAGAAAGAACTGCTTTTGTTCATTTTGTTTCTGCTAAAGAAGGGAATTACGCTAAAGTTGATTGGATCGAATGGTATGAAGGCGAGAAAGCCAACCAAGAAGCAGAAATCGATGGGGAATGTTATGAAGAAGAGGGCAAATGTGTAGTGCCTGATGGATATTACATACGAAATTCCGACACGGAAACGGAAAAGCTACCGATTGACCAAGGTGCCACGTTTATTATGCAAACCTATCAGCTAGACCAAACAAATGAAATCAACTGGAATCAAGAAGTTACACTAGAAGAGTTCATGAGAGAAGTGACCTCAAAGGATCGATATGAAATGATCCCTTTTCACATAAAAATAAAAGACGGAAAAATCATTTCCATTACTGAGCAATATATTCCGTAATGTGAATGGAGAGACGTTTGGATAACAGTGCAAAATAATGTTAATGAAAAAGACAGGCACGTTCATGATTAAGTAGTTCCGTTATCGTGGAGAAACATATGAAATTGCATATTCATTTTAGGGCTATCCGAAAAGGGCAATTTCATTAAAAATTGAAAATCAAGAATGGTGATAATCCATATTCTTGAACATAAAAAGGGGCATCCAAAAGCCGAAAATTCGACTTATTGGACAGCTCCTTTTATAATCTTTGTTATATCAACGAATATCGTATTCTTAATAGTAGAAAGGAAAGAATGGTGACATGATTATCGAATTAGATGAACAAGCAAAAAGGTGGATTGAATCAAAAGGAAACCATTTAACAGTAAAAAATGTTGAGGTAAAAGGCTGCTGTTTTGTAGGGGTTCAAGAATTAGTTGCTATACCAAAAAAACCAAAGGCTTTGGAACGATATAATCAGTATAAAGTTGATACTCTCTCAATCTATGTACATAAAAATATTAACTCAGACGAAAAGATTCATTTAAAACTGTCGGGAATTGGATTGTTACAATCGATTTCAGCCAATGTCTCTGCCATTATTTAGTTAAGTGAGATTTACGACCCTAGTAGAAATGAATAGAATCTTTTTCATAGGTATTCTCCAACGATGGCACTTTACGTATATAATACGGATTGTGCTTTTTTATTTAATAATAGAAATAGTAGGAGGTAAATGCATGAATAATACCAATTGATCATGTTTTTCATTTAAAAAAGTCGTATTTTTGGGGAAAAAAAATCCCTCCTATGTAACAGCATGTTTATTTCATACTGTCACATAGGAGGGATCATATTAGCTTAAGTTTGGGGATATTTTTCTTCAATCAAATGTAAAATGCTCTTAAATGTAAGATATTCAAGAATTTTCCCGACTAGACATGATGTTGCTTATTCTCTTTAAAGAGCAAGATCCTGATCGACAGGGACAGTATTTTTTGCCCGCTGCTTTTTTGATTTCTTAAAATAAAGCAATTCGTAAATACACGGAATCACGATCAGTGTCAGTAGGGTAGCAACAGCCAGCCCGCCTATTACTACGACAGCTAAGCTTTGGGATACTAAACTACCCGTTTCTGCTTTTTTGAATAACAGTGGTAGCATAGCTGAAATGGTTGCTACAGCAGTCATCATAATTGGTCGCATTCTCGTCGTCGATGCATCAACAATTGCGTCACGAATGATCATTTTTTGCTCGTTTTGCTTAACACGATCTAAAAGGACAATTGCGTTTGTTACAACGATTCCAATCAGCATAAGAGCACCCAAAAGCGCTGTTATATCAACCGAAATTCGGCTGATTAATAGGCCTAAAATAGCTCCGATTGCTGCAAGAGGAAGAGCAAATAATATGGCAATAGGTGCTCTGAATGATTTAAATGTAATAACCATAATTAAAAAGACGATTCCTATAGATACAAGCATTGTAAGGAATAAATCCGTAAAATCATCTGACTGCTGGGCACTTGCACCGCCAACGAAAACCTCTACATCTTCAGGTAAATCCATGCCTTTTTTGTCTTTTTTATCACCGAAAATTTCAAGATTAATCTTACTAGAAATTTCAGATAGCTTAGCCGGATCTACAGTTGCTGATACTTGAAGGTAGGTATTACCATCCTTATGGAAACGGTTCGTTGTACTTTCTTCACTTTTTAATGAAGCAATTTTTGATACAGGAACCATGCCAGCCTGTGTCATGATCGGAATATTTTTTAAATCTTCAGGCGTTTTTGTGTCAAGAACCGGCTCAAGAATGACAGGTGTTTGCTTCTCATTTAAGGAAATCGTACCAATCGGTGTTCTATTTAACATAACACCTAGCTGCTGCGCAATTTGTTCAGTGTTTCCTTTCGTAGGATCAACGATTAAAGAGTAAACAGTTTTCTTTGCTTCTTGATTGGTTGTAACTTTTTCAACTCCATCAATATCTTTAATCTTTTCTTTAATATCGTTAGCAGCTGCTTCAAGATCTTTAACATCATCTCCAATTACATCAATTGTAATGTTCGTTTTAGATCCTGCCCCCATGAATGATGCAGCGGAGGCTGAAAACTCAGCACCAGGATAATCATCCTTGAACTTTTCCACTTCTTTTAGAATTTTGTCCGTGTCATCTTGATCTTTTAACATAATACTAATGGTCGCTTCAGTAGGTGAAGTTACCACACCGTATTGGGCAGTTTCGGCTGACGTTCCTAATTGTACGAAAACATATTTCACTTCATCTATTTCCCGAATAGAGTTTTCGAGTTCAATAGCTTTTTCTTTTACTTTTTCGACAGGCGTATCATTCGGATAGCTTAAAGAAACACCTATATAGTCTGCTGTGGAGTTATCAACTGCACCCTTCGGCATGGCAAAATACGTACCAATAGAACCGGCAAACAGCAGGAATGCAATAGGAAGCACAACCCATTTATGATTTAAAGACCAGGTTACGAGTCTTGTAAAACGAACAGCCGGTTTATGCTTTGGCAAATTTGTGTTCTTCAAAATTCCAGCACTCATTAAAGGTACAACAGTCAATGCTACGATTAAGGAAGCGAGCAAAGAATAGGTAACCGTTAAGGCAAACGGTAGAAGGAATTCCTGAAGCCCGCCGTTCAATAAGCTCATTGGTAAGAAAACGGCTACTGTTGTTAATGTAGAAGCAGTAATCGCTACACCCACTTCTTTTGTTGCATCCATTACCATTTGCACAGAGAATTTTTCTTTTTGCATTTTACGGAAAATGTTCTCAATCACGACAATACTGTCATCAACTAGACGTCCAACGGCAACTGCTACCCCGCCCAGCGTTAAAATATTTAATGTAATGCCAGACCATGATAGTAGGAATAGTGTAAAGCAAAGGGATAACGGTATTGAAACGATTGTAATAAAGGTGGACCGGATATTTCGTAAAAACACCATAATAACTATTGTTGCAAAAAATGCGCCAAGAAGCACCTCTTTCATCATGGTATGAACAGAGGTCTCGACCATCTCAGCAGTTGATAAGTATACAGTCGACTCTAGATGAGGGTATTTCTTGTTTATTTCCTTCGTTAATTTTTCGATTTCTTTGTTGAGGATTACAGCATTTGAATGGCTGTCCTTTGTAATGCTTATGTCAATACTGTCTTTTCCGTTAAAACGGCTAATGATGTTTTCATTTTTCGTTTCTTCAATCTTTGAGATATCTCCAAGTGTGACATTTGGGGCCACTGAAATTCCTTTTAATTTTTCAATACTCGTTACGTCTCCTAAAACCTTAATATTGCTCGTTTTTCCATCCATAATTTTTTCTCCGATGGCTATAGCAGTATTTTGGCCTTGAAGAACGCCCATGACATTTTGGAGAGGTACTTGCTTTTCTGCCAATCTGACATGATCGATTTTTACTGAAATCACGGATTCGGACATCCCAAACGTTTGAACACTTGCAACCCCTTTAATATCCTTATACAGAGGTAGTAGTTCTTCCTTGACAAAATCAAGATTTTCAGAGGTTACGCCTTCTTTAAAAGTTACGGCTATGAATGATATGGGAATCATAGAAGTATTAAGCTGAGTAACAGAGGGCTTAGATATGTTTGGTGGAAGGGCTACTTTGTTGAGTGCATCTTGGACATCTTGTTTTGCTTGCTTCATATCAGAACCTGCTTCAAAAAACAGGTCGACCTTTGAAAAACCATCACCAGTAGTGGAGTAAACAGAGCGTTTTCCTTTTATTCCTGTGACAGCACTTTCGATTGAATTTGTAACCTGTGTTTCCATTGTTTTTGAATCAGTACCTTGACCCAAAGTGACGATCGTAATTTGTGGATTATCAGCTTCCGGTAAAAACTCCATTGGGAGCCTAAAGTAACTGACAATTCCCACGGCTAAAATTAATAGGGTCATTAACGAAACAGCAGCCTTGTTCTTGAAAGACCATTTTGTAAACCAAGACATAGATAACCTCTCCTTTTTGGTACAAATTACCTGCAAATTCTGAGTAGAATCGTATCACATTTAATCATATTAGGAAAGAAAAAAATATATTAAGAATCTTTTATTTTTGGTGTCAGGCACCGTTCGTGGACAAATGTCCTTATCTAGTAGACACCCTTTTTGAAAGTTTTACGTAATGTTGGAACTTTTCTGTTAATAATACGTATAAATTTTAAAATTGATCAAGGAGTTGATTCTATGATGAACGAGAATACGTGTCCAAAGTGTAACAGTACTGAATTTGCACAAGGAACTGATTTTATGGGAATAAAGCCTTTAGACAAGAAATTTTCAATAATAAGTTCTACAATAAATGGATTATTGGATAGCCACAGAATATATTGGTGACACACCTGACAAATTACTGAAATTAGAAATCCCTGCATCCAAATGGGCTGTATTTGAAGTCAATGGTCCAATGCCAGATGCGATGCAGAGAGTGTGGAAGAAAATTTTTTTAGAATGGTTTCCATCAAGTGGCTTTCAGCATGCCGGCACACCAGATATAGAAGTATACCCAGACAAAGATCCTTACAGCCCTGATTACTATTCTGAAATTTGGATCCCCGTAAAATAATAGGGGCAGTATTTGTAAATATAAGAACAAAAGAATAAAAAGACTGTTGACCGTATTGAAGAGGTTAAATTACTTAAACCAATCTTAAGTAAAGAAGTATATTAAGAAAAATCATGTACCTGTTATTTTGAGCAAGAAGGGAGCTTCACTTACATAAGTGAGGCTGTTTTTTATGGTTCGATCAGCTTTTTTTATATTGCAAGACTTCAAACATGTATGGATAAAAAATTGGATGAATGCATTATATATGGAAAAAATAAAAAAGAAAGGGGTGTTTACATGAAGAGACAGAAACAAGCAATCAATGAACCAACTATTGCTGAAGGAATGAATACAGAAGATGAGCTACAAAAGAGTGCTACCAAAGAGGAAATTGAAAAGGGTGAATATACGCGCGTTACCACATTATCATTAGACGAAAATGATCCAAGCTAATTAATGAATGAGAGCCATTATATCAAAGGATTTAGTGTGAGAACGATTATTAAAAGATGTTTTTTAGATTGAATTCTAAAAAGGTCCTTCTATTCATCAAAAAAAGAAGGGAAGAACATCTAGTCTTCCCTTTTAAATGTATAGTATAGGTCAATTTCTTATTCTTATTACTATCTATGACATACACTTTTCGGTCGTCAGCTCAAGATATTGGTCGTCAGGCAGGATATATCGGTCGTCAGCCAACATATATCGGTCGTCAGGCAGGATATATCGGTCGTCAGCCAACATATATCGGTCGTCAGGCAGGATATATCGGTCGTCAGCCAACATATATCGGTCATTAGGCAGGATATATCGGTCGTTAAGCAGGATATATCGGTCGTCAGCTCAAAATATCGGTCGTCAGGCAGGATATATCGGTCGTCAGCCAACATATATCGGTCGTCAGCCAACATATATCGGTCGTCAGGCAGGATATATCGGTCGTCAGGCAGGATATATCGGTCGTCAGCCAACATATATCGGTCGTCAGGCAAGATATATCGGTCGTCAGCTCAAAATATCGGTCGTCAGCCAACATATATCGGTCATTAGGCAACATATATCGGTCGTCAGGCAACATATATCGGTCGTCAGCTCAAAATATCGGTCATCAGCCAACATATATCGGTCGTCAGCTCAAAATATCGGTCATCAAGCAAGATATATCGGCCTTTAACCAAAATACATTTAGTCAACAACAATATAGGCGATCATAGGTATATCTTGTCCATGATGTCCATGTGTATCACAGATTAAACGATAGATTCCTTCTTCTTTAAATTTTATTGGAATGACGGTTTCTTGTCCTTTCTTTACAACACCCTTTATATCAGTTCCTTCAATATGAAAGGGATGTTCGCTGCCATTTACCCCGTGAATGACTAATGTAACATTTTCGTCTTGCGGAACATATATTGTGCCTGGATCCCATCTGTACGCCTCGATTACTTTTCCATCTTCCGTTTTGGATGAAAATTCGCCCGTAACCATATGAATTTCTAAATTTGCGTTGGATTTTTCCAAACTTGCAGTCGAAGTCGATTGTGAAGATAAATAAAACCAACAACTAATGATAAATACAATAAAAGCTAAAGCATAGAAAAGCCATTTTTTCTTAATCAAAACAAATTGCATAATTCCTCCTCCTATTCTTGGTTTATTCATTTTTATGATGGGTATGAGGAAAACTTGTCTACTTATCAAAAAATTAGGGTCGTTTTTAAAAAGCAATCACTACATTAGCCATATATATACTTATTGGCATATAAGGTTTGTACGATTTATAACCTTTAGAAAGGATAAAATTAGCCGGTTATAAAGGAGCAAACCTATGATTCTCACTAAATTTATGAATGAACTTCCCATTCTTCCAATTTTAAAACCCCTTCGAAAAAATCCATTTTATACTTATTACAAAGTGAACATGACGGAATTTAAGCAATGCCTCCATAGCGAGTTAAATGAAACAACGGTCTGGGGGTATGAAGGCAGCTATCCAGGCCCAACCATTGAGGTAGAAAGTGGAGATAAAGTGTTCATAAAATGGTGCAACAGCCTTCCTAAAAAGCATCTTTTGCCGGTAGATTATACGGTGCATGGTGCCCATTTAGATGTGCCGGAAGTAAGAACAGTGGTCCATGTACACGGAGCTAGTGTTGAAGCAGAAAGCGATGGCTATCCAGAGGCTTGGTTTACTAATGGATTTGAACAAGTGGGGCCTTATTTTACAAAGAAAGTATATGAATACTCTAATTACATGCGTGCTTGTACCCTTTGGTATCACGACCATGCTCTTGGTATCACCAGACTTAATATTTATGCTGGATTGGCAGGATTTTACCTGATACGAGATCAACAAGAACGGTTATTGAATTTACCAAGAGGTCCATATGAAATTCCTCTGATCATTCAAGATAAATCCTTTCATAAAGATGGTTCTCTTTATTATCCGAGGCAGCCTAAAGAATCAGTCCCGGGATTAGAAACATCGATCGTTCCTGAATTTTTTGGAGACACCATCCTGGTCAATGGAAAAGTATGGCCCTATTTAAAAGTAGAACCACGTAAATACCGGTTTAGATTACTTAATGCTTCGAACTCCCGTTTCTTTAGGATAAAGCTAGACTCAGGTCAGCTTATGTATCAAATTGGAACAGATCGAGGATTTATGAAATACCCGATCGGAATAAAAGAAATCATTTTATCTCCTTCAGAAAGAGCGGATGTCATTATTGATTTTGCCAATCTTGATGGAAAGAATATGATTTTAACGAATGATGCCCCTGCTCCTTTTCCAGATGGCGAGCCGACCAATAAAGATACGGGAACAATCATGGAATTTAGAGTGACACTTCCTCTTTCAAGTATTGATACGAGTGTAATTCCTTCCTATTTGAGTTCTTTTCCAAAAATGAAAGAAGAATCAGCGTCAAAGGCACGGTATCTAACGTTAGATGAAAAAACAGATCAGTACGGTCGTCCTCTAATGTTATTAGATGATAAAAAATGGGATGCACCCATTACAGAAAATCCAAAATTGGGAACAACCGAAATATGGTATCTTATCAATTTAACGAAAGATTCCCATCCTATTCATATTCATTTAATAGATTTCCAAGTCCTAGACAGAAGAGCTTTCGATGTTGACCGATTTAAAAAGGAAAGAGTCATTCATTATACAGGGCCATCGATTCCTCCTGAACCACAAGAAAGAGGTTGGAAGGATACAGTGCGAGCTAATCCTAAAGAGGTAACAAGAGTGATTATGAATTTTGGGCCATATACTGGATTGTATGTGTGGCACTGTCATATGTTGGAGCATGAGGATTACGAAATGATGCGACCGTTTGTGGTGATCCGATCATAGACTTTGAGAGATCCTATCATCGGAAGAAGGTGACACCAACAACTTGTCTTGAGAGTAGCTCGAGTTTGTGTAAAAAAAAGGAAAATTGAGAGTAGGTAACGAAAGAACTTAGATGAAGAGTCATTAGGGAGGAGGACTTGCATGTTAATTAGTAATCAGTTAGAAGACATAAAGGAGCTTCAACGTCAATGTGAAGAAAATGATCAGATTTTCTTTCTCTGAATATCAAATGAAATGGTCAGGAATTGAATTAGTGGGGGATGATGACGTAACAATTCTTTTTAGAGGTGGAAGCAAAAAATTCTAACGCATTACGATTATATGAATCTTGTGGTTTTACTACGATTCATGTACAGCATTATGATCAATATATAATAAAATAAAAATAGGCTAGGGGAATGATGGGTCAATGGCTCCATCAAAGTTCCCCTACTAAAAATACAAAAGAAAAAGGAGGATAAATATGCAAAAACGACCAGAAATCGGTGAATTTGCCCCATATTATTTACCATACGTAAACTTAGTACCAGAAGGAGACCTATTACATATTTTAAAGGAGCAAATGGAGGAAACAATCCATTTGCTTCAGAACATATCAGAGACACAAGGTCAGTTCCGATACGCTCCTGAAAAATGGAGTATAAAAGAAGTGATTGGCCATATGGCTGATACGGAACGTGTTATGGGATATAGACTCCTATGCATTGCCCGAGGAGATACGGTGTCCCTTCCTGGTTTTAACGAAAATGATTATGTTCTTCATGCTTCTTTTAATAAACAATCCATGGAAGACCTCCTTGAAAATTTGAATGCAGTCCGACAATCCACTTTGCATTTAATCAAGAATTTGGACCGAGAAGCTTGGCTACGAAGAGGAATTGCAAACAACCATGAAGTTACGGTTCGTGCACTTGCAACGATTATGGCGGGTCATGAACTACATCATCGCAAAATCATAAAAGAACGCTATTTGGGTTCAGAATCCTATCCATTGAGCTAAATGAGGGGAAGTTCTGCTGGAACATATGCCTTAAAATAAAAAAAGCTAGAATCGTTTTATTCTTTCCTTTTCTGCAGTAATATAAAAGTAATGTTTTTTAAACTTAACTAGTAATAAATGGAGTGAAATAATATGAAGGCAGTTATTCATGCAGAAAAACCTGGTTACGATGGGCTATTTTATGGTGAGATAGAAGAGATGCACCCGAAAGCAGGAGAAGTAAGGGTGAAATTGAAAACGGCAGGTTTAAATCATCGTGATTTAATGGTTCTTCATCGCCATAAATCAACTGATCCACCGTTAGTCATCGGCTCAGACGGTGCTGGGATCATCGATGCTGTTGGTGAAGGAGTCATAAACGTTCAAGTAGGGGATGAAGTGATGATTAACCCTAGTCTTGGATGGAAGGAAAAAAGCGATGCGCCTCCTAAAGGTTTTGAAATTCTAGGACTTCCTTTTCATGGAACGTTTGCAGAATATGTAGTGGTTCCAGCAGAAAACGTTGTACATAAACCGAAGTTTTTAACTTGGGAAGAAGCTGGTGTATTGTCATTAGCTGCACTTACGGCTTATCGGGCATTGTTTACAAGAGGTCAGGTACGTAAAGATATGAAGGTACTAATACCAGGAATCGGCAGTGGAGTAGCCACGTTTTTATTACAATTTGCTAAAGCGGTAGGGGCTACAGTGTATGTTACGTCCCGGTCACAGGACAAATGTAAGAAAGCCCTGGAACTTGGTGCAGACAAAGCCCTTGATAGCAATGAAGACTGGAATGAAGCACTTGGCGGAGAAAAAGTGGATCTCGTCATTGAATGTGTAGGAGCTGCAACTTTCAACAAGTCGCTCGATCAGCTACGTCCGGGTGGAACCATCGTTACGTTTGGATCCTCTACAGGAGATGTCATCCAATTCGATTTACGTAAGTTTTTCTATGGCCAGTATAATCTTCTCGGTTCAACGATGGGAAGTGCGGAAGAATATAAAGAAATGCTCCAGTTTATTGAAACGCACCACATTAAACCTGTTATGGATCAAATGTATTCACTAGATCAATTTGACCAAGCATTCCATCGAATGGAAACGGCAGCTCAATTGGGGAAAATTGGATTTTATATCGACTAATTCAGCCTTTAAATAGAAAAAGGAGATCGGAACAGCGATCTCCTTTTCTATTTCTACTAATGATTTGCTAGCAAAGGGAAAAACCTCAACATTTGCAAGCTAATTATAAGAACATCGCAACAATTGACGCAGTAAGAAAGCTTGCCAATGTTCCGCCGATTATAGATTTTAGACCAAGCTGAGCAACTTGGCTTCTTTTTGAAGGCTCTAATGAACCTAATCCTACAATTAGTTGACCAATAGAAGAAAAGTTGGCAAAGTTACAAAGAGCAACTGAGAGAATGGCTACGGTTTGTGGTGACAATGTTTCTTTTACTTTTGTAAGAGACATATAGGCAACAAACTCATTGGCAGCCAATTTTGTTCCAATAATTCCAGCAGCCTGCATCGCTTCTGATGCTGGGATTCCGATTAACAGGGCAAGAGGATAGAAAAGATAACCAAAAATAGATGCAAGATCTGTATGGATTAAGCCAAGTGCTCCATCGATAAGTGCTAATATTGCGATGAAAGCAATCAGCATACCGCCAACATTAATAGCAAGCATAACCCCACTTGTAGTTCCTTCGGCAATCGCTTCAAATATATTGGAATGATTGGTCTTCATCATGGACACATTGCCATTAGATTGTGATTCTTCCGTTTCCGGCTCCATAATTTTAGAAATTATGAGTGACGCGAGAGGCACACTGAAAACAGCAATTAATAGATATTTCATATCAATACCCATTAATGAATAACCAACCAGGATCGCCCCACTTGCGGAAGCCGTACCTCCTACCATAACGGCAAACATCTCAGATCGGGTCAATATTTTTAAATAAGGTTTGACTAACAAAGGAGCTTCGACCAATCCAAGAAATGAATTTCCAACTGCACTAAATGTTTCTACCTTTGTCGTTCCGAGAATTTTCCCTAATAGAGTCCCGATGATTCGGACAAAAAATGGAATAACACGCATGTAGTACAGGGCTGAAGTAAGAGCAGAAATAAAAATAATGACAGTTAATACATTGAAGGCAAAGACAAATTTAATATTTGTTCCCTCAAACAGCCCTCCGAATACAAATTGGATTCCTTCATTACTGTAGTTAATGACTTTTTGAACCCCGGCCGATATTTTTTCTAACAACAATTGTCCAGCCTTGGATTTTAAAACAAACATAACAAATAAAATTTCCAATACGACTCCCACTGTGATTGGCCGCCAATTAATTTTTTTCTTCTGACTGCTTAAAATCCAGCTAAGCGCAATAACCCCCAAAATAGATAAAAGACCCATAGCGATTTTCATTTTTTTCTCCTCTCCAAAGCACACTAAATTTTGTTTAAAGAGACTCTCAATGTATAATCATCAAAATAGGTATGATGTCCGACCTCTATTGCGGTGTGAATTCCCTACAAAAAAAGGTGAATCATAAGGTTTTAATTTCCAATAGAATTCAAACAAAAAACCGCACACCTAAACTGTCTGCAATAAGAGAAAGCTTAGGCATGCGGTTTATATTCTTTTAAAACCAAAAGTAAGCCTTCTCTTATAGTCTGACAATTTACGGTTGTCAGGTAGAAACTTATGGACCATATTTCCATGATTATATAAGAGAATCGTATGAAATTTTGAAGTTATTCTATCAGCCTATTATGAAAAAAACAATGTCTTCTAAAATAATTCTACAAGTAAAATAATTCGATCTATTTTATATTTTTACGGAACTGCTCATACCAAGAACGTGTCTGCTTTGAATCATGACCATTTATGAAGATTTTTTTGTTTTTTAATTCGATATACAAGTAGGGAGAAGAGTTTTTATGAATGAAAAGTAGGCTGCTGCCATATTCCTTAACTGTGAAATGACCTTTTGCCATCGTTGATAGACCGAAGCCATTTTGCTTCCAAGTTACTTCAGGCATTTCTTCCATTAATTCAACTCGCTGAATGTCCTGATACTTCCATTCATCTCCATACATTCCGGTAATTTCAAATGAATCATTTTTAGGAATCAATTTATGATCTTGATAACCTAAAAACATAGTAGCACTAATAAAACCAATTACTACAACAAACAGGAGAGAATTAATAAGATAACTTCTTTTCCTTTTTTTCGGAATCTCATATTTGGATAAATAGATAAGACCCCCGAGTAAAAATACAATCATAAAGCCAAATTGAACTTCTATTGCATATTTGAATGAGGTGAAATGCAAAGGCAGCAATACGCTCATGCCGACAGCGGTTGTCATCAACAAGCTCCCAATCTTTTGTGGTAAACCATTTTGAATTAATTGCTGCTGTTCTTCCTTCGAACGATTTTCAAAACCGGAAATCATCCAATACGTTTTCATGTTGCGAATTGCCCAGCCGATCAAGAATAACAGTACGATCACAAAAAATTGAACGGCAATAAGAAACCACATTATCATCTCTCCTTTTGTATGAGAAAACACTTTTATTTTATATTACGTTTATGTTAGATGTGAGATCATGTCAGATTCCTATACGTTATAACCTATTTTAAAGAAAAATGGTTAATTTTTATAGTAACGTTATATTTCATTTGTGCTATTATGAACGTTTATAAAAACGTCAACTCTACTTGCAATTGGACAAAACGACATTTCATCATCACTTGTCATGATGGGTCTGGCTTTTGTTCTATCTCTATGCTCGGAAGCTGATGCTTTTATCGCCTCTTCATTTAGCAGTACGTTTGCGACCGGATCGATTGTCGCTTTCCTAGTATTCGGACCGATGGTTGATATCAAAAACATGTTAATGATGCTTGGAGTCTTTAAAAAACGTTTTGTTTTTGTGTTAATATCCTATATTGCTATCTTAGTGCTGCTCGGATCACTTTTGCTATAAAGGAGGGGAAACAATGTTTCGAACACTCATCTTAATGGCATTTACTTTTTTCTTTTTTCATCTTCACGCCACTGGAAATATAAGTAAATATATTAATATGAAATATTCCTATTTGTCCTATATTGCCATTTTCATCTTTGCAATCCTGACCATTGTGCAGGCGTATTATTATTTGAAGTGCGAAAAAGAGCATGAATCACATGTGTGCTGCGATCACGATCATGATCATGAAAAAGACAAGCCATTTTATCAAAGAATAGGTATTTATGTGATTTTTGTTTTTCCGATTATAGCGGGAATATTTTTTCCAATTGCAACACTTGATTCAACGATTGTAAAATCCAAAGGCTTTTCTTTTAAAAGTATCGAAACAGGCGAGCCATTTGCTCAAACTCAATATCTTCGTCCCGATACGAGCATTTACTACGGGAAAGAAGGATATGATGAATTAATGCAAAAAGAGTTGAAAAAGTATTCTTCGAAAGATGTAATTGCTCTTAAGGACGAGGATTATTTAAAAGGAATGGAAACCATTTATAATTATCCCGGTGAATTTTTGGGAGATACCATTAGTTTTGATGGGTTTACTTTTAAAGGTGAAGCTATGAATAAACGGCAAATGTTTGTTCTTAGATTTGGGGTCATACATTGCATCGCCGATTCGGGGGTTTTCGGTATGCTGGTTGAATTTCCTGAAGATATTCAAATGAAAGATGATCAGTGGATCCATGTAGAAGGAACATTGTCATCCATGTATTATCAACCATTTAAATCAACGATTCCTGTTTTAAAGGTAAAGGAATGGAATAAAATTAAACAGCCTGAAGATCCTTATGTGTATCGGAATTAATGATCTTGTATGAAGTCTCAAGATGATCAAGAGATCTGTAATAAAAGAGTAGAAGACGAAAAACAGTCTTCTACTCTTTTAAATTTCAAAGGTATGATTAGCCAGCTTTTATATAGGTCGGAAAATGTTTCGCTTAAATGGTTGAGGTTTTCGCTTAAATCAAGGAGCTGAACGCTTAATTCGAAGGGGTTTTCGCTTAAATCAAGGAGCTGAACGCTTAAATCAAGTGAGTTTTCGCTTAAATCAAGGAGCTGAACGCTTAATTCAAGTGAGTTTTCGCTTAAATCAAGGAGCTGAACACTTAAATCAACAAAACTTTCGCTTACATACATATTTTTATATTTTGGGAGAATACTAGCTCAGGCTTATATGGTGATGTATTTAGGCAGGGAAGTAAAAAAAAACATTTAATGTAACAAAATATCCAAAATTAAAACCATAACCTGCAGGAAATATGTTGAAAGATATCGAATTTTAATTCCAAACTAATAAAAGGAGTGAAAAGCTTGATTGTTAAAGAACGAACTATTCCATTAAAAATTAAAGTTGGCGAAGCGTTGTTAAGAAGGTTTCCTAATGACCAATTATTTCGCGAAGAATTGCAAGAGGAATTAGATAAGAGGTGGGCCGGTTATCGGGGAGAGCAGTCTTTAGATCATTATTTGAATCTCTTAGATGAGAAGAAATTCTTGATTTTCCACGACCTAAACCTCCCATGGGGTGATTATACCTTCCAGATTGATACCCTGCTCCTTTCTCCTCATTTAGCCATTATTATCGAAGTAAAGAACATGGCTGGTACGTTATTTTTTGACCAAGTATTTCATCAATTGATTCGGACCAATGAAAATGGGAAAGAAGAAGGCTTCGCTGATCCAATTACTCAGGCAAGCCTCCACGAGCTTCAACTGAAACAATTCCTTGAAAAATATAATCTCCCAAAAGTACCGATCGAATATGCTGTGGTAATTTGCAATAAATACAGTATATTAAAAACGAACCCCGGACACCGAAGGATTTTTCAAAAAGTGTTTAAAGCTCCTCGGCTCATGAACCGAATTCATGACCTGGAAATGCAGTACCCAAAGGAAGTCCTCTCCTCAAAAGAACTCCGCAAAATCAGTCGTTTTCTGCTAAAAAAGAATACCCCTCCCAGAAAGCTTTTTTTAGACCGATACCTCATTTCAAAAAAACAGTTAAAAACCGGAATCCATTGTCCTTCTTGTTTTCATATTCCTATGAATCGAATAAAAAGGCAATGGCATTGCCCAGCCTGCAACACCTTTTCGAAAGATGCACATATTTATTCACTATACGATTATTTCTTATTGATTGATTCGAAGATTACAATTCAGCAGTTTCGTGAGTTTGCTCATCTTAAATCAAGAGATGCCGCATCTAGATTACTAACCTCTACTAATTTTCCTAGTACTGGAACCACAAAAGACCGATACTACCATGCACCTTCAAATTTTTATAGAGAGTAGGCGGCCCGTGGAAAAGGTTTCGCTTAAATCAAGGGTCTGAACGCTTAAATAAACCGAGTTTTCGTTTAAATCGAGGGGCTGAACGCTTAAATCGAAGGGGGTTTCGCTTAAATCAGTGAGTTTTCTCTTAAATGTAAGGTCTGAAAAACTATATGAGTGCTAGGACTTAGAGGGTTTCTGGACCAGGAATTAGGGGAGAATTGTCTAAAAATATAAAGCCTACAGTAAATTATGGCAGTCTTTGCAAATTCAGTTAATATACAAAATGGATGCCAGTCAACCATCAAAGACAATTGTCGTTGAATGGGGGCTGGCTATTTTAAAAATGATCAAATTGTTTTTTGTGTTAGATCCCAGTTTTTAGTTCAAAAAAGCACCTACTATTAAGCAGATGCTTTCAAAACCAAAATAACGAAGAATTTTCAATAGATTTATAGATTCAGCTTCTCATAAATTTTTAAATTAGCATAAATAGAGTTTAGGGCAGGGGTTTCCATTCCTTTTTCTTCAGCGATTTTTAAAAGATACCCAAAGAAGTGATCGGCTTCAGTTGGAAGTCGTTTTTCCATATCTCTTTGTAGAGAAGATTTCATTTGATAACCAATTTCGGTCAGTTTTTTTAATAACACATCTTCAATATGAAGAGCTAAAGGTGCGTTAGCTATTCTCATGATATTAGCGGATTCATTTATGACCTTCCGAATCGTTTCCATTCCGTATTTTTGCTCACGAATCGGGCCAATTGGGGAACGGAAAAGGGAAGTGACTCCGCTAAATGTAGTAATAAACAAATACTTATGCCACATTTCTTCATTAATATTGTCTGAGAGACGGAAGGTGGCTTTTGTTCCGTGAAAAGCATCCTGCAGCTTAAGGATTCTTTCCGTTTTTTGACCGGATCGCTCTCCAAAAACTAACTCGTGAATAGGGCTGGTTTGAATTACTTTTCCGTTTTCATCCAGAGTCGTTTCAATAAAGCATAAGCCGCCAAGTACTTTATCCTTACCAAATGCTTCATCTAATTCATCGATATGGGCAATACCGTTTAGAAGCGGCAAAATCATCGTTTCCTTATGTATATAAGGGCGGATGCTTTCGATTGCACCGTTTAAGTGATAGGCTTTTGTCGAGAGAAGAATGACATCGAACGGCTCCGCTTTTTCTCCGGTTAAAACAGTCTTAGGCTCTACTATCATATTTCCATTAACACTTTCGATTACTAAACCATCCCGATCAAGCTGCTGCTTTCTTTTTTCCCTAACAAGAAATGTTACATCTTCTCCCTTTTCCAACAGACGTCCGCCAAAATAACCTCCAATGGCACCAGCACCAACAACTAAAATTCTCATAACATGAAGCCTCCTATTTAAAAAACTTTTCGCTTGCTTATCACCATTATAATAAAAGTGCACGCAGTCACGTGCACTTTTTTGGAAAGAATTATCTGAAGAGGGCGAATAATAAGCCTCCAATCATTACAATTACAAGAATCACTTTAATAAATAAGGGGAGCTCATCTTTCTCTTTCTTTCAATGATCTGACAAATACGTCATTTTCAGGTTCTCGATACCCTGAAAAATGGGTGAAATACATTGAATTAATGATAGAGGGGTGAGTATATTCACCCGTCTGCTTTGTTATGTACAGATAATGTAACAAACTATAATTAGCAAGTATTTGGCATTTGAAAAACGTGTTGAGCAAATGCTTATTTCAGTGAGTCAAAAATCGACCAACACCACAGTCAATTCTTTAAGGTCTGTTTTATAAGGCATAAAAAAAAGAATAGCATATGCTACCTGTCTTGCATCAATTTTCGGCAATACCATTGGCAAGTAATGAAATATATCCGATTATACAAATTGCAATAATGTTAAGTATTATTAGTAGCCATTTCATTATGCCTTTTTTGGCTTTTAGTCCCGAAAAAACTCCTAATAATGGGAAAAGAAACATCGAAATAATAAATGGTTTACCGAATGTTCCTAACGATACACCACCCAACATTGTATAAAACAAACCAATGAAGATTACCAAAGTAGCAAGTGAAAAAATACTGTATTTATTCAACTGGGTTCACCTCCTGAAAGGTATTTGTTATTCCTAATTTATCATATTCAAACCTTTATACATTTACTATTTTTATATCTTTATTATATCACAATGTTTATTTTTCTCCTTCAAAAGCCACAAAGTTTACGAAAACAGCCTTCCCTTTTTGATTCATTTGCTTCTCTTGTTCGTTCACTGAGTTTCGATCGTTAGGGCTGCAGTAACCCATTACGATCTGTTCTGAATTTTGCTTGTCTTATATATAGAATGTGACACTAGAAAGGATGAAAGCGAAAAGCTTCCATTGAATATATTATTTGTAAACTGATAATTAAAGCATCTACTTTCGAATGGAGGAGCACTTAAACAGGTCAATATATTCCACCTTTCTAGTCAATCCTGTCCATTTTGAAGCGTTTACATTCGCTTTACAATGAGTAAGAGGAGGTGAGTAAAAGTGACAAAAAAGAAGATGAAAAAATCATTTGTTTTTTGGGCTTTTGTTGGACCTGCGTTTTTAGCATTCTCTCTTATTGTTCTCTACCCGTTTTTAACTGGACTTTATTATGCCTTTACTAGCTGGAATGGTGTTTCTGGTGAAGTGAAATGGGTTGGATTGGACAACTTTAAGACAATTTTTACAACAGACAAACAGTTTTTACATTCCTTTTGGATTACGACGAAATATACGTTTGTTGCGATCATATTCACAAATTTGATTGGATTTTCCTTAGCTCTTCTCCTAACTCAACCGTTGAAGACTCGTAACATTCTTCGAACCGTATTCTTTATTCCAAACTTAATAGGAGGATTATTGTTAGGGTTTATTTGGCAATTTATTTTTGTAAAAGGATTCGTTTCAATCGGACAACTAACAGGCTGGAAATTATTCGAACTGCCTTGGCTCGGTGATGAAAAGACCGCATTTTGGGGGATTGTGATCGTAAGTGTATGGCAAGGTGCCGGTTACATTATGGTCATTTATGTTGCTGCACTTCAAAATGTTCCACAAGAGCTGGTAGAAGCTGCGAAGATTGATGGGGCGGGCCCATGGAAAATTCTCCGTCACGTCATCATTCCTTTGATTGTTCCTGCTTTTACGATTTGTTTATTCTTAACAACTTCATGGTCTTATAAGATTTTCGAAGTGAACCTGTCATTAACAAATGGTGGTCCGTTTAAATCGACGGAAATGCTAGCTCTAAACATTTATACTGAGGCATTCGTTAATAACCGTTATGGACTCGGAGAAGCAAAAGCATTTATTTTCTTTATGATCGTCGCGTCGATAACAACATTACAAGTGTATTTAACGAAGAAAAAGGAGGTGGAATCATAAATGAAGCGAATATATAACTTGAAGATTTTCTCGATAGAAGTAATAGCTATTGCGATTGCAATGGTATTTTTAGTTCCTTTCTATTACGTGATCGTGAATTCCTTAAAGCCTTTTGCTGAAATATTGTTAAATACGTCAGCTCTTCCAAAAGAGCTAATGTGGGAGAATTATAGTAATGCCTTTGAAAAAATGAATTTTGGAAAAGTGTTTTTAAACTCATTGATTATTACTGTATCAAGTAATATTGTGATTGTTGTCTTTTGTTCGATGGCTGCTTATATGTTAGTCAGAACAAAAGGTAAACTAAGCACGGTATTATTCTTTATGTTCGTTGCAGCAATGGTGATCCCGTTCCAGTCGATTATGATTCCGCTCGTAAAATTTACTGGTAAAATCCATTTAATTAATAGCATACCTGGTCTAGTCTTCATGTATTTAGGGTTTGGAGCGGGGCTGTCGATCTTTCTATATCACGGCTTTATTAAAGGGATCCCGATTGAATTAGAGGAAGCTGCGATAATCGATGGCTGCAGTCGATTTGGGGTTTTTTGGAGAATTGTGTTTCCCCTACTAAAACCGATAACAGTTACCATTATCATATTGAATAGCTTATGGATCTGGAACGATTTCCTATTGCCGCTCCTAGTCCTTCAGGATGCTAGCTTAAGAACGATTCCACTAGCCACGTTCTATTTCTTCGGTCAATTTACGAAACAATGGGATTTAGCATTAGCTGCACTGGTTATTAGTATTTTGCCGCTATTGATATTGTTCTTCTTTTTGCAAAAACATATTATTAAAGGAATCACAGCAGGATCTATTAAATAAATACATCAACATATTCCACCTAATTGGTCAATCTGGTCTCCTTAAATTGTAGTGAAAGTTTACTAATATGAAAGTGTACAAGAAAAAAGGGGGAAAATAAATGAAAATGAAAGGGTTTTCATTATTGGCATTATTGATGGCCTTTATGTTAGTCTTAGCAGCTTGCTCGTCTGAAAAAACGAGTAAGGAAGCAGATGAGAAAGATAACAAAGATACTGACAAAAAAGAAGTTAAAGAAGTGACGTTAGATGTATTCCAATTCAAAGTGGAAATTGCAGAAGATTTAGAAGCGCTTGCTGCAGAATACACGAAGGAAAATCCCCATGTAAATTTCAATATTAAAACCGTGGGCGGCGGAGCAGATTACGGTGCAGCTTTAAAAGCAGAATTTGCTTCAGGAAATGCTCCTGATATCTTCAATAACGGTGGTTTCCAAGAGGCAAAAACTTGGTTAGAGCACTTAGAAGACCTTTCCGATCAGCCTTGGGTTCAACACGTTTATGACAATGCGAAAGAACCAATGACGATTGATGGTAAGGTCTATGGACAGCCATTAAACCTTGAAGGATACGGCTTCATCTATAACAAAGCTTTATTTGAAAAAGCTGGTATTACAACCCTTCCAAAAACTCTAACGGAACTTGAGGATGCTGCGAAGAAGCTTGAAAAAGCAGGCATTACTCCTTTCTCAGTTGGGTATGGAGAATGGTGGGTATTAGGAATTCACTTAGCAAACATTCCATTTGCACACCAAGCGGATCCAGATGCATTTATTAAAGGACTTAGCGAAGGTACTGAAAAAATTACAGGAAACGAAGTATTTAAACAATGGATGGACTTATTTGATCTAACGATTAAATACGGTAATAAAAACCCACTAACAACAGATTATAAAACACAAGTCACTCTATTTGCTTCAGGTCAAACAGCTATGATGCAGCAAGGGAACTGGACTCATAATGACATCATGAAAATTGATGAGAAAATCAACATTGGTTTCTTGCCAATTCCAATTAACAATGATGCTCAAGCCATGGATAAACTGGCTGTAGGCGTTCCAAATAACTGGGTCATCAACAAAAATTCTCCTGAAAAAGAAGAAGCGAAAAAATTCTTAAACTGGATGGTTTCCTCTGAAACAGGACAGAAATACATTGTAGATCAATTTAAATTTATTCCTGCGTTCGATAACATTAAGGCAGAAGGCCTAGGTGCGATGGCTGATGACATTATTCGTTATTCTAACGAAGGGAAAACGTTGTCCTGGAACTGGTTTAAATATCCTGATGGCGTTGCAAATGAATTTGGTGCAGCGATGCAGGCTTATATCGGTGGACAAAAAACAAAAGAAGAAATGCTTAAGCAGTTCCAAGATTCTTGGGATAGCTTAAAGAAATAGGTACCCCTCACATTATTATATATTTTTTAAAGAGCTGAGATTCGTTTCACGTTTCAGCTCTTTCTTCTATCAAAAAATGTCAATCATTCGTTATACAAGGTGGTATAATCGATTATATAAACTTGTAAAAGAGGAAATATATGTTCTTTAGCATCCGAAAAAAATTGTTTTTGTTTCTTACGATTGCTACTTTATTTCCGTTTACGATCTCCATTTGGATTACATACATCTATACAACGGAATCCGTAAAGGAACAGTTTATCCATGAGAATTTAAATATCATCTCGAAAGGAAGAGTGGACCTATCTAACTATTTTCAGGACATCACTTCCATTCTTCCCCCATTATACCAAAATCGCTCCTTTATGAATGTAATGGAGAGTGGGGCGGAAAGCTATATTGAAAAAAATCAGCAAGAGATTAGCCGAACGCTTATTAACATTTATTTTACGAGGAAAGAAATAGAACAGGTGCATCTGTATATCAGAAATGGAAATGATTCTTATACCGTTTATTCCAACAAGCTTAGCAGTCGAGGAAAATATGAGCATGTTGAAGATCATCCTTTGTACAAAGAATTACTCAATGAGCAGACTCCAATTCTTATAGAGGGAACCCATCCAATTTACAGCTATAATCATTTATCCTTCATTCCCAATTCCTTTGTAAAAGACGTGGTCAGCTTTCATCAATCAATTTATAGCATACCTCATAGTAGACTACTTGGATTTCTTTCCATTGATATCGAGCTTTCAGAAATTCAAGCGATATCAGAGCGTTTGTTTCAGCCTGGAGTTGAAGACTTTTTCCTAATCAACGATAAAGGAATGCTCATTTTCTCCTCTGAAAAGCAAAAAAACGGGGAGAAATTAACGGAGGACTGGTATCAAAAAATCCAATCTAAAAAAGATACCAATGGATCTCTTCTAATGAATAGAGGGGATTTTAAAGGTGTGTATGTATATGAGAAGTTTTCTGCACCATATGAAAAATGGATGATTGTGAAAAGTATCCCTTATGATGTTTTATACGAAAATGCCAGAAGAATTGCCTTTATGAATATCTTCATTGGAGCCGTTATGATTATCGTGGTTTTGATTGCGACATTCTTTGTTTCTATTAAAATTACTTCCCCAATTAAATTATTGATTGAAAATATAAAGAGAATTGAAAAAGGAGAATTAAAGGTTCATTTTAAAACGTTAGGAAATGACGAATTTGGCCTACTCGGGCAGCATTTTAAATCGATGATTGAAAAAATCAATGACTTAATTTTACGAGAGTATTTACTTGAAATTAAAAACAAGTCTACCCAATTAAAGGTTTTACAGTCGCAAGTCAATCCGCACTTTTTATACAACTCTTTACAATCCATTGGAACTCTAGCTTTAAAGTATAAAGCACCAAAGGTGTATTCATTACTGATTTCCTTATCATCTTTAATGCGTTACAGCATCAATATGGATGAAGATTTTGTTTCCCTTGAGAAAGAAATGAAACATGTTCAAACCTATTTAATGCTGCAAAAAGAGAGATTTGGAGAAAGACTGGAGTATGATTTCAATATTGAACATAGTATTCTCAATTCTCAGATTCCTAAAATGATTCTTCAGCCAATCGTTGAAAATTATTTTAAGCATGCATTTGAAGGGAATTCCAAAACGGGTCGAATGGAAATTGTAGCAAGACAAATCAATGATACCCACAAAAGAATCATCATTTCTGACAATGGTAGTGGAGTTTCTGAAAAGAGATTAAGGGAAATCATTCAATCGTTATCAAGAATTAAACAAACCGAGAGTGTTGGTTTAAAAAATATATATGACCGTCTTCAAATTTATTATGGCAGCGAGGCTTCCATGGATGTTTATCGAGGGGAATTGGGAGGCTTTACGGTCGATTTATGTATACCGATTTCCCGTGAAGAGGAGAGATTGGATGAAAGTATTGATCGTTGATGACGAACAGCATGTTCGAGAAGGTATTAAGTTGCTTGGTGAATGGGACCGTCTTGGAGTCACGGAGTTATTGGAAGCAGCAAATGGTCAGGTTGCGATTGAACAAATCAAACGATTCCAGCCTGAAATTGTCTTAACAGATATTAAAATGCCAGAGATGGACGGAATGGATTTATTGAAATGGATCTATGATGAAAAAAGAAATATAAAAACTGTATTAATTACAGGTTACGATGATTATGGGTATATGAGAAAGGCGATCCAGTATAAATCCAGTGATTATATTTTGAAACCGGTCGACCCAGAGGCGTTAAATCAAACCATTGAAAAAACAATTCTATTATTAAAAGAAGAGCAAAACCCTTTTAATATTCAAATGGATCAAATTCAGCCAAAAAAAGAAATAAAAACCATTCAATTAGTGGAACAATACATTCAGCAGCATTATCTACGAGAAGTCTCTTTACAAGAAATTGCTGATCGATTTTTTATAAGCAGGGAATACATCTCAAGAAAATTTAAACAAGAATACGGGCAAAACTTATCAGACTATTTAACAAATGTCCGGATGGATAAAGCAAAACAATTATTATCTGATCCAAACATAAAAATTTATGAAGTGGCTCATAGGATCGGCTATGAAGATGATAAGTATTTTCGAAAATTGTTTAAGAAAAAAGTTGGTGTAACGCCGAATGAATATCGGAAAACTGCAAAATCGTTTAAATAGTAATGGAGATATCATTCTTTATTAAAAAAGACGTAGCATACTTCTTTACCTAAAAAATGGGCTGTTTCGACAGTCCATTTTGCATTTTTAAAGAGCTTACAGGAGAGTATAAATATTGATATTTATTTAAGGTTTTGTTACATTAAAAACTTGAGTCCATACAAAATGAATAGTAAACAAACTAGAGGGGGTTCGTGGATGAAGTTATTAGTAAATTTTGTGAGTGATACCAATACCATACTTTGGTCTTATATTCTGATCATCATGTTAATTGGTTTAGGACTCTATTTTACGATTCGTACAAAGTTTGTTCAATTTCGTATGTTCGGTGAAATGGTTCGACTATTAGGCGAAGGAGCAAGGGATGAAAAAAAAGGTGTTTCGTCATTCCAGGCTTTTTGTATTAGCACAGCTTCTCGCGTTGGTACTGGAAACCTTGCAGGTGTAGCCTTGGCCATTACAACGGGCGGTCCAGGTGCGGTATTCTGGATGTGGCTGATTGCAATTATCGGTTCAGCTTCTGCTTTTGTCGAAAGTACTCTTGCTCAGATCTATAAAGTAAAACATGGTGACACATTCCGGGGCGGACCAGCTTACTATATGGAAAAAGGATTGAACGCTCGCTGGATGGGGATTACGTTTGCTATATTATTGTCCCTTTCCTTTGGACTTGCATTTAACTCTGTTCAGGCAAACACCATTTCAAGTGCACTCAATAAATCTTTTGGAATAGACAAGACACTTATTGCTATCGTCTTATCTATTATTACAGCTGTGATTATTTTCGGTGGGATTAAGCGAGTTGCCAAAGTGGCTGAACTAATGGTACCGATCATGGCAGGTGCTTACATAATAATTGCCTTATATATAATGATTACGAATCTAACCGAAATACCAGGCGTTTTTGTTTTAATTTTTGAAAATGCATTTGGATTGAAAGAAGTGGCAGGAGGAACACTTGGTGCAGCCATGATGAATGGAATCAAACGCGGCTTGTTTTCAAATGAAGCCGGTATGGGGAGCGCTCCCAATGCAGCAGCGGCTGCTGACGTCACCCATCCAGTTAAACAAGGACTCATTCAGGCGTTAGGCGTTTTTGTGGACACGCTTGTTATTTGTAGCTCGACTGCTTTTATCATTTTATTGTCAGGACTATATACATCTAAAGAATCGGATGGTATTATCCTAACACAAAATGCACTTGAGACCTCCATAGGAGAATGGGCCGGTATCTTCCTTGCCTTCATTGTGTTTTTATTTGCCTACAGTTCGGTAGTAGGGAACTACTTTTATGGCGAATCCAACATCGAGTTTTTCAGTTCAAGTAAACTCTTGTTAAACCTTTTCCGTGTTGCAGTTGTCGGTATGGTTGCATTTGGTTCTATTGCATCCTTAGATTTTGTATGGAGTCTTGCAGATTTATTCATGGGTCTGATGGCAATTATTAACTTAATCGCTATTTCATTGCTAGGGAAAATTGCATTTGCTGCACTTGCTGATTATAAAAAACAAAAAGCGAGCGGAAAGAATCCTGTCTTTCATGTTTCGAATATTGAAGGGCTAAAAAATGTTGAGGCATGGAGTAATGCTTCAGATAAGATGGAGGCTGACAAAAATTAATTCATTTTAGTCTCAATAATGGTTAACGCCAGCTCGTATGGAGCTGGCGTTGTTTCTCTATTAATGATGATTATGATCACCGGTATGATGTTGGGGTGAATGTAGCGATTGTAATTCTTTTTCAGAAACTTTTCCTACAATGACCAGTTTAGTTGGCATAACAGTCAATCTTACAATGTGCTTTCATAACCCTCATATATTTTTTTAACTTTTTCTTTAAATGGTTTATGTAGTATAGGACGATGAAAATATATCCAAAATAAATGTGGTAGACCATTGAAAGGATGAGCAGCTTGGGATCAAAACATAAGGTTAGTAAATGGTGTTTAGTCAGTATGGCGTCTATTCCATTAGTTATGACTTTGGGGAATTCCATGTTAATTCCCATCTTGCCAAAGATTGAAAAAATCCTTCATATATCGGCTTTTCAGTCTAGTTTAATCATTACAGTATATTCGATCGCATCTATTTTTCTCATCCCAGTCGCCGGATATTTATCTGACCAGTTTGGACGAAAGAAAATAATGGTTCCGAGCTTACTTCTGGTTATTATTGGGGGATTTATTTCATCATTTGCTGCGTGGAGGTTAAGTGAACCTTTTACCGTTATAATCATCGGGAGAGTAATACAAGGAATTGGTGCTGCAGGAGCAGCTCCCATCGTTTTACCATTGGTTGGGGATTTATATAGTAATGAAGAGGAAGCAAGTAATTGTCTAGGGATTATTGAAACCTCGAATACTTTTGGTAAAGTATTAAGCCCAATTTTAGGTTCGATATTATTTTCTATCATATGGTTTTTTCCTTTTTTCTCTATTTCTATTTTCAGTCTTATATCGTTGTTCATGGTAGTAAAATTCATAAAAACGCCAACTCAAAAAGAGTCATCTCTACCATTTAAAGCTTTTTTTAGTAAAACGAAGGAAATATTAATAAGAGAATGGAGATGGCTGCTTGTTATTTTTATCATTGGTATTTATCTGATGCTCGTCCTTTTTGCAGTTCTATTTTACTTTTCAAAAATTCTAGAGGAACAATATCATTATGAGGGGATCATAAAAGGCTTCATATTAGCTGTTCCCTTACTGTTTTTATGTATAGCCTCCCTTCTTTCAGGTAGAAAAATAAAGGACAGTGTAAAGAAAATGAAAGCCATTATTATGATTGGTTTATTTCTCATTTCAATTAGCAGCGCTTTTTTATGGAAAGCGGATCAGTTTTTCCTACAATTACTATTACTAAGTATTGCAGGGGTTGGCTTTGGAAGTTTATTACCCGCCTTAGATGCTTTAATTACAGAGTTTATAGAAAAAGAAGAAAGAGGAATCATTACTTCATTTTATAGTTCCGCAAGGTTTATCGGGGTAGCTGTTGGACCTCCAATGATGTCTATAGCTCTAACAAAATCATTCGATCTCATTTTCCTTCTATTTGGAGTAATGGGAATCATCCTTTTGTTGTCTTCGTTACTTTGGATAAAAGTGCAAACATAAAGTAAGAAACAATCGAATATATTTATTTGAAAACCTTTCAAAACAGGTAAAGATAGCACAATCATTGGCAAAGTGAGTGACATCAATAAAGGGGAAATGATACTAATTACCCCAATTGGCGCTAAAAGAAAAATGCAGCGATTATCAGGGATCATGCTGCCGAGAATTTGTTACTAGTCATGCTTCTATAGAGCCTACCTTCTGCTTGTTGTCACTTATTATCGAAAAAATAATAAGCGACTAAGAGGATAGGCTCTTTGTTTACGACAGACTTTTATAAAAAAAATAAATATTTCTGACACATTCCGACAATATCGAGGCTAAAGTTGGTGTATAATAAAATCAAACGGTGAAAAAAGAGGATTGATATCTTGCTATTCAAAAGCCTAGAGTTCAAAAATGTTGTTGGACAGAAGGTAAAAATTATTGAAATTCCATTAGTGGAGGAAGATAACTTAAACTATTTTATTATTTCTAAGAAATTAGAAGGATTCATTAAAACCGTTTATTTGAGCACTGACAAAAAAAGAATGTATTCTTTTAAAGACTATTTGAAAAGGGGATTAAAATGGCCCGTTTATCAGAGGTTATTTGAAGAAACTGAACTAAAAAATAATGCATAAAGGATGACCACTGTAATTGTAGAGGGAGCATAGCCCTTCCTACTTTACAGTGGTCATCCTTTTTTGATGAGGCTTGAAGGTCCAATGATTGATATATCGATCTACTGGCCAATATATTGGGCTGACGACCGATATATGCGAGCTGACGACCGATATATGCGAGCTGACGACCGATATATGCGGGCTGACGACCGATATATGCGAGCTGACGACCGATATATGCGGGCTGACGACCGATATATGCGAGCTGATGACCGATATATGCGAGCTGACGACCGATATATGCGGGCTGACGACCGATATATGCGAGCTGATGACCGATATATGCGAGCTAACGACCGATATATGCGAGCTGATGACCGATATATGCGGGCTGACGACCGATTTATTCGGCTAACGACCGATATTATTAAGCTACCCGACCGATATATTGCCCTTTAATCACAGAAATATTGGAATGATGAGTGAAAAACCAGTTGCCATCAGCGTATAGATCCGACAAAACCGTTTAATTGAAACGGAATGTTTTTTTATTCCGATTAACCTTTTGGCATAGGAGTTGGAGTTGGTTTAGCAAATCCCTTTTTATACTTGCTGTCAATATATTCTCTAATTTCTTTCATTGATTTGCCATCCTTAAATTGAAGAATGGATTGGGTTGCTGTTTCTAGGCATACGCCGCACCGAGTGCCATGGTCATCCCAAACCACTTCACCATTTTCCTTATTGTCATGGACGAAGCAATCATAATTATCACGATGACCGCTAGAATCAGCACATCCACAATAGCAAGGGATTTTCTCAAGAAGATCTCGATGCTTGGCTGCTGCCGCATAGATTTTTACCATTTCTTCTGGCTTATCTTTCAAAAATTGTGGCAAGTCATCGGCAGATTTAGTGGTTTCACGTAAATCTCCGCTTTCTGCATAATGAATATGCTCCTCTTTCAAAGAGCTTGAAGAATCTTGATTTTTTGAAGCACTACAGCCTGTTAAGAAAAAAGATAGAATTAAAGTACCAATTATTAGTTTTTTCTTCATATGGACCACCTTCCATTTTAGAATCTTTTGTTATTTTATCATACTACAAGCTTCAATGACTTTATAAAATTCGTGATGATTTATACATTCTAAGCTTGATTAAAAGGTCAATTTTTCATCTATATTTTCATAATCTCCATGTTAAAACACAAAGATCTATTACTTATTTCTTTTTTTGTTCACATTTGTCTGATAGAATGTTGACGTAACAATTATACATAAAGGATTGATTCTATGACATTTCTAAAAAAATCATGGCCGCTTTTGATTTTGCTTCTCTTGTTATCAGCATGCGGAAGAAAAGAAATTCCGAACGCAAA
Organism: Peribacillus tepidiphilus; assembly: GCF_009466385.1. Classification (GTDB taxonomy): domain Bacteria; phylum Bacillota; class Bacilli; order Bacillales; family DSM-1321; genus Bacillus_BN; species Bacillus_BN tepidiphilus. The sequence continues at coordinate 12,415 of NZ_WIAQ01000026.1, read as the reverse complement.
GAACTGGCCCGTTGAAGAATTTTCGTATACAAATCAAAATGGAGAAAAAGTGAGCCTTGAGGATTTGAAAGGGAAGGTATGGGTTGCAGATTTTGTTTTTACAAACTGCAAAACGATTTGTCTTCCGATGACCTCTAATATGGTGAAATTGCAAAATGCGCTAAAGGATGAAGGAATAAAAGATGTAGAGCTTGTTTCCTTTAGCATTGATCCAACAGTCGATTCACCTGATGTTCTGACTGAATATGGCAAACGGTTTCATGCTGATTTTTCAAATTGGCACTTTTTAACGGGGTATTCCCAAGAAGAGATTGAATCATTTGCGAAGGAAAGCTTTAAAACTCTTGTCAAAAAACCGGAAGGAGAAGATCAGGTCATTCATGGCACCGACTTCTTTCTTGTCGATCAAGAAGGAAAAATCATTCAAAATTACAACGGTGCAAAAGATTTCCCGTTGGAAGAAATTATAAAAGACATAAAAATTTTGCAAAATGATTAAGGGATACAAGGTAGAGTTTGGATCACCCTAGGACTTTATCTGAAAAAGGTAAAGTCTTTTTTTATTGTTTTCATAAAAGGTACAACTAGTATAGTATAATAAACAATGATGAATTCAAGGCTTTTAAGGCAGGTGAGAGAGTTGAAGAAAAAATTCATCTTTCTTTTTTTATGCTGTATTGTATTGACGGCTTGTTCAGTACCCAGCAGAATTCAACATTCTCCTTCCTATCATAAAGAAAGAGCTACAAATCTAACCCCAAAAAAAGAGATTCCAAATGATTTTTTTCCTATTGATATAAATATTGTATCAATCGGGGATTCCTTGACATTAGGGGTGGGTGACAGCACGAATAGAGGTGGATACCTACCCTATTTAGTCAAGCTATTAAATAAAGAAAAACAAATCAGAAATATAGAAACATCCAATTATGGAGTTAGAGGTCATCGCTCGGATCAATTATTGAAGAGATTGAATAGAGAAGAAATACAAAAGGACATAATAAACGCTGATGCAGTTATTATTACGGTCGGCGGTAACGACGTGATGAAAGTGGTTAGAGAGCATTACTTACATCTCAAATTAAAATACTTTACAGAACAAAAAATAGAATATGAGAACAATTTGAATAAAATGATTACGAAGATTCGTTCCTTAAACAATGATGCTGACATTTATCTAGTCGGCTTATATAATCCCTATTCAAAGTGGGTAGCAACCTTGAGAGAGCTTGATTTCATCATCGAGGATTGGAATATGAGTATTAAGAAAATGACCAATTCCTACGATGATGTATATTTTGTTGAAATAGAAGATCTTTTCAATAACTCAAAAGAAAATGTATTATTTGAAAAGGATTACTTTCACCCAAATGACCGAGGATATGAATTGATGGCAGAAAGGATTTTTCTTAGGTTTAAAGAAGAAACAATGCTGAATTCAGCAGAAGCAGCGGGAAGAAGGTAGAGGAGGAATTTTTGGTTTTGAAAGTAGTAAAAAACAAATGGAAAATATTGTTTTTCGTTTTATTCGTATTGAATGTTGTAAGCGTTGGGACATTATTACTATTGTTCGGTGGCTCTACCGAAAACATTAAACCTCCTAAAACGAAGACACTTCAACAAGATGAAGTGAATTTTCATATTACGACCAATAAAAAAGATTTAAATGCACTTATTAATCATTATTTAGATAAAGAAGGTTTGACTGGTCCAATCGATTATGATGTGATTTTGGCAGATGAGGTAGAGTTTTACGGATCTTTGCTAGCTTTTGGTAGGGAATTTAAGTTGAAAATGACCTTTGAACCTGAAGCCCTTAGAAACGGGGACCTACTGTTAAAGCAAAAATCAATAGAATTGGGTGAAGTAAGGCTGCCTGCTAGCTATATTATGAATTTTATTAAGAAGCAATATAAAACCCCAATCTGGGTGAAAATTGATCCAAAAAATGAACAAGTTTATGTATCGCTTCAGGAATTGAAGCTAAAGGGTAATACAAAGATCAAAGTCAAACAATTCGATTTACCGAACAACAAGATCTCGTTTGAACTACTTGTACCGACTAAGTGAGAAAAAGGGATGACATTAGCCAAGGCAACACGTGTCGTCCCTTTTATTATTTTTGTATTAAAAAGTTCACTCATGAAATACCAACTCTATGGGACAGACACTATGGTTTAAGGAGATAAAATTAACACTTCCAAAGCTGGTGTTCCGTTAGCAAATCCTACCGCGTAGATGGTATATGCTGTATTAGGTCGGAACGTGATATTTGGCAAAGCCAATGCAACCGTTTTAGTTCCTGAAACACGTGCTTCTAGATCGACAGTCATTGGGGACAGTCCCATATATTCCGTAGACTTTCTAAATGAAACGTTTGGAAAAATTACGTCTCCGCTTTTGACAGCTAGATCCACTGCAGGTGCATCAGGAGAAAGGTGGACAAATCTGACCTTAGCTTCTCCCGGTGGGGTAATTGGTGAATCTTCGAATGCTAGCAGCTTTAAATTTTTACCCGACCCAGCTGCTACAAGCATATAGTTTTTTCCGCTATCAACGGTCACTCTCTTACTTATGACTGTTGCAATCATGTTTCCTGCCGGATAAATGTCTATATGGTATTTGCCTTTCGGCAGATTTAAGTAGTCTGTAACATTTTTGTATGAAAAGTCTTTTAAAACTCTCATTCCATTTATATAGACATCGACATTCGAAGCATCTGGTGCAGCATGAAGAATTCGAACTCTTGCAGGAGACTCACTCATAGAAGGTGTCCCATTAGCTCTTCCGCTTTGAATGGCCCTTTGAAGATGCTTAAAATGTTTTTGATAATAGTGAACATGTAAATTTGGATTAGTATATTTATAAAAATCCGCAAGCATTCCGTACTTGGCAGCTTTTTGAAAATGATTTTCAGGCTTTTGGACCGTCATCTGCTTTTCCCCTCTCTTAAAAGTCCTTCGTTGTAAGCATATGCAAGACAACTTGGGCATGTGCCATGGTTTTTTATAATTAGAAAATATTCGATTTATCTCTATTGGAAAAGATGCAAATTCATTTACGAAACAGGGTAGAAAGGGTAAAATTCAAAAAATGGGGAAAATAGTAAAAAGAGTTTTATATTTGGAGGAGATAACATGTCACAGGAATTACAGAAAGCAACGTTTGCAGGAGGTTGCTTTTGGTGTATGGTAAAGCCTTTTGATGAGGAGCCAGGCATCCATTCAGTGATTTCCGGTTATACGGGCGGTACAAAAGAAAACCCAACCTATCAAGAGGTTTGTGCAGGAAATACTGGTCATTATGAAGCTGTTCAAATTACGTTCGATCCAGCAATCTATCCATATGAAAGGCTATTGGATGTTTTCTGGATGCAAATCGATCCAACCGATCCGGGAGGCCAGTTTTACGATCGCGGCCAATCTTATCAAACAGCCATTTTCTATCATAATGATGAACAAAAGGAACTAGCAGAAAAATCAAAGAAAAAGCTTGAGGAAAGTGGAAAGTTCAACAAGCCAATTGCTACAAAAATCCTGCCAGCAAAGACATTTTATCCAGCTGAAGAATATCATCAGTATTACTATAAGAAGAATCCTTTACACTATGAACGTTATAACAAGGGATCCGGAAGAGAAGCTTTTATTTTGAAGCATTGGGGGGATCAACTTGGAAAAAAATAAAGAGGAATTAAAAAAACGTCTAACACCTATTCAATATGAAGTAACGCAAAACAACGGGACTGAGCCACCTTTCAGGAACGAGTATTGGAATAATAAAGAACCGGGAATCTATGTAGATATCGTTTCTGGAAAACCGTTATTTAGTTCAAAGGATCAATATGATGCCGGCTGCGGCTGGCCAAGCTTCACGAAACCGATTGATGAAGATGAAATCGTAGAGAAAGCAGATTTTTCATATGGGATGCGCCGTACTGAAGTTCGAAGCAAAACGGCAGATTCACATCTTGGTCATGTTTTTCCAGATGGACCTGGTCCTAATGGCCTTCGATACTGCATTAATTCGGCTTCCCTTCGATTCATACCGGTTGAAATGCTGGAAGAAGAGGGTTATGGGGAGTATAAGAAATTATTTAACTAGTATAGATACTAGAATGAAATGATAGAAAGGGGCTATACCATAAGTCCCTATATTGAGCAAGTGGAGAAAAACGATCCGTTTTTCTCCACTTGCTTTTATATTTTTTGATTGTGCAGCCTCTCTTCACAATATTCCCCGAGTTTTCCCAATAATCCGGCCAATTCACACATTAATCCCGTCACTTTAGGAAAAATTCCCGCCAAACGTTACTTTTTACACTTTTTAAAAGTGTGAACTGATTTTGGCATACAAAATTATTTGAAGTGGGAGGGGGACTCCTCCCACTTAATCTATACGAAAAGAGCCTCAATTTTTAACAAAGTTGCTCTGTTCGGGCAGCCCCTTTGATGTCATGCCCCCAGATAGAATGAACTTCATTGCATCCTCAGGCTTCACGTCAATAACTTCCACTTGGTCTTTTGGAACTAAGAAAGTAAACCCTGCTACCTGGAAGGTTTGTGGAATATAAACAGCTACATGATCACTAAGTGGACTATAAAAGTCCTTGATATTTTCTGAAGTGATAAAGCCGATGCTCTTCATGTTAGAGTTTGGCTGTGTGACCATCACGACCTTTGAAAAAGATTTCTTTTCCCCTAAAAAGGAATGCACAGTATCTTTAATAACCGAATAAATGGTTTTAATGAAAGGAATTTTAATCAATAATTTATCTATGAGCTTAATCACACTTCCTGTAATGAATTGAGTAGAAAGCCATCCTAAAACGGTAATGAGAATAATAGTAAGTAGGATTCCGATACCTGGCACATATCCTTCTTTTAAATAAATTTTTAAGTATCCTCCAAGTAAACCATCTAAAAAGGTAAAAATTTTAAATACTACATAGATGACTAAAATAATAGGAACAATGGTCAAAATTCCATTAATGAAATTTTTCAATATCGCTTTCATAAGTTCTCCTTCCTATTTGTTTTCTATTTTCTTGCTCATAATAATCGAAGACAGTCTAATCACGGATGCATTTGTAACATTATATCTACTTTTTTCACCCGTCACTTCAAATCGTACCGTATGAAGGTCATTGGTTAGCCCGCTTGTAATGTACAAATATCGCTCTTTTTCAAATGGCCACCAAGTACTCATTGTAGTGTAAAATTTTCCATCTATAAAAACATTGAACATGCCACCATCCGGGCTTCGTAACAGTTTGATACCAAGAATGCTGCCATAGAAATGAAATTCAACGTAGCTGCCTTTCTTATTGCTAACGAGATAGTTTTGCTGAAGTTTAAAACCTTTTTGTTCTGAAAATTCAGTAACGACATCAAACTCCATATCGGAATTTTCATGGATTGGCGGTTTTAGCTCCGCGATTTTTTTGTGCTTTTGTATATGTTGTTTAAGCCTCTCCATTATGGTATTTGCATATACCTCATATCCTCTTCCGTTCGGATGGACATTGTCTTTTGTAAGTTCATGAACTGTCATGCCACTTTGCTGAAAAGCAGCCCGCATATCGATGTTCGAGGCATTATAGTGACGAGAGATCTTTTCAATGGCTTCTGCAAATTCTTGATTTGGCAAGGAGCTTTCTGTAAAAGTTATGATCTCGGCACGAGGATATAGGGAAGCAGCCTTACGAAGCAATGACTCATAAAGTAAGCTGAAAGCATGAGCTTTCATATATTTACGGTCATTTTCTCCAAAACAAATAAACACGACATCCACGCTATTGTCAGGTTGTTTTTTCTGTAATTTGAATAGTCCTTCGAACGCAGTAGCTCCACTTTGCACAACATAGTAGCCTTTCATGGACGCACCATATTGCCTAAATACTTTCTTTTCCATTTGCTTATACCATTTTTTATCTGAGGTTTCAGCTCCAGAACCACGGCCAATACTGTCGCCAATCACAATGTATTTAATCGGCAGCCCATGAGTAAGCTTTTCGTAAAAATGAAAGGATGTATAAGACGGCTCTACATAGAATGATTGTGCATGTCTAAGGCAAACAGCTGTCATAAAGAGCATGCAACTGAATGCAAAGGGCCTAAAAACGTTTTTCAAGTGCAATCTCCACCATATCGTATTCTTTTTCTAGTATCATAGCAAATAGGATAATGGGTTGAAAAGGCAAAAGAAATCTATTTTCAAACAAGCCTATATTGAGAAAAATGGGCGAATGCACATACAGACATTTGCCTTCTAACATAAAGTATGAGTGTAATTGAGATTACAGAAACTTTTGAGGAGTGAAAAATATGTATTATGGATATGATGGCTGTGGGCATGGCGGATATGGCGGCGGATTTGGTGGCGGATATGGTGGATATGGTTACGGTGGCTTTGGATGGGGCGCCGGCTCCTTCGCTCTAATTGTTGTATTGTTTATTCTTCTCATTATCATCGGTGCTTCTTTCACGGGTAGAGATTGCTGCTAATATGGAACATAGCCGGCTTTTTTAGCCGGTTTTTATTTTTTAAATGTTAGATTTTTAGTTATTGAATTAGAAGAATTTTGTAATAAAAGGGTATACATAAAATAAATCACGAACAATTTTATAAATTAATTATAAATAGTTCGTCAAATTCGTTGACTAGTTGTGATGGTTTTTGTTATAGTATCCAAGGGTAATAGATAACTTGATGATTTACATCAGGAGGAATGCTATATGAAAACGAATTATGATGTGATTGTGGTAGGCGCGGGTCCTGCTGGGATTTTTACATGCTATGAGTTGACTTTGAAAATGCCAGAAGCAAATGTTTTATTGATTGATAAAGGTCATGATATATATAAAAGAAATTGTCCTATTCTACAAAAGAAAATAGAAAAATGTCCACCTGCAGCCGGAAAGAAAGATTATGCGGGTTGTTTACCAGCCTGTTCGATCACGAACGGTTTTGGAGGGGCAGGTGCTTATTCAGACGGAAAATTTAATATTACTAGTGAATTTGGTGGCTGGATGACGGATTATTTGCCAGATTCTCAAGTAGTTGATCTCATTAAATATGTAGATGAAATAAACTTAAAGCACGGTGCCACGGACTCAATCACTGACCCTTTAACAGACAAAGTTCGTGAAATTGAGCGTCGTGGATATGCAGCAGGCTTGAAGCTTCTTCGTGCTCAAGTACGCCACCTTGGTACAGAGCAAAACCTGGAAATTTTGAAAAATATTTTTGAATACTTACGTGAAAAGGTCGATATGGTTTTCAAAACGGAAGTTGAGGACCTCATTACCGAAAAAACTTCTGATGGATTTGTTGCTCGTGGTATTCTATTGAAAAACGGTGAGACCATCACAGCTGATAAAGTAGTCGTTGCTCCTGGACGTGACGGCTCTAAATGGTTGACACAAATGTTGAAAAACCGTCGTCTACGAATGATTAACAATCAAGTTGACGTTGGTGTGCGTGTAGAAACGTCCAATATCGTAATGGAAGAAATCAATGAGCATTTATACGAAGGAAAATTTATTTTTAACACGTCTGTCGGGACGACTGTACGTACCTTCTGTAGCAATCCTTCTGGTCATGTAGTAGTTGAAAATCATTCCGGTATTATGCTTGCAAACGGTCACGCCTATAAGGACCCGAAGCTTGGAAGCAACAATACAAACTTTGCGCTATTAGTTTCCCATACGTTTGCAGAGCCGTTTGATAAGCCGAATGAATATGCCCATGAAGTATCAAGACTAGCTAACGCTTTATCAAACGGGGGAATTATCGTACAAAAATATGGGGATTTATTAAAAGGTCGCCGTTCTACTGAAAAACGTATTAAAGAAGGCTTTTTAGAACCGACTTTAAAGGAAGCAGTCCCAGGAGATTTAGGCCTAGTTCTCCCATATAATACATTAAAGAGCTTAATTGAAATGACAGAGGCATTAAACCATGTTACTCCTGGTTTAGCGTCAGAGCACACACTGTTCTATGGTGTTGAAGCAAAATTCTATTCCGCTCGCCCTAAGCTAAATAATCGATTCGAAACGGAAATTTCGGGGTTATACGTTGGAGGAGACGGTGCCGGGATCACCCGTGGACTAGCTCAAGCAAGCGCCTGTGGCGTATGGATTGCACGAGATATTGTAGAAAAGATGAAAGGGAAAAAAGCGTCTGAAACTGTAGCAGTATAATCGATAAAGACTGTCTAAAAGGTGAATTTTTGGACAGTCTTTTTTATTTATTCTGCTAATTCGCACAAATCGATCAAGTCTGTATTTTATGGTCCGATAAAGCAATTTGCCCCTGTATATCGATCACTAAAGTGGAGGCCCGTTGCTTAATTTCCGGCAGTATTGCTTGATGAAAGTTTCATCATGTAATTAAAAGAAATTATTGATAAGGTATTTACTAACAATATTTCATCGCAAGATCCCTTACTTTTGGAATTTATTAGATCGGGTACAAGGAGATTAGGGCAAATTGCTATACCTCTGACAAAATCGAGGACATAAATATTGGGGCAAGTTTCTTGATAATAGCTGCTATGTTATTGGCAATTTGGTGGCAATTTTTCGGCATCCTCTCATATATATGTAAAAAGATCATTAGGAGGAGAACCGTGCTGGATCATTTATATATAACCCGAGAAATCATGGAAGCGATTCTTAAAGTCATTGATGAAGGGATTCATGTTGTGGATACAAAAGGAAACACGATTTTTTATAACGAAGTGGCTGCCCGACATGATGGAATGAAAGTCAAAGAGGTTCTTGGTAAACCACTCTTAGAAGTGTTTCCGTCTCTTACAAAGGAAAGTAGTACATTGTTACAGGTGATTGCAACCGGTAAGCCAATTTTCCATAAAGGTCAAACGTATGTGAATGTTCATGGTAAAACGATTGATACCATCAACACAACCCTCCCAATTTTTGTATCCGGAAAGTTGGTTGGTGCCGTAGAAGTGGCGAAGGATTATTCAAAGCTAAGGAAAATAGCTGAAAGGTTGATAGACTTAGAGAGCATTTACAAAAATCCAAATAAAAACAATGAAAATCATAATGGTGCAAAGTATAGCTTTGATTCAATTATAACAAAAGATCCAGTTTTCTTAGAGACAATTGCGAAAGGGAAAAAAGCTGCACTCTCTTCATCCCCGGTTCTTGTGTATGGAGAAAGCGGAACAGGAAAAGAATTGTTTGTGCAGGGTATGCATAATGCTTCCTTGAGAAGAAAGAAGCCATTTATCGCCCAAAACTGTGCTGCCTTGCCAGAATCATTATTAGAAAGTATTCTTTTCGGTACAGCAAAAGGAAGCTACACTGGAGCAGTCGATCGACCAGGCTTGTTTGAACTTGCCAGCGGAGGAACGTTATTTTTGGACGAGCTTCAATCGATGCCGATCCAACTGCAATCGAAACTACTCAGAGTGATTGAGGATGGTCTTGTACGAAGGATTGGTGGAACAAAATCCATTTCTGTTGATGTCAGGCTAACAGCGGCGATGAACATCCAACCACAGGTAGCATTAAAAAATCAAATTTTACGGCATGATCTTTATTATCGATTAAATGTTTTGTCGTTTGAGCTTCCCCCATTACGTGAAAGAAAACAAGATATCATGCTTTTAACGAACCATTTTATTGAAAAGTATAACAATCTTTTAAAAATGAATGTTTTAGGCATCGAAAAAGAAGTGGAGGAGCTTTTTTTATCGCTCGAATGGAAAGGGAACGTTCGTGAGCTAAAACACACCATCGAATTTATGATGAATGTTGTTGAAGGGTCTCGTCTTACCTATGCGGATCTTCCGGTCTTTATTCAAAAGAGAAAAATTCTTAGCGAAAGTGTCGGTACGATCCCACCATTAAGAGAGGTCTTAAAGAAAACGGAAGCTCAATTAATACAAGCTGCACTTGAGAGTACAAATGGAAATATTTTAAAAGCTGCAAAACTACTCCAAATCCCCAGACAAACCTTGCAATATAAACTTTCAAAGTATAACTTATAGAGCCTTTTTTATATAATAGCTCTCAAAAAATAATCCATTGGCATGCGAATTGCATAAATAAATATGACAAATGGCAGGGAGGAATTCGCATGCTGCATGATTTATATAAACCAAAACGACATTGGAAGGAAATTGAACTTTGGAAGAACGTATCAGATGAACAATGGAATGATTGGCTATGGCAGCTGACCAATACAGTAAGAACGCTTGACGATTTAAAGAAAGTGATCCATTTGACCCCTGATGAAGAAGAAGGAGTCAAGATATCTACAAAAACGATCCCATTAAACATTACACCATATTACGCTTCTTTAATGAATCCCGATGATTCGAGATGCCCGGTTCGAATGCAATCGGTACCGGTTTCTAAGGAAATCTATAAAACAAAATATGATTTAGAAGATCCTCTATATGAGGATGAAGACTCACCTGTACCGGGACTCACTCACCGCTATCCAGACAGGGTACTCTTCCTAGTGACGAATCAATGCTCCATGTACTGCCGATATTGTACGAGAAGAAGATTTTCCGGACAAATTGGCATGGGTGTCCCAAAAAAGCAGTTAGATGCGGCGATCGAATATATCAGAAATACACCTGAAGTTCGTGATGTCCTTATTTCAGGAGGGGACGGCTTATTAATTAACGACACAATTCTTGAATATATTTTAAAAAATCTTAGAGCCATTCCACATGTTGAGATTATCCGAATCGGTACGAGAGCCCCAGTTGTATTTCCACAAAGAATCACTGAAAACTTGTGTAACATCTTAAAAAAATATCATCCAGTTTGGCTAAACACTCATTTTAACACATCCATTGAGATAACCGAAGACTCAAAGCGTGCCTGTGAAATGCTTGTAAACGCTGGTGTACCGGTTGGAAATCAATCTGTGATTCTAGCAGGGATAAACGATAGCGTACCAATCATGAAAAAATTAATGCATGATTTAGTAAAAATTCGAGTAAGACCTTATTATATTTATCAATGTGACCTTTCAGAAGGAATCAGTCATTTTAGAGCTCCGGTATCAAAAGGATTAGAAATCATTGAAGGCTTGAGGGGGCATACGAGTGGTTATGCAGTTCCTACTTTTGTAGTCGATGCGCCTGGTGGAGGAGGAAAAATCTCGCTTCAGCCAAATTATATTCTTTCCCAAACACCAGCAAAGACCGTTTTACGTAACTTTGAAGGAGTTATAACCACTTATCCAGAACCGGAAAACTATGTAGCAGGGCGCGCAGAAGATTACTTTAAGGAAATGTATCCTGACTATGAAAAGAAACAGTCCTTAACAGGTATTTCAGGACTGACTCAGGATATTCAATTTAACCTCATTCCTGAAGGGCTGAAAAGAATGAATAAACGTCGCCATTATCAAAGTGACCCTAGTCATTCTTCATTGAAGGATAAAAGGGAAAAACGTGATGAGCTCAAAGAAAAAAAATTCCTTGCAGAACAAGTGAAGTATAAGGAGAAAAATCAGGAGGAAACCAAAAATGATTAAACTGTGTGAATGGTGCGAGGAAGGGGAATTGTTTTCAGAGTTTCACAACGCGTATTGGGAACTGCCTGATGGGACAAGAGCGGTCACCATTACAGAAACTCCGACGTTTGTTTGTTCCAAATGCAAGGCAGCCTATCAAAGTGAAGAAACGATAAAAGAAATTGAGGATCAACTTTTTCTCGTCGATCGAAAAGCGATTCCTTCCATCATCTCCTATCAAGAGCTCATGAACATGAAAAGACTTTTAAAACGGAACTATTTTGATTTTTCCTAAAAAATTTCACAAATTGTTCATTGTTTATACAGATTTTCTCTATATTCTTCCTATAAGATAGGGGGTAGGGTAAGCAATTAGGGAGAATAGGGGAGAAGACAAATGTATTTTGCGCTTACATTCATGCTCGTATCTGCCATGTTCGTTCTGTTCATGTGTGGCTATTATGTCGGAGTCATTAAAGAGAAGTATGGGAAGAACTGGCTCTTTGCTGTTCCGCTAACAATCGCCATCCTAATGTTTAATATTATTTGGGCCTTGTTGGAAATGAGCAAATCTGGACGTTGGGGTTAACAATAAATGGAAACATGAAGGGGCTGTCCAATAAGTCGAATTTTCGGCTTTTGGATGCCCCTTTTTATGTTCAAGAAAATGGATCGATCACCATTCTTGATTTTTAATTATTAATGAAGTTGCCCTATTCGGACAACCCCTTTGTTTTTCGAGAAAAAATGCGTTATATTTATATATTAAAAAATAAGGTAGTGTCAAAAGTTCTATGAAAAACTAGTTCTAGGCATCTCCGCCAGGATTTCAGGAATAGCCAAGTCCGCAATCGCTCTTGACAAACAGTCGAAAAAGGTTGCGATACGGCCATCAAGGGCGAAGGGAACA
>NZ_WIAQ01000025.1 GCF_009466385.1 Peribacillus tepidiphilus | reverse complement strand
CCTCAGACCGGAAGTTTGCCGCTCGCTTCCTTCAGATTCCGCGTCACCGCGGACACCCTTGCGTTAAGCTAACTGCTACTTCTGCCTTCGCAGTTCGGGACTCTCACCCTATAGATTACACCCATGCCGGGCGCACACAAGAAAAAAAGAGAGCTGTCTACTCCTTTTAACAGCTCTCTTACTTATCCACATTAAAATGTTTGGCTACTTAATACGATTGTTGCTTCTTCCAATTTTCCGTTACGATAGAATTTTACCTTCAGCTTGTCGCCGATTTTCTTCTTTACATACAGGTGCTTACGCAGGCTGGCCACATCCGAAATTTCCTCACCATCCATTTCTACAATAACGTCAAATTCCTTCATACCTGCTTTGTCAGCTGGAGAATTAGGTGCAACCTCTGTAATTGCAACCCCTTTTGTGACATCCTTCGGTAGCTTCAACGTATTTTCTTGGTGATATTGTGAAATTTCTTCCACACTAGCTAGGTTCACGCCCATATATGGTCTGCGGACCTCACCGAATTTCTCTAAGTCTTCAATGATTGGGATCGCTGAATTGATTGGTATGGAAAGTCCGATACCTTCCACTGCAGATTGTGCAATTTTCATGGAATTTATCCCGATGACTTGTCCTTTTAAATTTACAAGTGCTCCGCCGCTGTTCCCAGGGTTTATCGCGGCATCTGTTTGGATAACCTCGGCATTCCAATCTACTACGCCATCTTGGTTAATGTCAATTTCAATTGAACGCTCTAGACCGGAAATGATCCCTTGTGTGACAGAACCGGAGAATTGAAGACCGAGTGGGTTACCGATGGCGATCACTGGCTCTCCCGGTTTCAAGCTGTCAGAGTTCCCAAATTCCGCAACCGTTTTTACCTTGGATCCATCTACTTCAATGACAGCCAAATCTGTCCACACATCACTTCCTAGCAGCTTTGCAGGGAGCTTGGTTCCGTCTGAAAGGGTCACTTCAAGCTCGTTTGCCCCATCAATCACGTGGTGGTTGGTCACGATAAAAGCCTTGCCTCCAGCTTTTTTGTAAACAACACCTGAACCTGTCCCCGCTTCACCACCCTGTTGGAAGAAGCTTGATTGCTGAATATTTGTGATGCCAACCACAGCATCTCCTGTTTTATCTACAGCCTCTGTGACGGAGGTAGTTACATCTACTGAAACTTTTTGCTCAATCGTTGGACCAGCCGTTCTGCCATTTTCCTCCGCTGTATCTGTATCTCCTAATGGAAGTCCTCCCAAACCGAATTGAGGAAAAGCAATCATGACTAGTAAAGCACCAATAATAACGCCGAGTAGACCTGCAAAGAAAGGACCACCTTTTCCTCTTCTAGGTGATCTGTTTTGTTGGTAATCCTGATCATAATATCCCATAACTGCTCAATCCTCTCTTTCCTTTAAATAATGGCAATGTTTAGTGTTTGTATTATAGCTTCATTATAATCAGCAAATCTTAATTTTGTCTTAAAAAACGATACAACCTTGGTCTAGAACCAAAAAAGGAATGAAGAACCCTTTCTCCATTCCTTTATACCCAAAATCCCTTATACACAAACTAGTTCAGTCGGTTTTTTCGGATCAGTATCGTATAAAGAAAAGCCTTCACCGACTCGTAGACCCTGTGATTCTAGTGTTTGTGTTACAGACATACGGGCAAGATCCTTCATATTGTTATCAAGGCTTAAATGTGCAAGATAGATGCGTTTAGTTCGATCGCCAATAACCTCACTCATTGCAATGGCAGCATCTTCATTGGAAACGTGGCCTACATCGCTTAAGATTCGGCGTTTTACGCTCCAAGGATAGCGACCCATACGAAGCATTTGCACATCATGATTGCTTTCAAAAATGTACGTATCGGCATTAGAAATAATCCCTTTCATCCGATCACTCACATAGCCTGTGTCCGTGATTAATACCAGCTTTTTGCCAGTATGATGGAATACGTAAAACATCGGTTCAGCCGCATCATGAGACACACCAAATGATTCCACCTCAAGGCTGCCGAAGCTTTTGACACTTTCCATTTCAAAGATGAATTTTTGTTCTAGTGGAATTTGGCCTATACTACTCTCCATTGCCTTCCACGTCTTCTCATTCGCATAGATCGGTAGTTTATATTTTCTCGCCAATATTCCCAAGCCTTTGATATGATCGCTATGCTCATGAGTTACTAGTATAGCAGAGAGCTTGGAAGGATCTCGATTGATTTGCTGGAACAACGAATCCATTTGTTTGCCGCTTAATCCTGCATCCACCAAGATCGAGCTATCCTCTGTCTCGACATAAAACGCATTTCCTGTACTCCCGCTTGCGAGAACACTAAAATGCATAGACATGAAACTTCACTCCAATATATTTTCTTCTGTATTTAGTTGAATAATTTGCCCTTCAAATGCATTCACAAACAAATCCTCTTTTCCATCAATCACCACGTGCCATGTAGGTGTTAAAACATGAGAAGCCGTTAGCTGAACGAGCGTATAATAGCCGAGCTCCACCTTCGTTACTTCGCTTTTTGGTCGCAAGTATCCTTTATAATAAAGAGTTTCAATAGCCTTTATCGCCGGTAAAACTTCCTCTTCTTCATTGAATTCTTCAATATTTTCAAGTAGGGTTTGTTCGTATGAGACGATTTCCTTATTTTCATTAAAGAATAACGTGAGCTTCCCATTCACATTATTGTAAAACATTTTCTCCTCATGCATCTGATAGTAAATAATAGCGTTTGAATCCTCGTCCACACCCCAATATTTGTACTGGTTGCCATTCAAAATATTCTCTTTCACGAAAGCATCGAGCGCTTCAGAATAAATTTTTTCTCCAAGTGCAAAGGGTTTATCGAGCTTTGAAAAGATCTTCTGGTTATCATATATCGTAACCTTTTGACCTTTTAACTTTTTCAAATCATCCTTACTGAAGTTTTTACTTTTTGCGCTCAAATAGCGCTCTTTTGTTGTTTCCTTCGGCAGGTTACTGTATTTGATTTCATTTTCTTTTAAACGCTCTTCAAAAGAAGATTCCGCAATAAATTCCAACTGATTGGAATTCCGTTTTTCAAAGTATTGATAAACAAGAAAAATATCCAGAATGAGAAAAACGAGAATGAAAATGGTTTTTGTTTTACTCCAATCCATTCAGCTTGCCTCCCCGCTTTTGAAATGAGACACGGATCCAAGCACCGTCATAACGGTAATACCAGGCAGGCTCCAACGAAATAATTTTTGGTTCTTCCACATCCCTGGTTAAATGATAACCGATTGTGAGGTCATCAAGAAGCTTTGCGTTAAAGTCTCTTGTGTTCATCACCATTTCAATCGCTTCTTTTCCAGAAGGAAGGCTTTCTGGCTTAATTTCGGAAGGAAGCGGGAAATCAAGTGAAAAGAACGGTCTTTTATATTGGTAAATCTCGTCCTTTCCCCATACCTGAACGATTTCACTCATACCTGCTTCGTTAAAGACCGGCAGACCTTGCAAATGAAGACGAAAGACTGTTTTTTGTTCTGCTTCGTTTAGCCCAGCGAAACGGTACTGGTCTTCCCAGCCTGCATGATCATTAATAAATTCTACGCTCTTTTTTAACAGTTCGTCTGCACGGACAGGATACGGCTTTCTTTGTGCAGGATTTACAAAATAAATCATCATCGTATCATAGTAGACATTCATCAAGCTTGAACCGTCCGTATATTCCTCTCCCTGAGTAATTAGATCCTGTTTCACAAAGCTCGGGTCGCTGAATAGGGCATCACGAAATTTTTTCGTGTCGTGAAAGACTGGATAATATTTATATTTGTTCATCTTTAAAGATTGCTTTGGTAAAAACAGAGTCTTTCCTTCTGTTAGCTCTACCGAAAAATATTCTGGATAACGATAAGCGAATCGAAAATAGTTTTTATAAAAATCTTCAATATAAGAGGCGTTTACACTGCTTTTATATATTAAACGATTTTTATAGGAAATAAAATATAAGCTATCTTCCTCATTTTTTCCTTGTCCTGTATTGAACACAATTCGATCAAATGAAGCATCCGGGAGATCTTTATCTTCGATATCTAAAATACTTTTAAAGGTCGAAATCGGAATATCATTCGAGAATTTAATTTCTGTATTTCCATTTCCATGAATAAAGGCAGTAAATTCTTTTTTAGAAATGGTGTCAGAAACATTTTTCATATTAAAAAGCGTCCATTTAGCAAGTTCTTTCATAACCTTGCTAATTTCTTTCTCGTCCGTTGTGGCATAATGCTTGCCATCTAGATGATATAGGATTTGACTGGGCTTAATGACACTCGCAAGCTCCTGTTTATCGGAAATAGCAACCTCCTGAATATAAGGAGATTGCTCAATTGGATCAAGATTGGGCTGATACGTCCATATACTCCATGTCAAATACACACTTGTAAACACTAATATTGTGAGAACGACCGTTTTAATAGTTTCTAAGTTCATGACCATTCATCCTCTTGTTCACGCTCATATGGAAGGGTGAAGTAAATGGTGGTCCCTTTTCCTTCTACACTCGTTGCCCAAATCCTTCCTTTATGGGCTGTTACCATTTCTTTTGCAATTGCTAAACCTAAACCCGTGCCACCAAGATTTCTCGAACGTGCCTTGTCCACACGGTAGAAGCGATCAAAAATCTTATCCAGCTTGTCCTTTGGAATGCCCACACCTTCATCTTTTATACTAACCTCAATTGTGTTTTCAAGTTCTTTTAATGTAAAAGTAATTTGCCCGCCTTCAGGAGAATACTTCATCGCATTTGAGATGATGTTATAGAGCACCTGGGTAATTTTATCCTCATCAATTTCTACAAAAATCGGTTCTTTTGGAATTTGCCGTTTGAAAGTAATATTTTGCTGCTTAGCCATTTCAAAACGGTCAATTATATGGTTAAAAAACACACTGAAATTAACCCAGTCTTTTGAAAGGCGATAATCCTTACTGTCCATTTTAGAAAGCTGCAGCAAATCATTGACGAGACGGATCATTCGCTCCGTTTCGTTTTGTACAACGCTTAAGAAATTCGGTGCAATGCTCTCATCCTTCCAAGCACCGTCCGCCAGAGCCTCAAGATAACTTCTCATAGTAGTCAAAGGTGTACGAAGCTCATGAGATACGTTCGCAACGAATTCTCTTCTTTCTTCTTCAATTTTTTCCTGCTCGGTAATATCATGCAACACAGTAATTAAACCATTCACGAAACCCGTTTCTTTTTGGATAACGGAAAAATTCGCCCGTAAAATATAAGGCTCGTTTTTTGTACTGTAATCTAAAATGACAGATTCCTGTTCATTTAATAAGTCTTCAAATGTATATTCATCTTCTAATCCAAGCAGTGTAACAATCGGCTGAGAGAGCACTGTTTCACGTGAAACATTCAACATTTTGGCTGCCGGATCGTTGATAAGAATGACTCTGCCGCGACGGTCTGTCGCAATAACACCGTCCGTCATATACGAAAGAACCGAGGACAGCTTTCTTCTTTCACCTTCTGTTGTCGCTTGGGCATCCTGCAGCTTTTTGGTCAGATTATTAAAGGTTATAGCAAGCTGCCCAATTTCATCATATCCGTATACTTTAACCTTTCTCGAAAAGTTTCCTTTTGCCATTGCGAGAGCTTGTCTTCTCATATCAGACATAGGCCTTGTGATCGTTTGTGCAAGTATGATCCCAAGAATCGCAGTTATTCCAAGTGCGATAGCTGTACCCGACGCAAAAATATTATTGATTTCACGCATCTGCTTAAATACACTTTCAATTTTGGCAATTAAGTAGATGGCACCGATTACTTCTCCTTTGGATTCAATTGGTGCCGACAATACCCACAGCCTGCTTTTTGTTTTTGGATCAATCTGCAATCGATGCTCCTCAGAACCCAAAACAAGCGTCCGCTTTATCAGCCGTTCCGTCGACCTTTTTCCTACAATCCCTTGATTTTCAGGGGCAGATGTGCCGATAATTTTGCTTCGGCTATCAATGACCCTCACCTCGGAAATATCCACTGCTGAGAAATCAAAAAGAATCGAACGTATGTCCTCTTCTAGGGTCGGACCGTCTTCTTCCCGTTCCTTAATCATTTCCTCTTCAATGTTGTAAGCCAAAAGATTTATTCTTTCCCGAAGTGATTTCTGAAAGTTTTCAATTAGCCGATCCTCCAGCTGATTATTAAAATATACTCCGATGATTTGCATAGCTACAAGGATCAAGAGCACGTAAATCAACACTAACTTAAGATGTATGGATTGAAAAAAACCAACCTTTTTCATGAAACTTACTCCTGTTCAGGATTACGAAGGTAATAGCCTACTCCTCTTCTTGTAACAATCCAGCCTGGATGGCTTGGATTATCCTCAATTTTTTCTCGTAAACGTCTTACTGTTACGTCAACCGTTCTCACATCACCATAATAATCGTAGCCCCAAACCGTTTGAAGCAAGTGCTCACGAGTCATGACCTGTCCAATATGCTTCGCTAAATAATGTAGAAGCTCGAACTCACGATGGGTCAGCTCAATAGTTTCTCCTCGTTTTGAAACAACATATGCATCCGGATGAATGGTTAAGGAGCCAATGGTAATCTCTTTCGTTTCATCCTCTTCCTGGCTTTGGTTTACAATAGCTTGCTGTCTGCGTAAGTTCGCTTTCACTCGAGCGATCAATTCTCTTGTGCTGAACGGTTTTGTCACATAATCATCCGCTCCAAGCTCAAGCCCCAACACTTTATCGATTTCCGAGTCCTTCGCTGTCAACATAATAATCGGAATTTCGTATTTTTTACGCACTTCTCGGCACACTTCCATGCCATCCCGTTGAGGAAGCATAATATCAAGCAGGATCAAATCCGGCTGAATCTCCTCAACCATCTCTAATGCTTGATTTCCATCATATGCACAATAGACTTCAAAGCCTTCTTTCTTTAAATTAAATTGCAATATGTCAGCAATCGGTTTTTCATCATCTATTACAAGGATTTTTTTATCCATAGAATAATCTCCTTTTTAATAGGTATAGTTCCTCTATATTACTTTATCATGTTCTTATCTTTAATTCATCTATTGGGGATAGCTTACAGAAATTTCATCATCTATCTTATTTTTCCATTTTAACATAATCAAAAACCCTCGGAATATCCGAGGGCAAAATCATTATAGATAAAGAAGTGGGTTAACTAGCTTGCCGTTTTTAATTACTTCCAAATGAAGGTGAACACCAGTTGAATGTCCAGTTGAACCCATTACTCCTATTTCGGAGCCTGCCGCTTAAATCATACTAATTTTCACTTAAATAAAAATGATCTACTTCCTTAATGTACTTTTATCTTTGTAAGGATCCAATCTATTTTCATAATTGAAGTGTTGAATGTTATACCTTTGAGTATTTTTTCATTCAAATCCTAATAATTTAACTAAAATTTTTTTTAAAAAAAGAATGCCACCAAATCATTTTGATGACACCCTTTTGAGATGGCTCGGGACGGAATCGAACCGCCGACACAAGGATTTTCAGTCCTTTGCTCTACCGACTGAGCTACCGAGCCGTATATTAAATTCTAATCTTTAGCTTTTATTTCTCTTTAAAATTATGTATAATGGCGGTCCCGACGGGAATCGAACCCGCGATCTCCTGCGTGACAGGCAGGCATGTTAACCGCTACACCACGGGACCAACTAAATATTTATAAATTGTCTATCCTACAACAAAAATCCAGGATGTTAATGCGTCGAGACAACTCGCAGTATTTTTCCTAGATGTGTCGCTCGTCGCTACACGACGGAATCTATTAATCTATGTAAAATGGTGGCCAGCAAGGGAGCCGTCCTTGCCAGCTTCTTACTGGCCAACCATGTGCCGATGACCCGTACGGGATTCGAACCCGTGTTACCGCCGTGAAAGGGCGGTGTCTTAACCACTTGACCAACGGGCCAATAAAATGGTGAGCCATGGAGGACTCGAACCTCCGACCCTCTGATTAAAAGTCAGATGCTCTACCGACTGAGCTAATGGCTCATTAATTTTAAATTAACTCCGCTCATATTGAAAGCATTAGATGCTCCGTCTCATCTCTTTTCAAGACATGAGACTACGCAACTCGTAGTTTAATCGGTGAAGCGTATGCTCGTTGCTCTACCGACTGAGCTAATGGCTCATTAATTTTAAATTAACTCCGCTCATATTGAAAGCATTAGATGCTCCGTCTCATCTCTTTTCAAGACATGAAACTACGCAACTCGTAGCAACTTCACAGATGTGTCGCTCGTCTCTACCGACTGAGCTAATGGCTCATTAATCTAAATTAATTCCATATTTAAATCGTTCGTTACTTCGTCAGCGACGTTTTTAATAGTAGCATAGAAAATACTAAGAATGCAATACTATTTTTGAAAAAAATTTTTTCAAATAAAAAGGATTTTCCAAAGCTGTATACTCTAGAAAATCCCTAAATCGATCAATATGTTAAACTTGCCGCAACGATAATTCTACCACGATTGCAGGTGAGAAAAGACTGAAGCCGATCGCTACATTTCCTTCCTCTACTTTTTTTGCAAGACTCACATTCGGCGTACGGACAGCGGCAGAACGGGCAGGTTTGATTTTTGCAAAAACGGCATACCTTATGCGTCATCTCCCAGATGAGACATTTAGGGAGTTAGGGTTCCCACCTGAAACATGGTCATATATTCGATTAAAGACCTTACCTTTTCTTTTACTCTTCTTTTTTTCGCAAAAAAAGGCTGTCCAAAAGAATAACTTTTAGACAACCTTCTTTTGATTCATTAAACTTGTCTCCAAGGATTGCGAACTACATTTGTTTGTGTACGGTCTGGACCGACAGAGAAAATGGATAACGGGATCCCTGTTAATTGAGAAACTCTCTCTAAATAATGACGGGCATTTGCAGGAAGCTCATCCAATGATTTGCAGCCTGTTATATCTTCTGTCCAGCCTGGTAGCTCTTCATATACCGGCTCACATTCAGATAAAACTTTCAAGCTTGCAGGGAATTCTTCTATGATTTTTCCATTATGACGGTAAGCTACACAAATTTTTAGGGTTTCAATACCTGTTAACACGTCAATAGAGTTTAAAGAAAGATCCGTAATACCGCTTACGCGACGAGCATGACGAACAACGACTGAGTCAAACCAACCCACGCGTCGCGGACGTCCTGTTGTTGTACCGTATTCACGACCGACTTCACGAATTCGGTTACCAATCTCGTTATCAAGCTCTGTCGGGAATGGACCATCTCCAACACGTGTTGTGTAAGCTTTGGATACTCCTACTACATGATTAATTTTAGTTGGACCAACGCCTGAACCGATTGTTACGCCGCCAGCTACTGGGTTTGAGGATGTAACAAACGGATAAGTTCCTTGATCAATATCTAGCATTACACCTTGAGCACCTTCAAAAAGTACACGGCGACCCTCATCTAATGCATCATTTAAAACAACAGATGTATCGCAAACGTACTTCTTAATTTGCTGCCCGTACTCATAGTATTCATCCAAAATATCTTCTAGCTGGAATCCTTCTGTTTCATAAAACTTTTCTAAAAGACGGTTTTTTTCTTTTAAATTATGTGCTAGCTTCTCTTCAAACACTTCACGATCTAAAAGATCAGCCATGCGGATTCCCATACGCGCTGCTTTATCCATATAAGCAGGACCAATTCCTTTTTTCGTTGTGCCGATTTTGTTTGCACCTTTGCGCTCTTCTTCGACCTCATCCAATTTAAGGTGATAAGGAAGAATGACATGTGCACGGTTGCTGATACGGAGGTTGTCCGTTGTTACCCCGTGACTATGTAAATACTCAAGCTCTTTTACAAGTGCTTTCGGATCTACAACCATACCATTTCCAATCACGCATATTTTATCACTGTAAAAAATTCCAGATGGAATTAAATGAAGCTTATATGTTTCACCATTAAATTTGATCGTATGTCCTGCGTTGTTTCCGCCTTGATAGCGGGCAACCACTTCTGCATGCTCAGACAAAAAATCTGTAATCTTACCTTTACCTTCATCTCCCCATTGTGTTCCTACAACAACTACTGAAGACATTACCTGCACCTCCAAAGGTTCACGTTTTACCGATTCAAAGAACGGGCCTAATCAAACATTCTAATTTTACCAGTAATCTTTAATAGAAGTCAACAAATACCGAACATTATTTTATAACCTAATTGTTTATGTTCGTATTTTTTAAAATACATCCCCCTTATTTATAAAAATTATCCAAAAAAATAAGAGGAAATCAAAGTTTACAAGTTTTATATGAAAAAAAGGGCTGTCGAAAAGACAAGCCCAATCTAAGCCCCAGGCGGTATAGCACTGTCATCAAAGCGCCGCTCTAGGTTAACGAATTTGTTATATTCTTTTACAAAAGCAAGCTGTACAGTACCAACCGGACCGTTACGCTGCTTAGCAATAATAATTTCGATAATATTTTTGTTTTCCGTTTCTTTATCGTAGTAATCGTCACGATATAAAAAGGCAACGATATCGGCGTCCTGCTCGATACTACCAGATTCACGGATATCAGACATCATCGGACGCTTGTCTTGGCGCTGCTCAACTCCACGGGAAAGCTGAGACAGTGCAATAACCGGCACTTGAAGCTCACGAGCCAAAGCTTTCAAGGAGCGGGAAATTTCAGAAACCTCTTGCTGACGGTTTTCGCCAGAGCGACCACTACCTTGGATAAGCTGTAGATAGTCGATTAAAATCATACCAAGACCATGCTCTTGCTTCAATCGGCGACATTTGGAACGGATATCGCTGATACGTACACCAGGTGTATCATCGATATAGATTCCAGCGTTTGAGAGACTTCCCATCGCCATTGTAAGCTTTCTCCAATCCTCGTCAGTCAAAGAGCCTGTCCTTAAGTTTTGAGCATTAATGTTGCCTTCCGCACAAAGCATACGCATCACTAGCTGCTCAGCACCCATCTCAAGACTGAAAATCGCAACATTTTCATCTGTTTTGGTCGCAACATTTTGGGCAATATTTAAGGCGAAGGCTGTTTTACCGACAGAAGGACGTGCAGCTACAATTATTAAGTCGTTACGCTGAAAGCCTGCGGTCATTCGGTCAAGTTCGGTGAAACCGGTCGGGATCCCGGTAATGTCACCTTTCCGGTTAGCTAAGACTTCAATATTATCATAAGTCCTTACCAATATATCTTTAATATTTTGAAAGGCGCCGGCATTTTTCCGCTGGGCGACATCCATGATACTTTTTTCCGCTTCACTTAAGAGAACTTCGACTTCGTCTTCCCGAGTGTACCCATCTTGGGCAATATTTGTGGCCGTTCGAATCAACCGTCTCAACAAAGATTTTTCTTCTACAATGCGTGCATAATATTCGATATTAGCAGCAGTCGGAACAGAAGATGCCAGCTCACTCAAGTAGGTGATGCCACCCACATCTTCAAGGCTTTTAGAAGCAGACAGCTCTTCTGTTACAGTAATCAAATCCACTGCTTTACCATGATCATTCAAGCTCAGCATGACACTAAAGATCTTTTGATGAGAGGTTCTATAAAAGTCTTCAGGAATCAATATTTCAGAAGCTAATGTCAAGGATGAAGGCTCCAAAAATATTGCACCTAAAACCGCTTGCTCAGCCTCAATATTCTGTGGCGGAATGCGATCTTTAAATATTTCGTTCATTTATCTTACCTCCTATCTTAAGAGGATTACTTCTATCAAAAAAAATGTGATGAGCCCCTAAAAAATAATGAAGCTTCATCACATTTTACAGTTTTTATGTTAAATGGTAAAGGTGTTTATTTTACTTCTTTCACGTGAACTGTGAGAGTAGCTTGAACTTCAGGATGAAGCTTAACAGGAACTTTTGTATAGCCTAATGCACGAATCCCTTCATTCAATTCCATTTTACGCTTATCAATCTTGATACCGTGTTTTGCTTCAAGCTCTTCAGCAATTTGCTTTGTTGTAATAGAACCGAAAAGCCTACCACCTTCTCCAGCTTTAGCTTGGATTTCTACCGTGATTTTTTCGAGCTTTTCTTTCATTTCCTTTGCATTTTCTAGCTCTTCAGCCGCTAATTGCTTTTCTTTGTTTTTTTGTGCTTCAAGTTTGCTCATGTTTGCTTTATTCGCTTCCACTGCAAGGCCTTGCTTGAATAGGAAGTTATGTGCGTAGCCATCTGCTACATTTTTCACTTCACCTTTTTTTCCTTTTCCTTTAACGTCTTTCAGAAAAATTACTTTCATTCCTTTTTACCTCCTTCTAAATATGCGTCAATGGCAGCCCTTAATCTCTGTTCTGCCTCATCTATTGAAATACCATGTAATTGTGTAGCTGCGTTTGTTAGGTGACCTCCGCCTTCTAAATCCTCCATAATAACCTGGACATTTATGTCACCAAGCGAGCGGGCACTTATTCCTATTACATCCTCCGAACGTTTAGATATTACGAAGGAAGCGATGACACCGTCCATTGTCAAAAGTGTATCAGCTGCTTGTGCAATTAAGATTTGGTCATTCATTTGCTCACTGCTTCCTTTTGCTATGGCAATGCCATCTTTATAAAAAGAAACAGACTCTATGAGTTTGGCACGCTTAATATACGTATCAACATTTTCCTTTAAAAACTTTTGCACAAGTACCGTGTCAGCTCCATGAGCTCTTAAATAAGAGGCGGCATCAAATGTTCTAGATCCAGTCCTTAGCGTGAAGCTCTTTGTATCGACAACAATACCAGCTAATAACGCAGTTGCTTCCAACATGTCTATTTTACTGCGTTTTGGCTGATACTCCAATAGTTCTGTTACGAGCTCAGCAGTAGAAGATGCATATGGCTCCATATAGACAAGCAGAGAATTACTGATAAATTCCTCTCCTCGTCGATGATGATCGATTACAATGATCTTTTCAGCTTCCCGAAGTATTTTTTCCTCGATAACCATTGAAGGTTTATGAGTATCCACAACAACCAGCAGCGTATCATCCGTTATCATATCCAGTGCTTCTTCCGGGGTGATAAACTTAGAATAGAGCTCGGATTTTTGCTTGATTTCCTGCATAAGCCGCTGTACACCCGTATCAATTTCCTCAAAGTTTATAACGATGAATGCCTCTCTCTCATTCATCTGGGCAACCTTTTGGATACCAATTGAAGCACCAATCGCGTCCATATCCGGATATTTATGGCCCATCACAATTACTTTATCACTATCTACTATAATATCTTTAATTGCGTGGGAAATGACCCTCGCACGTACTCTCGTTCTTTTTTCAACAGGATTCGTTTTTCCTCCGTAAAACTTAACCTTCCCGTTCGTCATCTTGATGGCTACCTGATCTCCGCCTCGTCCTAGGGCTAAATCCAGACTAGATTGAGCTAGAGATCCTAATTCAGGAAGAGAGGAAACCCCTGAACCTACACCGATACTAAGCGTAAGCGGTACATTTTGTTTCGCTGTCGTTTCTCTTATTTCATCCAAAATGGAGAATTTCCCTTTTTCTAAGTGCTGGAGAATATGTTCATTAAAGATTGCGATAAAACGATCAGAAGAAATTCTTTTTAAAAATACACCGTTATCCCTTGCCCATTTATCTAATAAGGAAGTAACAAGACTATTCAAGCTGCTTCTACGTTGATCGTCCATCCCTTGCGTAAGCTCATCATAATTATCTAAAAAGATAATAGAAATAACAGTTCGCTCATCTTCATACAGCTTTTCAATTTCTACTTGTTCCGTCACATCAAAAAAGTATAATAACCGCTCTTCTGGCTTATGAATGACTTTAAATTTCCGATTTTCCAATGAGACCGTATCCATCTCTACTTCCTGCTTTACAAGGGGAACAATCGACTCGGCCACATCATACAGCGAACGCCCCACCAATGTATCTTCATGGAAGCAGGAGGCCATAAATGGGTTTGTCCACTCTATATATAAATCGTCATTGATGAGCATGATCCCAATTGGCATTTCCAGTAGGGCTTCTTCCCCAACTTTTTTCAAACGATAGGAAAGGGTCGTGATATATTCTTCCGTTTCCCGTCGATTATTTTTTTCAATTTGTAATATAACGTAAAACAAACCTGATAGAAGCAGAAAGCCTATGAGTCCGAAAAGCCATTGATAATAGGTCAGTATTAGGAGAAGCACCCCAGATACACCTATTAACCCATAAATCGGGTAGCGTATAGATTGATTTTTTAAATAAGACGGCATATTTTCAGCTCCTAAAAGCATGTCTTTGAGAGATGGGAGCTTTAGCTTACTTCCCGGTTTGCATAACTCTTTCTCTCAGATTGAATCCCAAGTCAATTATACCTAAAATTCTAATAATATAAAGAAGGATTGGAAGGACAAAAGACAGAAACAGGGCTGTAATCGGTACTGCCTTCGACCATCTCTTCAAATGGCTATAAAAGAAGATAAAAGAATAACCTTGGATTAGCATAAAGAATTGCAAAATAAATAGTAGGTTAGATAGAACTGTATATGTGAAATCTGTCCGCTCAGGATTTAATACAAATGAAGCGGCAATTACAATTAAATAATACCATAAAAGACTCTTTGGAAGCTTTATTTCCCGAAAAGGGACAGAAGTAACCCTTTTATCAGTAAATCTTTTTACAATCGGATTTGCTGCTAAAAAGAAGAGCAAAACCACAATCATTGATGAAATAACAAGTAAACTTGGTAGAATAGTTTTTACCATATCCAATGAGGCTTTAAAGCTTTTAACTACTTCCTCATTTGCTCCTTGACCTATACTATTCAGAATTCCTAATGATTGCTCAAAGGCTAATTCTACACTTTTTATACTTTCGTCGATAAAATTAATCTCAAAAAATATGACGGATGCCCCGTAAAAAATCAATGTTCCGACTAAAAAAACAAGCACTGCGCTTATGTATGACTGGATACTGCTTTTATTTTTTTGAATGTGATAACCTATAGTAATACCAGTCGTTCCAAAAATTAGAGCCATTGGGACTGATAAGATTGTTCCAAACAAAGCAGCTAAAACAGATGCGACCGCTGTAAAACCTAAAGCCCACCCAAAACTATATTTAGCAGAAACCAAGATAAATGGGACAGGCAGAAAAAAAGCAATAATTGTTCCTAAAATCGGAAGCTGCATAGATAAAAACAGCATCATACTGAAAATGGCCAGTAAAACACCACTTTCTGCAACTCTTCTTCCATTATTCAAAAAGATCAACCACCCTTCTATTTTAAAGACCTAAGCTTCAAACCAAATCAGCTGGTTCACTCGTTTTAGCTTAACGGTCTCCCCCTATTTTAGATATTATACCCTTTTGTTACAATCATGCTGCATTTTCTATTTCTTCATTTGAAAAAGCATAAAAGAGATGTCTTTTTCCGAAATTCACATGTAGATCAAACTACTTATGTTACTTCCTTAACGAACACTGTGATAAATATTATGTTCAAAAAGTTTTCATTAAAGTAAAAAGCACAACCAGAAACCTGATTGTGCCTTTAATCTCTTATTATTCACCAGCTACATATGGAAGTAAAGCCATTTGACGAGCGCGTTTGATCGCAACTGTTAATTTACGTTGGTATTTAGCGCTTGTGCCAGTTACACGACGAGGTAAAATTTTACCACGTTCAGAGATGAATTTTTTAAGAAGATCTACATCTTTGTAGTCGATGTGATTGATTCCGTTTGCTGTGAAGTAGCAAACCTTACGACGCTTAGCGCGTCCTCCTTTGCGTCCACCTGCCATTGTTGTTTCCCTCCTTCTATTTTAGAATTTATTTAAACGTTCAAGTTAATCAAGTTAAGATTAGAACGGCAGGTCATCATCTGAAATATCAATTGATGAACTACCGTTTGCAAATGGATCTTCATCTGCACGAGTGTAATTGCTGCGTTGATTCTGACTTCGATCTTGTCCAAAATAGAAATCATCTCTTGGACCACCGAAAGAACCGCCTTCATTTCTGTTACCACCAGCGCCTTTTGGTTCAAGGAATTGAACACTTTCAGCTACCACTTCAGTAACATACACTCGCTTACCATCTTGCCCTTCATAATTACGAGTTTGAATGCGACCGTCTACACCTGCTAAACTTCCTTTTTTCAGGTAGTTAGCTACGTTTTCAGCCGGCTTGCGCCAAACTACACAGTTAATGAAATCCGCTTCACGTTCACCCTGTTGATTCGTATACGTACGGTTAACAGCCAAGGTGAAAGTTGCAACAGGTACTCCACTAGGTGTATAACGTAAATCGGGATCTTTTGTTAAGCGCCCTACCAATATGACGCGATTCATCATCAGAATCAACTCCCAGGACCGAAATGTTTCATGTGAAACATTACCGGATTTATTTATTCAATCGGAATTATTCTTCTTCTTTAATTACGATATGACGGATAATGTCTTCGCTGATTTTAGCAAGACGATCGAACTCTTGAACTGCAGCAGGCTCTGCTGTTGTGTTCACGATCATGTAATAACCGTCACGGAAGTCATTGATTTCGTAAGCAAGACGACGCTTACCCCAGTCTTTTACTTCTGTTAATTCCGCACCATTGTCAGTAAGGATTGTGTTGAAACGCTCAACTAAAGCTTTTTTAGCTTCCTCCTCAATGTTTGGACGGATGATGTACATAATTTCGTATTTTCTCATCACTGTCACCTCCTTTTGGTCTAACGGCCCATAAAAAAGGGCAAGGAGCAATTATCATAATTACTCACAAGTTGAAATTATAGCATACTAGTTACATATTTGCAACTTAGAAAAGAAGAATGCTCATGCATTGCTCCGAGGTGCTGGCACTAGACAAAAATAACCCTGTCATAAACAGGGTTTTAGTGTGTAGACAAAATATATTCTACGCACATTCAGACTGATTGAAAACGCTTGTCAGTCGAGGAACGAACCCGTGCGAGGAGCGGAGTTACCCTAGACGGTAATGAGCACCGGAGTAGGGTTCGTGACGATGAATGCGAGCGTTTGCGGGCAGTCTGAAACCCTGTCATAAACAGGGTTTCCATCATTAAACATTAAAACGGAAATGAATAATGTCTCCGTCTTGTACAACGTAATCTTTACCTTCTAGGCGAACTTTTCCTGCTTCTTTTGCAGCATTATAGCTTCCAGCTGCTACTAAATCATCAAAAGATACAGTCTCAGCACGGATAAATCCACGTTCAAAATCAGAGTGGATAATACCAGCACATTGAGGAGCCTTCATTCCTTTTCTGAATGTCCAAGCACGTACCTCTTGAACACCCGCTGTGAAGTAAGTAGCTAATCCAAGTAGACTGTATGCTGCACGAATTAATTGATCCAAACCAGATTCTTCAATGCCAAGCTCAGAAAGGAACATAGCCTTTTCTTCTCCGTCTAATTCAGCAATCTCTGACTCAATCTTTGCACAAACAACAATCACTTCTGCGTTATCTTTTGCAGCAAAATCACGAACCTGTTGAACGAATTCATTGTTAGAAGGATCCACCACATCTTCTTCACCAACGTTTGCTACATATAACATTGGTTTAATAGTTAGAAGGTGAAGACCTTTAACGACTTTCATTTCTTCTTCTGTAAATTCAACTGTACGAGCAGGCTTTTCATTTTCAAAAGCTTCTTTTAAGCGTACTAGTATCTCATGCTCGAACATAGCGTCTTTATCTTTTTGCTTCGCCATTTTTCCAACTCGTTCAATACGCTTATCAACGGTTTCAAGGTCCGCCAAAATAAGCTCTAGGTTAATTACCTCGATATCAGCAATTGGATCAACCTTGCCTGCTACGTGCGTAATATTTTCATCAGCAAAACAGCGAACAACCTGACAAATCGCATCTACCTGACGGATGTGAGACAAGAATTTGTTTCCTAATCCTTCCCCTTTACTTGCACCTTTTACGATCCCCGCAATATCCGTGAACTCAAATGTAGTTGGAACCGTCTTTTTAGGCTGAACAAGCTCCGTCAACTTTTGAAGACGGTGATCTGGCACCTCAACAATACCCACATTCGGGTCAATCGTACAGAAAGGGTAGTTAGCAGATTCTGCACCTGCTTGTGTTATTGCATTAAATAAAGTCGATTTACCAACGTTCGGTAAACCAACAATTCCAGCTGTTAAAGCCATCTATCTATTCACTCCTCCTGGATTTCAAACGCATAGTAAAAAAACACCGTAAACAACATAAACCCTATCCAATTATAGAGATTAACAGGTAAAAAAACAAGCCTACAAGGGTTATCCGATTATCCAGATAATTTCTCTATATTCACTAAACAGTCATACAAAGTGCTTCCCAATCCATTATCTGATTCTCGAGCTGGGGTCAGTACATTTACACTTCCACCGTACTTTTTCCAGATTCCTTCATCAACATTTATTGTCTTTGGATGAGCCTTTTTCATAATCGATGCCCATCCCTTTATTTCTCCACGATCATTCCAAAACCTGACATAATCACTCTCTCGTATTCCTTTTTCTTCTGCGATATCAGGACTAATCTCGACTTTAAGTTTTTCCATTCCTTTTACAAGATGATAATGTTGGGAATGATTGGATCGCATTGGATGAATGGTTAAAAATGTATAGGGATATTTCTCCGCTAATTTTTGATTATTCCACTTACTTTCTCTCGGTAAGGAAACAGCTAATTTACCATCAAAACCCTTTTGAATTCCAAGTTGAGAGGTGAATTCATATTTTCCACTAGGTGTTTTAAAAGAATAATCGGACCACGGAACTTTAACCGAAGGCAATTCAACATGTCTTTCTTGAACAAAACGCTCATAAGAAATTTCGTGTTTTTTTAATTTACTTAATCCCATTTCAATAAAATCTTTCCTGCTATATTGGAATTCTTCACCAAAGCCTAAGCGCTTTGCGAGCTCTGTCCAAATCCATAAATCAGATTTCACTTCTCCTGGCGGATCTACAAGCTTCGGACCATAGTTCGCATAAGTATGATACATAGATGCATAATAAATATCTTCCGTCTCAAAAACGGTAGTAGTAGGCAGTACATAATCGGCAGCCAAAGCTGTATCGGTCATATACTGATCTATTACAACAAGCATTTCTGTGCTCGTAAATGCTTTTTCTACTAAAGTCGTGTCAGGTACCTGCAAAAAAGGGTTACCACATGTTACAAATATCATTTTAACTGGTGGGTCCTGAGCAGTTAATATACCTTCCGCCTGCTTCATCATTGTAAACTTACGGCTTGCTTGCTTTCTTTCCGGCAAAGTAAGGGCTTCAATATC
The DNA here is from genome assembly GCF_009466385.1 of Peribacillus tepidiphilus. Taxonomy (GTDB): domain Bacteria; phylum Bacillota; class Bacilli; order Bacillales; family DSM-1321; genus Bacillus_BN; species Bacillus_BN tepidiphilus. The sequence continues at coordinate 25,530 of NZ_WIAQ01000025.1, read as the reverse complement.
GAAGCTCTGTCCAACTTGAAGATTCCCATAATTTGCACCGCCTCCCGGAATTCCGATATTACCGCTTACTGCAACTAACGCATCAATCAGACGAATCGTATTTCCACCATTATCATATCTTTGCATACCTAAGCCTATAAAAGTAGAAACTGGCTTATCAGCATAAACTCTTGCTAAGAAAGAAAATGTTTCATGTGAAACTTCTGTTTTTTCCATGATTTCTTCCAGAGTAACAGAATCTAACAGCTTATCTAGATCCTCAAAGCCCACAGAATAATTGGATATAAAATGATAATCTAGCTTATCCTCATTTTTCAGGACTTTCATAATTCCTAAAGCTAGTAATCCATCCATCCCAGGCTTTATCGTAAAATAATGATGGGCAATTTTTGCTGTAGCATTATATATAGGATCAATTACAGTGAGCTTTGCTCCTCTTTTTTTAGCTTCTTGAAGTTTTTGAAATAGATGCATATTGGTTCTTGCTACATTTCTTCCCCATATAACAATATGCTTACTGTTAAAAAGATCATCGGGATGGTGGCTATATACATCACCAAAATCCCATTTTTGAGCTTCAATACCCGAACCCCAGCATATGCTTCCTACCAGCTCCGTAACACCACCATAGCAATTGAAAAATCGTTGATCTAAGTTAACAAGTAAACCGCTATTTGCGTAATCATGAGAATGAAGGATTGAGGTAGTTCCATACTTTTCTTTTAGCTCTTTCATTTTATCAGCAATCTCATCTAACGCTTGCTCCCAGCTAACTCTTACAAACGCTCCATTCACCTTCTTTTGCGGATACACCAAGCGTTCAGGAGAGTTGGTTCGCAGTTCAAGATTTCTTCCCCGGCTGCAAATTTTCCCTTGTGTGATTGGATGATTTCGGTCACCGTCAATCGATTTTATTTTCCCATCCTCAACCTTCACTTCAAAACCGCAGCAATCCCAGCAGTTTAACGGACAAGAGGAGTAAAATGTCTGTTCCAATTTCTCATACCCCTTTATAATCAATCGTATTAATTCCATTATAAAGCAGAAGATCAAGGATCACATAAATGAAATGAACTTTCTTTGAATAAATAAAAAAAGCCCTTCTAAGCAGTTTACTGTAACAAAAAACTGCTTAGAAGGAGCCATCTAGCCTTCATGCTTTACTAATACTTTTTTCATTTTCCTTACGAATTCTTTCCGAGGTATAAGGACACTATGCTGGCATCCTTCGCATTTAATACGAATATCCATACCCAATCGGATAATCTTCCAGCGATTTATCCCACAAGGATGAGGCTTCTTCATTTCTACGATATCATATAAACCAAAATCCTTTTGTTCCATTTCGATATACCTCCTTATCCCTTTTGCATACTGCCTTTCTCTTCTTGTCGATTATACATAACCAGACGTGGATATGGAATTTCAATGCCATGCTCGTCTAAACACATCTTAATTTCCTTCCTAATCGCCCTCGCGATAAAAAAGTGTCTCATTGGTGTCGTTTCAGCGGTAATTCGATAAACAATCTCCGAAGGCCCTAAATTCTGGACTCCTAGTAATTCAGGTGTGCTTACCAAGTCTTCATATTTTTCCGGAAGTCGTTCAAGCAGGTCCCTGATTACTCTTTCCGCTTTTTCCATATCTCCTTCATAAGCAATGCTCACATCCACAACTGCTACACTGTTATGAATTGAGAAATTGGTAACCTCAACGATATTTCCATTCGGAATAATATTCAGTTCACCTGTATAGCTTTTAATCTTTGTTGTTCTTAACCCTATTTCTTCAACAGTTCCTTCAAAATGATTAATTCGAACATAATCACCCACGGAAAATTGATCCTCTAAGATGATAAAAAAGCCAGTAATCACATCTTTCACCAAGCTTTGAGCACCGAAACCCACAGCTAGACCGACAATTCCCGCTCCTGCCAATAATGCTTTCACATCAAACGTCATCGCTTCTAAAACCATGATAAAAGCAATAAAAAAAACAGCATATGTTAAAACATTTTCTAATAATTTTAAAAGAGTTGCTTCTCTTCGTTCAGAAATTCTTAACGGACTCTTTGCACGAACAAGAAAAAACTTTCTGATAATGGATTTTCCTATTCTAATAGCCAATCCGGCAACTAATATAATCAAAATGATTTTAAACAATGACTCACCTATTGCAATCCATGTATCCTCATTCGATAATTTCTCCATATATCTGTTAATAATTTTTTGTGTATAGCTCATAAAAACCCTCACTTTCTAATAACCTTGTTTATAGCTGTAATAGGTTTTTAATGGGTATATAAATAAAAATATTATCAATATAATAATCCATTCAAATACAGCACCCCATTTTTTCAATATCTTCATTATAGTGCCCTTTTTTAAGAATCTCCACAGCCGCATGTATACATTTTTGAATTTATCCGTATACTGTTACTACATATACAGAGGAGTGGCAAATTTATGAACTTTAAACCCGGCTTTTTTGATTACAGCAATAAAGTCACACGCGTTTCGTACGAAGAAATGAATGCAGCACAAAAAATTTCAACAGACCTTCTATCATTATTTCCTACTTCTCGCATTCAACCCATTGTGTTTGTCTGTATCGGAACGGATCGATCGACCGGCGATTCTCTTGGTCCACTTGTAGGTACATTCCTTTCTGAAAAGTCAGCAACTTCATTTTTTCATGTTTATGGTACATTAGAAGATCCCATACATGCAGTAAATTTAGTAGAAAAGCTGGAAGAAATTCATTCTAAGCATAGAAATCCTTTTATTGTTGGTGTCGATGCTTGCTTAGGAAGATTAAAAAGTGTAGGAATCGTTCAAATTGGATCTGGTCCTGTTAAACCAGGGGCTGGTGTAAATAAAGAATTAACTCCTGTAGGGAATGCACACATTACAGGAATTGTAAATGTAAGTGGATTTATGGAGTTTTTCGTTTTACAAAATACTAGATTGAATCTTGTCCTTAAAATGGCTCGAATTATTGCAGATGGTATCTATTTAGCCAGTATCCAATATAAAAACAATAATCGCTCAAACTGGAAAATAGGTCCCGAACAAGCAACTCAATAAAAGAAGGACCTATATCATAGCCCCTTCTTTTCCATTATAATTGTATATTAAAATAATAAAAGCAAGCAACCAAAAGCGCTGTTACCAAAATACTTGGCAATAGATTTGCGACCCTGATTTTAGTCAATCCAACCAAATTTAATCCAATTGCAAAAATCATCACACCACCTGCTGATGTCATTTCAAGTATAAAGGAATCCATTAACTCTTTTGGTACCCATCGATCGATTTGGGTTGCAAAAAGAGCAATAGACCCTTCATAAAGCATAACTGGTACAGCTGAAAAAATAACGCCTATCCCTAAGGTAGTTGTCAAAATAATTGAAGTAAAACCATCAATGATTGATTTTGTATAAAGCACATCATGATCTCTGCGAATTCCACTATCCAAAGCTCCGATAATGGCCATTGCTCCAATGACAAAAATAAGAGTAGCCGTCACAAAACCTTGAGAAATGGAATTTCCTTCTTTCGCTCCGAGCTTATTCTCTAACCAATTTCCCATTTGATTTAATTTACAATCCAAATCAATCCATTCTCCAATCACTGCTCCCAATACTAAACTTAAAATAACAATTAAAAACTGCTGGCTTTTAAAACTCATTTGAAGTCCCAGAACAATTACGGCTAGTCCGATACCACTCATAACAGTTTCTTTCATTCTTTGTGGAATTTTATGGAACACCTTACCAATTAACGTCCCCATAATAATACACAATCCATTTACAATTGTCCCTAAAAGTACCATTTTATCTCTTTTTCCCCTTATTCGTTTGTATTTCTACCTATATTATCCTTTATTACTTTAAAATAATAAACATTCTTTTATTAAAAAAACACACCACCCTATGGTTGTGTGTTTAATTAAAATAATTATTTTTCCAATAATTCTAGTATTCTTTCTAAATCTTCCTGTGAGAAAAATTCAATTTCGATTTTTCCTTTTTTCTTAGATTGAGTAATGGTGACATTCGTTCCGAATCGTTCCCTCAAAATATTTTCTCGTTCCTCTATAAACAAGTCTTTTTTGACAGTTTTTTTCTTTGTTTCACGTGAAACATTTGAGTTTAACTGTTGGATCAATAGTTCGAGTTGCCGAACATTCAATTCTTCTTTTATAACCTTTTCTACAAGCGGCTTTAACTGAGATTTTTTCTTTAACCCAAGCAAGGCTCTCCCATGTCCCATAGAAATCTTCCCTTGAGAGATTGCTTCTTGAATATCCTTTGGAAGAGAAAGCAAGCGAATATGATTGGTAATATGTGGGCGGCTTTTTCCAAGACGTTTAGCAAGCTGTTCTTGTGTAAGCGATAATTTTTCTAATAAGGATTGATAGGCAATAGCTTCTTCAATTGGATTAAGGTCTTCACGTTGTAAATTTTCTAAAACAGCAAGTTCCATCATTTGCTGATCTGTAAGTTCTCTTACAACGATTGGTACCTTTTTTAATCCCGCTTCTTTTGCTGCACGGAAACGTCTTTCTCCAACAACAATTTCGTATCCTTTAAGACATTTTTTAGCAATAATAGGCTGCAAAATACCGTGCTGTAAAATCGATTGTTTTAATTCATCAAGAGACTCCTGATTAAAAATCTTCCTTGGTTGATAAGGATTCGGTCTTAGCTCCTTAATACTAACTTCTTGCACAGTATCTTCTTTACTAGCTTCAAGGGTTGAAAATAAAGCATTGATTCCTTTTCCTAATCCTTTAGCCATTCGAAACCACTTCCTTTGCAAGATCTAAGTATACTTCTGCTCCTCTTGACTTTGGATCATAAATAATAATTGGCTCTCCATGGCTAGGAGCTTCACTTAAGCGAATATTTCTAGGAATAATCGTTTTATATACTTTATCTTGGAAGTATTTTTTTACCTCTTCAATCACTTGAATGCCTAGATTGGTTCTTGCATCCAGCATTGTGAGAAGAACCCCTTCTATTTTCAAATCTTGATTTAAATGCTTTTGAACTAAACGCACTGTATTAAGCAATTGGCTTAATCCTTCAAGAGCGTAATATTCACATTGAACAGGGATTAAAACAGCATCTGAAGCAGTAAGTGCATTAATTGTTAACAAACCTAAAGAAGGAGGACAATCAATAATAATATAATCAAATTGATCCTTAATTTCTTCTAGAGCTCTTTTCAGTCTAACTTCACGGGAAATTGTAGGTACAAGTTCAATTTCTGCTCCTGCTAATTGAATCGTAGCAGGCACAACATATAAATTTTCTACTTTTGCAGGTTTTATTACTGAAGATACTCCTACATCATCTACAAGAACATCATATATGCATTGGTCCACATCGGCTTTTTCAATTCCTATACCGCTCGTAGCATTACCTTGTGGATCTATATCTACCATTAATACTTTCTTTCCTATGTAAGCCAAACAAGCACTAAGGTTGACAGAAGTTGTTGTCTTACCAACTCCCCCTTTTTGATTGGCAATGGAAATAATCTTACCCATGATGTCACCTACCTTTTTCCTTTCACAAAAATTATATCGCATTTTTATTTATTTGTAGTTATATATGTGATGAATAATAGAAAGCTTTTTCATACTACCTAAAGACATGTACTTTTTTCTAACGATATGACAGGCAATATCTATTTTAGCATGAAAATAGATCGATTGATTTTTTTTATAAAAAACTTTCAGAAATACAAAAAATTTCAAAAGAATATTTTTCCTTCAGAGAGGAGATTAGACTTAGAGGAAAAAGAGGTGTTAATAAAGTAGCGATTTCTGATATTTTTAAAGGGACGCCTCAAAAGTAACAGCGATTTCCTAAAAAACGAGAGAAATCACCATGACTTTGAATCGTCCCCGAGTGTAGGCATGTTAAGATTTTTTCTTTGGGATTTTAATTGTGAACTGATAATAGTCTTCAAACTCTTCTTCTTCTGAATCAAGATTAATACCGTTATCTGTTACCATCGACAATGACTGTCGGATTGTGTTAACGGCAATCCTCAAATCCTTACTAAAGGCTTTTCTTTTTGGCTTTGCTTTCTTTTCAGGAGAATTGAGCATTTTCATAACTCGTTCTTCCGTTTGCTTTACATTCAAGCTTTTCTCAATAATCTCATTTAATAGCTTTACCTGTTTTTCAGGATCCTTTAGAGGGATCAATGAACGGGCATGTCGCTCTGTTATCTTTTTCGCTAAAAGAGCATCTTGAACCTCTTGTGGAAGCTTAAGCAATCTGAGCTTATTGGCAACTGTCGATTGACCAATTCCTAATCTTTGAGCTAATGCTTCCTGTGTCAATGAATGGAGCTCTAGTAATTTTCCATAAGCGATCGCTTCTTCGATAGGCGATAATTCCTCTCTTTGTAAATTTTCAATTAACGCCACAGAAGCGGTTTCTGTATCATTAAAATTTTTCACAATGACAGGAGCTGTTTCCCAACCTAATCGTTGCAATGCCCTAAAACGTCGCTCTCCTGCAATGATTTCATATTTTCCAGACTCATATTCACGGACAACAATTGGCTGAATAATTCCGTGGGTATGAATAGTTTGTGCTAACTCAGCTATTTTCTCCTCATTAAATACCGTTCTAGGCTGATAGCGGTTTGGCACAATATCAGAAATGGGAATTTTCTTGATTTCCTCGTTGCTTTCTGGCTTATCCATTTCTATAATCTGGACTTCTTTTTCGCCAATCCCGAAAAAACGCGAAAAAGGATGCTTCATATCCCTACACCACCTTTAAGAAACTCCCGCCATACATATTCTCTATATAAACGACAATATCCTTCTAAAAATTAGCGACAAAATCATACAAAAACTTGCAAAGGATCCTTAGTTTCACGTGAAACATACACCCTTATTATTCTATAGGGATTTTATTCGGTGTACCAGGCTTTCTTGGATATTTTTTTGGAGTAGATTTGATTTTCTTGATTGTAATAATATTTCGTTCACTTTCTTCATAAGGGAGAAGAAAGGAATCTATTTTTTCGAGTTTTCCACCCAAAGTAGAAATGGCTTTTTTTCCAGCTGTAAGTTCATCTTTTGCATTAGCGGCCTTCATCGCAATAAAAAATCCACCTGGTTTTACTAAGGGAAGACAGAGCTCAGAGAGTACTGACATCCTAGCAACAGCTCTTGCTGTAACAACATCATAATTTTCTCTATGTTTAATATTTTGTCCAAACGTTTCAGCGCGGTCATGATAAAAATGAACATTTTCTAGCTTAAGAATCTTTGCCAAATGCTCTAAAAAAGAAATTCTTTTGTTTAAAGAATCGACAATAGAGACAGAAAGATGAGGAAAGCATATTTTTAATGGTATGCTTGGAAACCCTGCACCTGCTCCTACATCACAAATTTTTAATGGTTTTGAAAAATCAAAGTAAAAAGCAGCACTGATCGAATCAAAAAAGTGTTTTAAATAAACTTCGTCTTTTTCTGTAATAGCGGTTAGATTCATTTTTTCGTTCCATTCTACAAGCGTTTGAAAATATAGTTCAAACTGTTCAAGCTGATTACGAGAAAGGGAAATCCCTTTCTCGTTAAGCAGCTGCTGGAATTGTTCAACATTCATGTTATTACCTCATTTAATTTATGACTGAATTCGAGCTATTCTTCCTTGTTCTAAATAAACTAATAAGATGGACACATCTGCAGGATTTACTCCAGATATACGGGAAGCTTGTGCAACTGAAAGAGGCCGTACTTGTTTAAGCTTTTGGCGTGCCTCAGAAGCAAGACCTGTAATCGCATCGTAATCAATATTTTCCGGAATCTTTTTATCTTCCATTTTCTTAAGTCTTTCAACCTGCTGAAGGGATTTTTCGATATATCCCTCATATTTAATTTGTATTTCCACTTGTTCTTTGACATCTTCATGGAGTTCTTCAGAGCTAGGTGCAAGTTGTTCGATATGTGAATAATTCATTTCAGGTCTTTTTAAAAGATCGGAAGCACGGATGCCATCTTTTAGCTCACTTCCCCCAACGCTTTTAATAAGATTTTGTACCTCTTCGCTAGGCTTGATAATAATGGACTTGAGCCTTTTTATTTCTTCATCAATCGCTTGTTTTTTGGCTTGGAATGCTTTATAGCGTTCTTCTTTAATTAACCCAATCTTATAGCCTATTTCAGTTAGGCGTAAGTCTGCATTGTCATGACGAAGAAGCAAACGGTATTCTGCTCGAGAAGTAAGCAATCGGTAAGGTTCGTTTGTTCCTTTAGTCACTAGATCATCAATGAGTACGCCAATATAAGCATCAGAACGGCTCAAAATTAACTCTTCTTTTCCTAAAGCTTTTAGTCCGGCATTAATACCTGCCATCAATCCTTGACCTGCCGCTTCTTCATAACCGGATGTCCCGTTAATTTGACCAGCAGTATATAAATTCTTCACTTTTTTCGTTTCTAAAGTTGGCCATAGCTGTGTTGGAACGATCGCATCATATTCAATAGCATACCCTGCACGCATCATTTGAGCTTTTTCTAGACCAGGGATACTTGTTAAAATTCGTCTTTGAACGTCCTCAGGCAAGCTCGTTGATAATCCCTGTACATATACCTCCTGCGTGTTTCTTCCTTCCGGCTCAAGGAATATTTGATGACGCGGCTTATCGTTAAAGCGTACGACCTTATCTTCAATGGATGGACAATAGCGAGGTCCAGTCCCTTTGATCATACCGGAATACATTGGTGAACGATGAAGATTTTCATCAATAATTTGATGTGTTGTTTCACTTGTATATGTTAACCAGCATGGAAGCTGATCAGTGATAAACTTCGTTGTTTCGAATGAAAAAGCACGAGGGACTTCGTCACCTGGCTGAATTTCAGTTTTGCTATAATCGATTGTATGACTGTTCACTCGAGGAGGTGTTCCTGTTTTGAAGCGAACCAAATCAAAACCTAGTTCTTCTAAATGCTCCGAAAGTTTAATGGACGGCTGTTGGTTGTTCGGACCGGAAGAATATTTTAATTCCCCGATAATAATCTCACCACGAAGGAAAGTACCTGTTGTAATTACAACAGTCTTTGCCCTATAATGAGCACCTGTTTGAGTAATAACTCCTTTACATTCACCGTCCTCAACAATTAATCTTTCGACCATCCCTTGCATTAAAGTTAAGTTCGGTTCGTTTTCGATTGTCTTTTTCATTTCTTGTTGATATAAAAATTTATCTGCTTGGGCTCGAAGTGCTCGTACTGCAGGACCTTTTCCTGTATTCAGCATGCGCATCTGAATGTGAGTCTTGTCGATATTTTTACCCATTTCACCACCCAGAGCATCAATTTCACGTACTACGATTCCTTTTGCAGGACCGCCGACAGATGGATTACAAGGCATAAAGGCAACCATATCCAAATTAATGGTAAGCATTAGCGTTTTTGCACCTAAACGTGCAGCTGCTAATCCTGCTTCACAACCTGCATGTCCTGCACCGACCACTATGACATCATAGCTTCCTGCTTCATAAGACATAATTTTTCCTCCTTTTATAGAAAACGTAAACCATCCTATTTACCCAAACAAAACTGAGAAAATAGTTGATCAATTAGGCTTTCATGAACGCTATCACCGATAATTTCTCCTAATAGCTCCCATGCCCTCGTAAAATCAATTTGCACTAGGTCAATCGGTGTTCCTGCTTTAATGGCCGCTATTGCATCCTCAATAGCTCCTAATGATTGTTGAATTAATGCAATATGACGTGTGTTTGATAAATACGTTAAATCACCTGCTTCTAGCGTTCCTTTAAAGAATAAGGCTGAGATAGCTTCCTCTAGTTCATCTACTCCCCTATCCTCTAAAAGAGAAGTAGTGATAATTGGATAATTTCCCGCTAATTCTTTTACACGATTCATATTGATTTTTTGCGGCAAATCTGTTTTATTGACGATCACAATAACATCCATTCCCTGAACTGCTTTGAAGAGGTTTTCATCTTCAGGTGTTAAATCCTCTGAATAGTTTAGGACTAAAAGAATTAAATCCGCTTCTTTTAATACCGCTCTCGAACGCTCTACACCGATTCTTTCAACAATATCTTCTGTTTCACGTATTCCCGCTGTATCAAGTAATCGTAAAGGGACACCGCGAACGTTTACATATTCTTCAATCACATCACGGGTTGTTCCTGGTATATCTGTTACAATTGCTTTATTTTCATGAACAAGGCTATTTAATAAAGAGGATTTTCCGACATTTGGTCGTCCAATAATCACAGTAGAAAGCCCTTCTCTTAAAATCTTCCCTTGCTGAGAGGTTTGTAAAAGCTTTTCTAACTCTTTTTTCACATACTCAGCTTTTTCCAAAAATAAACGGTGTGTCATTTCCTCTACATCGTCGTATTCTGGGTAATCTATATTCACTTCAACATGTGCAAGAGTTTCCAAAATTTCTTGTCGTAGCTTTCGAATTAATTTGGAAAGTCTTCCTTCCATTTGTTTCAAAGCCACATTCATTGCTCGATCTGTTTTTGCTCGAATTAAATCCATGACCGCTTCTGCTTGAGACAAATCAATTCTTCCATTCAAAAATGCTCGTTTAGTAAATTCTCCTGGTTCTGCTAAACGAGCTCCTTGTTCGAGGACAGCTTGAAGAACACGATTTACAGATACTAACCCGCCGTGACAGTTAATTTCGACGACATCTTCTCGTGTAAAAGTTTTAGGTCCCTTCATGACACTTATCATGACTTCCTCAATAACTTCTTCTGTTTTAGGGTCAATTAAATGGCCATAATGAATCGTATGGGACTTCACATCCGTTAATTTTTTCCCACCAGGTCCTTTATATAATCGATCGGCAATACGAATGGCCTCATCTCCGCTCAATCTTACAATCGCAATCGCTCCCTCTCCCATCGGCGTGGAAATAGCAGCAATTGTATCAAATTCCATACTGTCACCTCTTTTCATTATTAGGCTTTCTATAATAAACAAAGTTTAGACGAAATAATGGGTACCTATTTCAAAAAGATTATGCTCGTTAATCCCCTAAATCACTACAATATCACAGACATATCTCTAAAAAAAGAAAAATGATAAAGTGAAACTTCCATCAGTTGGGGTTTTCTTTATCCCCCACTGATGGTTAGTTGAGGCCCACAGGATGTGGGTCACACAGACGTTGCCACACGATGTGGCGTTTTTAGTCTGTGATCCTTATGTTCGGGCTTTTACGAGCAGTTGTCCCCCACCTTAGACTTCAGGATCCCTTTAAATCTTAAAGTGGGGGTCTTACTGCCCGTTAATGCGGGATAAAAAACGCGGACTTATCCACATTAAAAACATTTGTATCGTTCATTTTAACTTATCCACATGTGAATAACAATCTTTCAGTACATAGAATCTTCACACAGATTATGCACTCATTTTTAGAAATCAAGATTACATCATATCATTCAAAAAATTTTTGAATGTAACAATCAAAAAAAATCCCCGACTGATGTCGAGGATTCCAGACTGTTGACAAACGCTCGCATTCTTCGTCACGAACCCTCTTCCGGTGCTCATTACCATTTAGGGTAACTCCGCTCCTCGCACGGGTTCGTTCCTCGACTGACAAGCGTTTTCAATCAGTCTGAATGTGCGAGAAATATACTTTGTCTCCAACCTAAAATCCCCGACTGATGTCGAGGATTCTTCTTATTTAACTGATATTACAATATGTCTATATGGTTCTGTACCAGAAGAATACGTTTTAAGATTATCGTATTTCATTAAAGCTGTATGAATTACTTTACGCTCATAGGAAGGCATAGGCTCTAAAGCAACTTCTTTTTTAGTTTTCAAAACTTTTTGGGCCATGCGGTCTGCCAATTGAACAAGTGTCTCATTTCTTCTTTGACGATAATCTTCTGCATCCAACATAATCGTCAAATACTGTTTTGAATAACGATTGGCCACCAGCTGTGTCAAGTATTGAAGAGAATTGAGAGTTTGTCCCCTTTTACCAATGAGAAGGGCGATTTTTTCTCCAGACAGATGAAACGTAACAAGTTTTCCGTCTCTAACGATTTTGATATCTGCATTTACTCCCATTTTTTCACTGACGTTTTTCAAAAAGTTTGTTGCTTCCTCTATTGGATCAGGCTGAAGCGTAACTTTTACGATCGCTTCTCTTGAACCAAAGATTCCTAAAAAGCCTTTTTTACCTTCATCAATGATGTCAATTTCTACTTTATCCTTTGTTGTGTTCAGTTGAGCTAAAGCGGATTCTACTGCTTCTTCGACGGTTTGTCCTGTAGCAGTTACTTGTTTCACTTTTTGGCTCCTCCCGAATTGCCGGCAGCTTGTGCTTTAAGATCCGGTCCTTTAATAAAGTATGTTTGGGCAATCATAAATAAGTTACCCACTACCCAATACAGAGATAACGCTGATGGGAAGTTAATGGCAAATACAACAATCATGATTGGCATAATCCAAAGCATCATGGCCATTTGAGGATTTGCTTCTTGTCCAGCCATCATCATTTTTTGCTGAATAAACGTTGTAATACCTGCGATGATTGGAAGAATAAAGAACGGGTCCTTTTCTCCAAGATCAAACCAAAGAAAGTTGTGTTTAGCTATTTCTTGCGTCCGCATAATTGCATGATAGAAACCAATCAAGATTGGCATTTGGACCAATATTGGAAAACAACCCGCTAATGGATTGACTCCATGCTTTTGAAATAATGCCATTGTTTCTTGCTGAAGCTTTTGCTGGGTTTGAGCATCTTTAGAGCTGTATTTTTCACGAAGCTTTTGTAATTCCGGCTGCAACGCTTGCATTGCCTTTGCGCTTTTAGTCTGTTTGATCATAAGAGGTAAGATAAGTAAGCGAATAAGAATTGTTACAACAATGATTCCTAACCCATAACTTCCTCCAAGTGCTTCAGACACCGTAGTAATTAATAAGGATAGCGGATAAACGATATACCTATTCCAAAATCCTTCACTCTCAGATGTAATCGGCTGATTCACTTCAGTACATCCAGACAACAGGAGCATGATTGAAACAACTCCAAGTATGAGTAATATTCGTTTCTTCAAACGTTTTTTCCTCCTAACTATGCTACCAATCTGATCTGTATTGTAACATTTTTTGATATATTATACTGTCAGTTTTTTCAGTTTTTTTCACCAGGAAACCTTCTTAAAACTTTAGCCCTCTTTAATACGTGGACAAGACTGCTTTTTACTTGAAAAAAATCCATTTCACTAGCAGGCTTTCTCGCTATGATCACATAATCCTTCCCAGTAGATATCTCATCCTTTAATTCAAGAAAAGATTGTCTTATGTATCGTTTAATTTGGTTCCTTACTACAGCGTTTCCAATTTTTTTACTGACAGACAATCCAATTCTAAAAAAATCCTGTTCCGGTTTTTCTAAAACATATATGACAAATTGTCGATTCGCAAACGATTCCCCTTTTTGAAAAACATGCTGAAATTCACTATTTTTTTTAATCCTTAACTTTTTTTTCATTCTTTACACCTACAAATCAGCTAGAGCTCGCTTGAGATATCGAAAAAAGACCACTGAGACTGATCAGTGGCCTATGCAGATAATACTTTTCTGCCCTTGCGACGACGTGCAGCTAACACTTTGCGTCCGTTTTTTGTGCTCATACGCGCACGGAAACCGTGAACTTTACTGCGCTTGCGCTTATTTGGTTGATAAGTTCTTTTCATTATATGACACCTCCCTGAGGAATATCAATCAAAGACAGTCTTATTAATTATATAGATGCTAGATAAAAATTGTCAACACTATTTAATGGTAAAACCAGGCCCTTCTACTTTAAACCTATTTTCTCTGAAGAATGCCATACTATTTCAGATCAGCAACTTCCAATACAATTTTGGATCCTTACTGAGGATAATTTCTGCTTTTATACAAAAAAATTTTTTTAGCTAAAAAGTATTTTGTGGATAATAATTTCGACATTTTTTTCATATCCACAACACTAATTGACAGTTTTTCAACAAATTAAGTGCCTGTGGAAAATTATTTTCCACGTCTGAATACTACTGTGGATAACCAATAATAATCATTGCAACCCTTTAAATTATTTGATATTATAATCATGTTTTCACTCTGGATAACTTTATCCACAATTTCTACTTATCCACAAATTGTGAATAACTTGTGGACAGTTTATTCAGCGTGTGTATATTTTTTTGTCCACAAGTAGTGGATATTGTCGAAAATTGGTTTGTTTCCTTATTATATATTTCCGCATTCATATGTATGTATAAAAATTAATCTCTTCAATTTTATTCCCGAAATTACTTTGTACAAAACTTGTACAAGCAACCTTAAAATACTGTTTTCCTTGCAAAGGAGGGAACAATTTGGAAAACATTGCTGCATTATGGAGCCAGGCTCTCACTGAAATTCAAAAAAAAATAAGTAAACCAAGCTATGAAACTTGGCTCAAATCTACAAAAGCTCATTCCTTGCAAGGTGACACTTTAACGATCACCGCCCCAAATGAGTTTGCACGTGATTGGTTGGAAGAAAGATATGCACATCTTATTTCAGGTGTTTTATTTGATGTAACAGGCGAGGATTTAATGGTTAAATTTATTATTCCGCCAAATCAAGGGGAAGAGGATTTTGATATTCCTGTTCCAGCTCAAAAACCTAGAAAACGTGATGATGATCCTATTGATATACCACAAAATATGCTAAATCCAAAATATACATTTGACACGTTTGTTATCGGTTCAGGTAATCGCTTTGCCCATGCCGCTTCATTAGCCGTAGCAGAAGCTCCAGCCAAAGCTTATAATCCTCTCTTTATTTACGGGGGAGTAGGATTAGGGAAAACGCATTTAATGCATGCGATCGGTCATTATGTACTTGAACATAATCCTTCTGCAAAAGTTGTGTACCTATCTTCTGAAAAATTTACGAATGAATTTATTAATTCTATTCGTGACAATAAAGCGGTAGATTTTCGCAATAAATACCGAAATGTAGATGTTTTATTGATTGATGATATTCAGTTTTTGGCGGGAAAAGAACAAACACAAGAAGAATTTTTCCATACATTTAATACTTTGCATGAAGAAAGCAAGCAAATTGTTATTTCAAGTGATCGACCTCCAAAAGAAATACCAACATTGGAAGACCGACTTCGTTCTAGATTCGAATGGGGACTAATAACGGATATTACACCACCTGATTTAGAAACTAGGATTGCCATCCTTCGTAAGAAAGCCAAAGCCGAAGGCCTAGATATTCCGAATGAAGTTATGCTATACATCGCGAACCAAATTGACTCTAACATTCGGGAACTTGAAGGTGCCCTTATTCGAGTTGTCGCATATTCATCTTTAATTAATAAAGATATTAATGCTGATTTAGCCGCAGAAGCATTAAAAGATATCATCCCAAGCTCTAAGCCGAAGATGATTACAATCCAAGATATCCAAAAAGCAGTCGGAGAACACTTTAATGTGAAATTAGATGATTTCAAAGCAAAAAAACGAACAAAATCTGTAGCATTTCCTAGACAGATTGCTATGTACCTATCAAGAGAGCTAACAGATTTCTCTCTTCCAAAAATCGGGGATGAATTTGGTGGTCGAGATCACACAACTGTCATTCATGCTCATGAAAAAATTTCAAAACTACTACAAACTGATGCCCAGCTACAAAAACAGCTAAAAGAGATTACCGATCGGTTAAAAATATAAATGTTGTGGAAATATGTTAGTAAAATCTAATAGTTTATACACAGTCTGTCCACATGTGGATAGACTGTTTTTCCTTATATTTTTATAGTTATCCACATGTTAACAACCCCTATTACTATTATTACTAATTTTTTAATAAATAATTAATAAAATGATCCCTAAAAAATATGACTTAGTTGGAGGAAAAAATGAAATTTATTATTCAGCGAGATCGATTAGTTCAAAGTGTCCAAGATGTTATGAAAGCTGTAGCTTCAAGAACAACGATTCCGATATTAACAGGAATTAAAATTTCAGCAACAAATGAAGGAGTTATTCTAACAGGAAGTGATTCCGATATTTCAATTGAATCCTTTATTCCACTAGAGGAAGAGGGAGACGAATTAGTTGAAATAAAGAGAACAGGAAGCATTGTGCTCCAGGCAAGATTTTTCAATGAAATTGTTAAAAAGCTTCCTATGGATTCTGTTGAAATTTCCGTTGAAAACGGATTTCAAACTATTATTAAATCTGGAAAAGCGGAATTTAATTTGAATGGATTAGATCCAGAAGAATACCCACATCTTCCTCAAATTGAAGAAGAGAATATCATTAAACTGCCTACCGATTTATTAAAAGCTTTAATTCGCCAGACAGTCTTTGCAGTGTCCACGTCAGAAACACGTCCTATCTTGACAGGTGTCAACTGGAAGATCGAGAACGGAGAGTTAACCTGTACTGCAACAGATAGTCATCGATTAGCCATGAGAAAAGCTAAAGTAAAAACTGATTCCCAAGGAAGTTATAATGTAGTAATTCCTGGGAAGAGTTTAAATGAATTAAGTAAAATTCTAGATGAAACCCAAGATCCTGTAGATATTGTCATTACAGAGAATCAAATATTGTTTAAAGCGAAGCATTTATTATTTTTCTCAAGACTTCTTGAAGGGAACTATCCGGACACTTCAAGATTGATCCCGAATGAAAGCAAAACAGATGTAATAATTAATACAAAAGAGTTTTTACAAGCTATTGTTCGTGCCTCTTTGCTTGGAGAAGGAAAAAATAATGTCGTTAAGCTATCTACAATAGAACCAAATTTTGTAGAAATATCTTCGAATACTCCTGAAATCGGTAAGGTTGTAGAAGAAGTACAAGCAGAAAGTATTGAAGGAGAAGAATTGACAATTTCTTTTAATGCAAAATTTATGATGGATGCCCTTCGTGCCCTTGAAGGAACAGATATTCAAATCAGTTTTACAGGTGCAATGCGCCCATTTTTAATCAAATCTCAAAATGATGATTCCATGCTTCAATTGATTCTGCCTGTCAGAACCTATTAATTTAAAATCGGCTGTTAGTATAAAACGACTAACAGCTTTTTTGTCTATTTCTCAAAAGTTTAGTAAAATAAAATATTAGAGATCAAACTGATGAAAGAGTGAGAAATTTTATGAAAAAAATTCCGATTGAAACGGAATATATTACGCTTGGACAATTTTTGAAACTTGCAGATGTCATTCAAACAGGTGGTATGGCAAAATGGTTTCTCAGTGAGCATGAAGTATTTATAAACGACGAGCTTGATGTGAGAAGAGGAAGAAAGCTTAAGGATGGAGATCGAATCGAAATTCCTGGGTTTGGTACTTTTCTGATCAAAGGAGTTTAAAAAGGACCGGTAATATGTACATTGAGTCGCTTAAAGTAAAAAACTATAGAAATTATGATGAGCTAGATGTTTCTTTTGAGAATAAAGTTAACGTAATCTTGGGGGAAAATGCTCAAGGTAAAACCAATATCATGGAATCTATTTATGTTTTAGCAATGGCTAAATCTCATCGTACCTCTAATGATAAAGAACTTATTCGCTGGGATGAAGAGTATGCTAAAATAGAAGGTAGAGTCCATAAACGAAACTCAACGGTTCCCTTAGAGCTTGTCATATCAAAAAAAGGGAAAAAAGCACGGTTTAATCATATAGAGCAGCAAAGATTAAGCCAATATATAGGGAATATGAACGTCGTCATGTTTGCACCTGAAGATCTTAATCTTGTAAAAGGAAGTCCACAGGTAAGACGGCGTTTTATTGATATGGAAATCGGACAGGTTTCTTCTGTTTACTTACATGATATGGCACAGTATCAGAAGGTTTTGAATCAAAGAAACCATTTCCTGAAGATGCTTCAGCAAAAAAAACAACAAGATTTAGCGATGCTAGATGTACTTACGGAACAGTTTATCCAATACGCTGTGAAAATTATTGAAAAAAGATTTCAGTTTCTGAAGCTGTTACAAAAATGGGCTGAACCTATCCATTCTGGCATTTCTCGGAATTTGGAAACGCTAAAAATTAAGTACAATCCCTCCGTTGATGTATCAGATACTATGGATTTGTCGAAAATGGTAGAAGTATTTCAAGAAAAATTTGCTAAAATAAAGCAGAGAGAAATTGATCGTGGAGTCACTTTAATAGGACCTCATCGAGATGACCTTGCTTTTTTTGTGAATGATCGTGATGTACAAACCTATGGGTCTCAAGGTCAGCAAAGGACGACGGCTTTGTCGGTTAAGCTGGCAGAGATTGAGCTCATTCATGCAGAAATCGGAGAATATCCTATTTTACTTTTGGATGATGTTTTATCCGAACTCGATGATTATAGACAGTCGCATCTTCTTAATACGATTCAAGGGAAAGTACAAACTTTTGTTACGACAACTAGCGTGGAGGGAATCGACCATCAAACCTTAAAAGAAGCTTCCACTTTTCAAGTTACTCATGGCAGAATGTCAAAAGTTAAGTGATGAGGTGCCATCATGTATCTCCATATTGGTGAAGATCTATTAATAAAAACAGAAGAAATTATAGCAATATTAGATAAACATATACTTTCTGAAGTACCGTCAATGAAGAATTTCTTTAAAAACATGGAAGACAGTACAGTTAATTTGGCAAAAGGCCAAGTGAAGTCAATTATCATTACGAAAAATGAATTATTTTTATCTCCGCTAGCTTCAACCACTTTGTTAAAACGTTCATCACAAAGACATATCCAATTCGATGAGAGTTTTTTGACATAGAAAAAATAAGAGCGATTGATTACGTCTAATAGAAAAGTGTAGGTGATACAGATTGACTATGGAACAAAAAGAAGTACAAGCCCAATCCTATGATGAAAATCAGATTCAGGTTCTAGAGGGTCTTGAAGCAGTTCGTAAACGTCCTGGAATGTATATTGGATCCACTAGTGATAAAGGGTTGCATCATCTTGTGTGGGAAATTGTAGATAACAGTATTGATGAGGCATTGGCTGGCTTTTGTGACGAAATCAAAGTAATCATTGAAGAAGATAATAGTATCACCGTTATTGATAATGGTCGAGGTATCCCTGTAGGTATTCATGAAAAAATGGGTCGCCCGGCTGTAGAAGTTATTATGACGGTGCTTCATGCCGGCGGTAAATTTGGTGGCGGAGGATACAAAGTTTCTGGAGGTTTACACGGTGTAGGAGCCTCTGTTGTTAACGCACTTTCTACTGAACTTGAAGTATTTGTACACCGAGATGGAAAGATTTATTATCAAAAATACCATCGTGGGGTTCCTGTTGAAGATTTAAAGATCATTGGTGAAACAGATCGGACCGGTACAACCATTCATTTTAAACCGGATAGTGAAATTTTTACTGAGACTTTGGAATATGACTACGAAACGCTAGCCTCTCGATTAAGAGAATTGGCTTTTTTAAATCGCGGAATTAGAATTTCTATTGAGGATAAGCGAGTTGAAAATAAAAAGAATGAATATTATTACGAAGGCGGAATTATATCTTACGTTGAGCATTTAAACCGTACAAAAGAAGTGCTTCATGAAGAGCCCATCTATATCGAAGGTGAAAAAGATGGGATTACGGTCGAAATTGCTCTTCAGTATAACGACAGTTATTCTAGTAACATCTATTCATTCGCCAATAACATTCATACTTATGAAGGTGGGACCCATGAGTCCGGCTTTAAAACGGCTTTAACTCGTGTAATCAACGATTATGCACGTAAGCAAGGAATGATCAAAGAAAACGATCAAAATTTAACAGGTGATGACGTAAGGGAAGGATTAACAGCTATCATCTCTGTTAAACATCCTGAACCGCAATTCGAAGGTCAGACTAAAACAAAGCTTGGTAATTCAGAAGCAAGAGCCATCACAGATTCGATTCTTGCTGAAAAGCTAGAATCGTTTATGTTAGAAAATCCATCTGTGGCAAGAAAAATCGTAGAAAAAGGATTAATGGCAGCTAGGGCTCGTCTTGCAGCTAAGAAGGCACGTGAACTGACTAGAAGAAAAAGTGCGCTTGAAGTGTCTAGTCTTCCAGGAAAACTGGCTGACTGTTCGTCTAAAGACCCTTCAATCAGTGAACTATACGTAGTAGAAGGAGATTCAGCAGGTGGTTCGGCTAAACAAGGTCGTGACCGTCATTTTCAGGCGATTTTACCATTGCGCGGGAAAATTATTAACGTAGAAAAAGCCCGTCTAGATAAAATTTTATCAAATAATGAAATACGTGCGATCATTACCGCTTTAGGAACGGGAATTGGAGAAGATTTCGATATTTCAAAAGCACGTTATCATAAAATTGTGATTATGACTGATGCCGATGTCGATGGAGCTCATATTCGAACATTATTATTAACGTTCTTTTATCGATATATGAGAAAAATAATTGAGCATGGATATATTTATATTGCACAGCCGCCTTTATATAAAATTAGTCAGGGCAAAAAAGTTGAATATGCTTATAATGATCGTCAGCTTGAGCAAATTCTGAGCGAGCTTCCTAGTCAACCAAAACCTGGTATTCAACGTTATAAAGGTCTTGGAGAAATGAACCCAGAGCAATTGTGGGAAACAACCATGAACCCTGATACCAGAACACTGCTTCAAGTTAGCTTGAAGGATGCAATTGAAGCAGATGAAACATTTGAAATCCTAATGGGCGATAAGGTTGAACCACGTCGTAATTTCATTGAAGAAAATGCTCTTTATGTTAAAAATCTAGACATTTAAAGATTTGCAGGATAGATCAAAATTATTTCTATCCTGTCTTTTACATATTACAAGGAAAATTTTATTGGTTGTAAAAGGTATTTTTGTGCCGAAATAGATTATTTGGTTCTTTCTAAAGCTTAGTATAAAAACCAACGAAGCAGATGCTTCGATAAAGGAGGTTGTCTCCATGGCAGAAAATCAAAGGTCAAATATTAAAGAAGTCAATATTAGCCAGGAAATGCGTTCTTCTTTCTTGGATTATGCAATGAGTGTTATTGTTTCGCGTGCTTTACCTGATGTTAGAGACGGATTAAAGCCTGTTCACCGCCGTATTTTATATGCGATGAATGATTTGGGTATGACATCAGACAAGCCGTATAAGAAATCAGCCCGTATCGTAGGAGAAGTCATTGGGAAATACCATCCTCATGGAGATGCTGCTGTTTACGACACGATGGTAAGGATGGCTCAGGATTTTAACTATCGCTATATGCTTGTCGATGGGCACGGCAACTTCGGTTCAGTAGACGGAGATGCAGCTGCAGCTATGCGTTATACAGAGGCTCGTATGTCCAAAATTTCAATGGAGCTTCTACGAGATATTAATAAAGACACGATTGATTATCAGGACAACTACGATGGATCAGAAAAAGAACCGGTTGTTCTTCCCTCTCGCTTTCCGAACCTTCTAGTGAACGGATCTTCTGGTATTGCTGTAGGGATGGCTACCAATATTCCTCCACATCAGTTGGGCGAAGTAATTGATGGCGTTTTGGCCATTAGCAAGAACCCTGAACTCACGATTGATGAATTAATGGAATATATTCCTGGCCCTGATTTTCCAACAGCAGGTCTCATTTTAGGAAGAAGCGGCATCCGAAAAGCATATCAAACGGGGCGCGGCTCAGTTACCATTCGAGCGAAGGTTGAAATTGAAGAAAAATCAAATGGTAAACAAGTTATTATCGTTAAAGAATTACCGTATCAAGTAAACAAAGCGAAGTTGATAGAAAAGATTGCCGAGCTTGTTCGTGATAAGAAAATCGATGGCATTACCGACTTACGGGATGAATCAGATCGTAACGGTATGCGTATTGTTATTGAAGTGCGAAAAGATGCGAATGCAAATGTTCTTCTTAATAATTTGTATAAGCAAACAGCTCTTCAAACAAGCTTTGGAATTAATCTATTGGCTCTTGTTGATGGGCAACCGAAAGTTTTGAATTTAAAACAGTGTTTACAGCACTATCTCGACCATCAAAAGGTTGTAATCCGACGCAGAACGGAATTCGAGCTGCGAAAAGCTGAAGCTAGAGCGCATATTTTAGAAGGTTTAAGAGTAGCACTCGACCATCTCGATGAAGTGATTTCGTTAATCCGAAACTCTCAAACGACTGAAATTGCAAAAGAAGGGCTAATGACGAAATTCTCCCTTTCTGAAAAACAAGCTCAAGCAATTTTAGATATGCGATTACAGCGTTTAACAGGGTTGGAACGCGAAAAAATCGAAGAAGAGTACCAAAGCCTGGTCAAACTAATTGCTGAACTTAAAGCAATTCTTGCAGATGAGGAAAAGGTGCTCCAAATCATTCGCGAGGAGCTAACAGAAATTAAAGAGCGCTTTAACGACGAAAGAAGAACAGAAATCGTCCTAAGCGGCTTAGAAAATATAGAAGATGAGGATTTAATTCCACAGGAAAATATCGTCATTACCCTTACCCATAACGGATATATCAAACGTCAGCCGGTTTCTACATATAGAAGCCAAAAGCGAGGCGGTCGAGGAATTCAGGGTATGGGAACGAACGAAGATGATTTTGTTGAGCATCTATTGACGACATCCACTCACGATACTCTCTTATTCTTTACAAACAAAGGAAAGGTATACAGAGCAAAAGGATATGAGATTCCTGAATACGGAAGGACTGCTAAAGGGATACCGATTATTAACCTTCTTGAGGTAGAAAAAGGGGAATGGGTCAATGCCATCATCCCAGTCCAAGAATTTAAGGAAGATTGGTATTTATTCTTTACAACCAAGCACGGAATTTCTAAACGTTCCCCGCTTTCATCTTTTGCTAATATCCGAAACAACGGATTGATTGCTCTTAGTCTTAAAGAAGGGGACGAGCTCATTTCTGTTAAATTGACGGACGGTACTAAGCATATTGTCATTGGAACAAAAAATGGTATGTTAATCCGTTTCCCTGAAACCGATGTACGTTCCATGGGTCGAACTGCAACAGGTGTAAAAGGAATCACATTAGGTAAAGATGATGAGGTTATCGGAATGGAGCTAGTAACAGAGGGCTCCGAAATCTTAATCGTAACACGAAATGGGTACGGAAAAAGAACGCATGAAAAAGAATATAGAGTACAAAGCCGTGGTGGAAAAGGTATAAAAACGTGCAACATAACAGAGAAAAACGGTCCACTTGTAGCTGTTAAAACTGTTAATGGTGACGAAGATTTAATGATTATAACAGCATCAGGCGTGATTATTCGTATGGCTGTAAGTGATATTTCTCAAACTGGAAGAAATACACAAGGTGTTAAGCTTATTCGCTTAGAAGCTAATGAAAACGAATATGTTTCAACAGTTGCGAAGGTAGAACGCGAAGAATCAGAACAAAATGAAGACAATATCGTCCAATAAGATATACAAAGAAGACTCCTATGTCCTGCCCCCTCCAATGAATAGAGGGATCGGGGCATTTAGGAGTCTTTTTTAAATGTATTAATTGGAGCTCTATCCGTGTTCAATTCCCAATAATAATTCACAATTCTTGGTAGTTTTGCTCAATTAAATAAAGTATTATAAAAATAGGTTGTTAATATAAAAAAGCTGTAAAAGGGTGAACGGCTTGAAAGTAAAAACTCATTATTTAGTCGAAGGTTGTATTCTTGCACAAGATATTACCAGCATGACAAATCGACCAATTATGTTAAAAAAAACTGTAATCACTAACGATTTATTAGAAGTATTAAGGGCGTTTTTAATAACAGAGGTAAGTGTTGAAAAAACATTGGTCGATGGAAAACCATACGTTCCAAAAGAAATAATTGATGATGAGCAAGAAGGTCTGCAGCAGTCTACTTCTTTTACATCTCAATATTTAAACGCTGTACAGATTTATAAAAGACTTTTTACAAACTGGGAAGCAGGAAGCCCAGTTGATATTACAAAAGTCCGTGAATTTTTAATTCCTTTGTTAGAAAAAGCACTTGAAAATCAAAAAGAGATTTTCCTTCTTCATCATTATTCAACAAAAGAAGATTATTTCTACCACCATGCAGTTTCAGTTGGTTTGTTATCCGGTTTTATTGGAAAAAAACTTAATATGGATAAAGGTGATATTGTCCAACTTACCTTATCTGGCTGTTTAAGTGATGTAGGGATGTCTAAAATTTCTCCTACTGTTTTAAAAAAGAAAACAAGCCTTACTTATCAGGATTTTGAAGAAATAAAAAAACATCCGATTTTTGGATATCGAATGCTTCAAAATAATCCTTTTTTAAAAGATTATGCAAAATTAGCCGTCCTGCAACATCATGAGCGTATAAATGGAACTGGTTATCCTAAAGGATTGAATGGAAAAGATCTGCACCTATTCTCTAAAATTATTGCAGTAGCAGATGTGTATCATGCTATGACATCTGAACGGGTTTATCGCAAAAAGCACTCCCCTTTTAAAGTTCTAGAAATGATCATGCGTGATGATTTTGGAAAATTTGATGTCAAAGTACTCAAGGCTTTAACTTCAGGTTTAGCTAATTTCACAATAGGAAACAAAGTGAAACTTTCAAATGGTTATTTAGCAGAAATTATATTTATTGACAGTCATAATCCTACTAGACCGCTAGTAAAAGTGGTTGATACAAATACAATTATTGATCTTGCAAAGCAATGTGATATCTATATTGATGAAATTCTTATTTAAATGTAAGAGGCTTGAGAGTAAAAAAACGTTGCTTTCTAGCCTCTAAAATAAAAATTTTCTAACATTAATTTTTGTATTGATTTATTAATAAAACCTCTATATAATAAGAAAAGTCGACAGCGATAATAAAAAAGTTGTTGACATTAAAAACTTAAATTGTTATTATAATAGAGTCGCTTATGGGCGACGGGTATTAAAAATTGCACTTTGAAAACTAAACAAAACAATACGTCAACGTTAATTCTAGTTGCTTTTAAGCAACACAATTTATGAGCAAATCAAGCTCGAAAAGGATGAAGTTGAGAATCGGATTTTCTCTCTTTTAAAGCGAAAAAAATTTTAGAAGCGAGAAGGTCGAGGAAGCAAAGTGAGCGAACGCCGGAGTTTATTATTGATAAATGAGGACGTGAGCGAGCAAAGCTGACGAAGAGATTCGACGCTTATAAAACTTTTTGGAGAGTTTGATCCTGGCTCAGGACGAACGCTGGCGGCGTGCCTAATACATGCAAGTCGAGCGGACTTCTTAAAAGCTTGCTTTTGAGAAGTTAGCGGCGGACGGGTGAGTAACACGTGGGCAACCTGCCTGTAAGACTGGGATAACTCCGGGAAACCGGGGCTAATACCGGATAGATTTTCTCCTCGCATGAGGAGGAAGGGAAAGACGGTTTCTGCTGTCACTTACAGATGGGCCCGCGGCGCATTAGCTAGTTGGTGAGGTAACGGCTCACCAAGGCGACGATGCGTAGCCGACCTGAGAGGGTGATCGGCCACACTGGGACTGAGACACGGCCCAGACTCCTACGGGAGGCA